>NZ_JAAALN010000100.1 GCF_009906795.1 Kineococcus siccus
GGGGTGGCGCGGGGCGGCGGCTGCGGCCCCGCGCCCGGTCTCACTCCTTGCCGCTGGCCGCGGCCTTGAGCTTGGAGCCCGGGGTGAGCTTGGCGCCGTAGGAGGCGGCGATCTCGAGGGTCTCCCCGGTGCGCGGGTTGCGGCCCGTGCGGGCGGCGCGCTCGACGCGCTCCACGGTCATGAGACCGGGCAGGCGGACGTCCTCACCGCGGCCCACGGCGTCGACGAGGACGTCGCCCAGGGCGTTGATGACGGAGTCGGCGTCGGACTGGGTCACGCCGCTGCGCTGCGCGAGGGCGGTGATCAGTTCGGTGCGGTTCACGGTGGTCTCCCGGTGTCGTCAGATGGGCGTGCGCACGGAGATTATCGTCCGTCACTCGCCGTCGCGGCCACGAGCGGTCCGTCACGGCGCGTCGGCCTCGCGGGCGGCGGGCCCGGAGGCGGTGCCCGGAGGCGGTGTCAGGCCTGCTCGGCGGCGCTGCAGGGCGCGCACACGCCGAAGACCTCGACGACGTGCTCGACGGCCGTGAACCCGTGCTCGCTGCCGACCCGGCGGGCCCAGGTCTCCACGGTCGGGCCCTCGACCTCGACGGTGCGCCCGCAGCGGCGGCACACCAGGTGGTGGTGGTGGCCCGTGCTGCAGCGGCGGTAGACCGACTCGCCGTCGTCGGTGCGCAGGACGTCGACGTCACCGTCCTCCGCGAGGGCCTGCAGGGCCCGGTAGACGGTCGCCAGGCCCACGGCCTCGCCGCGCTGGCGCAGCCGGGCGTGCACGTCCTGGGCGGAGAGGAACGAGTCGGCCTCGTCGAGCAGGCCCGAGACCGCCGAGCGCTGCTTGGTGGAACGGCGCTGCACCGCGGTCATGGGGGGTCCTCTCCTCGCGTCGCCGGACGTGGTGTCCCGACGCCCGCGACTCTACGGCACCCCCACCCCTGGAGGGCCCGGCGAGAACCCGGGCCACCGGCCGGCCCGCCGGCGCGTAGCCTCGGTCCCCACTCCGCCGGCCGGCGGAGCCCGCCGCCGACACCCAGCCGGATGGAGCCTCCCGTGGCACAGCAGTCCGCGTCCCGCCTCGACGCCGTCACCAACCTCGCCAAGCGCCGGGGGTTCGTCTTCCCCAGCGGGGAGATCTACGGCGGCACCCGGTCCGCGTGGGACTACGGCCCGCTCGGCGTGGAGCTGAAGGAGAACATCAAGCGCCAGTGGTGGCGCACGATGGTCTCCAGCCGCGACGACGTCGTCGGCCTCGACTCCGCCGTCATCCTGCCCCGCCGCGTGTGGGAGGCCTCGGGCCACGTCGCGGTGTTCACCGACCCGCTGGTCGAGTCGCTCGTGACGCACAAGCGCTACCGCGCCGACCACCTGCTCGAGGCCTACGAGGCCAAGCACGGGCACCCGCCGGAGAACGGCCTCGCCGACGTCGTGGACCCGGACACCGGCCTGCGCGGGCAGTGGACGGAACCCCGCGACTTCTCGGGGCTGATGAAGACGTACCTGGGCGCGCTGGACAACGAGGAGGGGCTGCACTACCTGCGCCCCGAGACGGCCCAGGGCATCTTCGTGAACTTCGCCAACGTCATGGGCAGCGCGCGCAAGAAGCCGCCGTTCGGCATCGGCCAGATCGGCAAGAGCTTCCGCAACGAGATCACGCCCGGCAACTTCATCTTCCGCACCCGCGAGTTCGAGCAGATGGAGATGGAGTTCTTCGTCGAGCCGGGCACCGACGAGGAGTGGCACGAGTACTGGCTCGCCGAGCGGATGCGCTGGTACACCGACCTGGGCGTCGCGGCGGACAACCTGCGCTTCTACGAGCACGCGCCCGAGAAGCTGTCGCACTACTCCAAGCGCACCGTGGACATCGAGTACCGGTTCGGGTTCACGGGCTCGGAGTGGGGCGAGCTCGAGGGCATCGCCAACCGCACCGACTACGACCTCTCGACGCACGCGAAGGAGTCCGGCGTCGACCTGTCGTACTTCGACCAGGCCAAGGGCGAGCGCTGGACGCCCTACGTCATCGAGCCCGCCGCGGGCCTGACCCGCTCCCTCATGGCGTTCCTCGTGGACGCCTACTCCGAGGACGAGGCGCCGAACACCAAGGGCGGCGTGGACAAGCGGACCGTCCTGCGCCTGGACCACCGTCTCGCCCCCGTGAAGGCGGCCGTCTTCCCCTTGTCGCGCAACGAGTCCCTGTCGCCGAAGGCGCGCGACCTCGCCGCGGAGCTGCGCCGGTCCTGGAACGTGGAGTTCGACGACGCCGGCGCGATCGGGCGCCGCTACCGCCGCCACGACGAGGTCGGGACGCCGTTCTGCATCACGGTCGACTTCGACACCCTCGAGGACGAGGCCGTGACGATCCGCTCCCGCGACTCCATGGCCCAGGAGCGGGTCGGGCTCACGCAGGTCACCTCCTGGCTGGGGGCCCGCCTCGTCGGCGCCTGACGTCCACCGCGGCCGGGGTCCGGCGGGCGGCCCCCCGCGGGGGGCCGTCGGCCGTGACATCCGTCATGGCCGCGACGTGACGACGGGGCCACGCCCACGCACCGCCATGCCGACAGGGTCGTCGGCATGGACACCACCTCCAGCGCTCCGTCGTTCACCCCGTCCGTCGAGGTCGTCGCGGCGGGTGCCGCGCCGGCCGTGCACCTGTCCGGACTGACCAAGCACTTCGGCTCCGTGCGCGCCGTCGACGGGCTGGACCTCGTGGTCCAGCCCGGTGAGGTCGTCGCGTTCCTCGGCCCCAACGGGGCCGGGAAGACCTCCACCATCGACGTGCTGCTGGGGCTCTCGCAGCCCACCGGCGGGACCGTCAGCATCTGCGGCACCACCCCGCGCGCGGCCGTCGCGAACGGCTGGGTCTCGGCCGTCATGCAGACCGGCGGCCTCCTCAAGGACCTCACGGTGGGGGAGACCGTGGAACTCACCGCGAGCCTGTTCCCGCGCACCCAGCCCGTCGACGTCGTGCTGCGCCGGGCGGGCATCGCCGACATCGCCGACCGCCGCGTCGCCAAGTGCTCCGGGGGGCAGCAGCAGCGGCTGCGCTTCGCGATGGCGCTGCTGCCCGACCCACGCCTGCTCGTGCTCGACGAGCCCACGACCGGCATGGACGTCGAGGGCCGCCGCGCCTTCTGGGCCGCGATCCGCGACGACGCCGGCCGCGGCCGCACGGTGCTCTTCGCGACCCACTACCTCGAGGAGGCCGACGCCTACGCCGACCGCATCGTCCTCGTCGCGGGCGGGCGCGTCGTCGCCGACGGCACGGCCGCGGAGGTCAAGGCGCTGTCCACGGGGCGCACCGTCCGCGCCACGTGGCCGGGGGTGCGCCCGGAGGACCTGGCCGCGGTGCCGGGTGTGGACGACGTCCAGGTCACGGGCGACACCGTCCTCGTGCGGGCTTCCGACTCCGACGCCGTCGCCCGCTTCCTCCTGACCCGCAGCCCGGCCCGCGACGTCGAGATCACCTCCCGCGGCCTCGAGGACGCGTTCATCGCCCTGACCACCCCCACCACGACCACGGCCACGACCACGACGACGACGACGGAGGACGCGCGATGACCACCACGCTGCAGCGGCCCGCGGGCACCGAGGTGCCGCGCGCCGTGCTGAACCCGACCTACCTGCGGCTGGACGTGCGCCGGGTCCTGCGCAACCGGCGGACCGTGGTGTTCACCCTCGTCATGCCCGTCGCGTTCTACTTCGCCTTCGGCGTCTCGCAGGAGACCGGCGCCGACCGGGCGTACGCGATGCTGAGCTTCGCCGTGTACGGGGCCATGGTCGCCGCCACGAGCGTGGGGGCGTCGGTGGCCGTCGAACGGGCCGGGGGGTGGAGCCGGCAGCTGCGGCTCACCCCGCTGCGACCCGTCACCTACGTCGCGACGAAGGTCGTCGCCGCGGCGGTCGTCGCCGTGGTGCCCGTCGCCGTCCAGCTGCTGCTCGGCGCCGTCACGGGGGCGCGGGCCCCGGTGCGGGCCTGGGTCGTGGGGGGCGTCCTCGCGTGGCTCGGCTCGCTCGTCTTCGCGGCCTTCGGGCTGGCGATGGGGTACCTGCTGCCGTCGGAGAACACCATGCAGGTCCTCGGGCCCGTGCTGGCGCTGTTCGCGATGCTGGGCGGGCTCTTCGTCCCGCTGGACTTCTTCTCCCCGACGCTGCAGACCGTGGCGTCCTTCACCCCGGCCTACGGGGTGGGCGTCCTGGCCCACCACGTCCTGACCGGCAGCGGGGCCGTGCTCGGCGCCGTCGTCAACGTCGTGGCCTGGACGGTCGTGTTCGTCGCGGCGTCCGCGCTGCTGTTCCGCCGCGACACCCAGCGGGTGTGAGCGACGCGGCCGGGGCGGGACGGGAGTTCTGGCAGAGTCCTGCCGTGGCCTCCGCCCCGCCCGTCGCGCCGATGCTGTTCCCGCGCTGGCGCTACGGGTGGGTGTTCGCGGCCGTCTGGCTGCTGTTCCTCGTGGAGCCCTTCGAGGACTCGCTGCGCAACCCCGACCGCGCGCTCGCCGTCCTGGGCACGACGAGCACCGCGGCGTTCGGCGTCGCCTACGTCGTCCTCTGGCGCCGGTGGCAGTACGGCCGCTCCACCGGGACCCTGGGCGCCTCGCGACGCGAGGCGACGGGCGGCATCGCCCTGCTGCTCGTGCTCGCGGCCGCTGTGGAGCCGGCCGCCGGGTCCTCCGCCGCCAACGCCCTGGTCTTCGTCTGCGCCTACGCGGCCTTCGCGGTCTCGCTGCGCGTCGCCGGGGTCGTCGTCGTCCTCGTCACGGTCGGGCTGCTGCTGGCCGCCCGCCTGGTGCCGGGCTGGGAGGGCGTGACGGGCACCGCCGCCGGCACCGTCCTCGCGAGCGTCGCCGTCTACGGCGTCTCCCGCATGATCAGCCGCGGCCGCGAGCTCGCGGTGGCCCAGCAGGACCTGGCCCGCCTCGCCGTGGCCGAGGAGCGCGGCCGGTTCTCGCGCGACCTGCACGACCTGCTCGGGCACTCCCTGACCGTCATCACGCTCAAGGCGGAGCTCGCCGGGCGGCTGCTGGAGCTCGACCCGGCGCGGGCGGCCACCGAGGTGGCCGACGTCGAGCGGCTGGCCCGCACGGCGCTCGCCGACGTCCGGTCCGCGCTCGAGGGGTTCCGGGAGGTGACCGTGGCGACCGAGCTGGCCGCGGCCGGGCAGGCCCTGGCCGCGGCCGGCGTCGAGGCGCACCTGCCGGGGGCCGTCGACGAGGTGGCGGAGGAGACGAGCGAGCTGTTCGGCTGGGTGGTGCGCGAGGGCGTGACCAACGTCGTGCGGCACTCCGGCGCCCGGCACTGCTGGATCGAGCTGACCGCGTCCTCCGTGGCCGTCTGCGACGACGGCACGGGCCCGCGGCCCGGGGCGGGGGACGGGCACGGCATCGGCGGGCTCGCCGACCGCGTGCAGCGCGCGGGCGGGGCCCTCACCGTCGGGCGCTCGGCGCAGGGCGGGTTCCGCCTCGGGGTCAGCCTGGGGCCACCGTGATCCGGTTGCTGCTCGCCGACGACCAGGCGCTCGTGCGGGGGGCGCTCGCCGCGCTCCTGTCCCTCGAACCCGACCTCGAGGTGGTCGCCGAGGTCGACCGCGGCGACCTCGTCGTCGCCGCGGCCCGCGAGCACCGGCCCGACGTCGCGCTCCTGGACATCGAGATGCCCGGGCTCGACGGGATCGCCGCGACGGCCGCGCTGCGCCGCGCCGTCCCCGCGACGCGGGTCTGCATCGTCACGACGTTCGGGCGGCCCGGGTTCCTCCGCCGCGCCATGGAGGCCGGCGCGTCGGGGTTCGTCGTGAAGGACACCCCGGCGCGGGAGCTGGCCGACGCCGTGCGCCGCATCGCGTCCGGCCTGCGCGTCGTCGACCCGGCCCTCGCGGCGGAGAGCCTCGTCAGCGGAGGTTCACCGCTGACGGCCCGCGAGCGCGAGGTCCTCTGCGCCGCGCGGGACGGCGGGACGGCCGCCGACCTGGCGCACGCCCTCGGCCTCAGCGAGGGCACGGTCCGCAACCACCTGTCCGCGGCGATCGGCAAGACGGGTGCCCGCACCCGTGCCGAGGCCGTCCGGCTCGCCGAGGGCCACGGCTGGCTCCTGTGACCCCCGGCGGGCGGCTCAGCAGGCGGAGACGAGCGTCCAGGAGTCGGTCCCGGTCTGGCGCAGCGAGACGATGTTGAACCGGCTCGTGGTGCCGAGGCTGTCGCGCGTGCCGCGGGCGTAGGCGCGGTTGAAGACGCTGACGGCGCGGTCCGCGTCCACCTGGGCCTGGGTGCTGGCCCGGACGCAGGCCGCGGTCGGCGTGGGGGTCGGCGTGGGGGTCGGCGTCGGCGTGGGCGTGGTCCCGCCGCCCGTGCCCGGCGCACCGGAGGCCGTCACCAGGCCGGCGGCGAACTGGGCCCCGGCCGTCGTGGCCCCGTTGCTCGCGTAGCTGGTGTGACCGCCCGTCCCGTTCGCCTGGTAGCGGCCGCAGACGCTGTCGCTGGAGTTGCAGTAGTCGCGGGACTTGGTGGCGAAGTCCGGAGCGGCCTCGGCGATGGTCTGGCGCTGCAGCCCCAGCGGGTTGCCGAACACGACGGCCGCGACGACGCGGCTGCGCAGGGCGGTGGGGATCGGGGTGCCCGAGCCGCCGGTGGCCGTGCGGATGCCGAGGGCGATGTCGGTGACGGTCGCGCCCTGGGAGTAGCCGCCGATCACGAAGCGCGTGCCCGGGCACGCGGCCGCGACGCTGGAGATGTGGTTGCTCATGTCGGTGGCGCCCGCGCCGGCGGTGCTCTGGCTGGCCGCGGCGCCGTAGTTCACGGGGTACACGTTGACGGTGTACCCGCTCAGGCCGCTGGTCAGCGCGGTGGTGAACGGGCGGCCCACGATGCCCAGACCGGCCGGCTCACCGGTGCCGCGGGCGAAGGACACGTCGACGTCGGCGCAGACGGCGGCGTTCGCGGGTGCGGCGGTGACGACCGCGGTGCCGAGACCGGCCGCGACGAGGCTGAGGGCCGTGACGGCTCGCGCGACGAGGGAGGGGGTGCGCATGGGGGGTGTCCGCTCTGCAGGTGGGTTGACGCGCCCCGGTTCTCGATGCGCAGGGAGCACTGTGGGCCCCTGTGCGCGGCCTGACAAGGTGCCGTGACGGCAGACTTCCTCGTGACCTCCGTCACCCTCGCCCTGCGGGTCACGGGCAGCCGCAGGACGTCCGGTGCCGGAAGGCGGGGACGATGCGCTCGCGGCGCGCGGGGAGCCCGGGATCGCCCATCCGCTCCAGCACGAGGCCGACCGCGCGGCGGGCCATCCCGGGCACGTCCTGCGCGATGGTCGTCAGGCGGGGTTCCACGATGTCGGCCCACTCCGGGTCGTCGTAGGCGACGAGCGCGACGTCGGTCGGCACCCGCAGCCCGAGCCGGCGCAGGCCGCGCAGCGCCCCCACCGTCATGGCGTTGTTGCCGACGACGACGGCGGTGGGCCGCTCGGCCCGCGCGAAGGCCTCCTGGACCGCGGCCTGCGCCGCGTCGGCCTCGCTGTGCCCGCGCAGCACGAGCGCCGGGTCCGCCGCGAGGCCCCGCTGCGCGACGACCCGCTCGTAGCCCGCCCGCCGCTCGGTGGTGGAGCTGAGGCCGGCCAGCCCCTCGACGAAGGCGACGCGGCGGTGGCCGAGGTCGGCGAGGTGGTGGGTCAGCAGTGCCGTGGCCTCGGTGTTCTCGGGCGCCACCTGGTCGACGTCGGCGCTCGCGAACCGGTCGAGCAGGACGACCGCGACGCCGTGCGCGGCGAGGAACGGCAGCGCGTGCTCGTCGGCCGCCGCGGACGGGGCCAGCAGGACGCCGTCGACCTGCCGGTCGACCAGCTGCCCCACCGCCCGCAGCTCCTCGCCCGCCTCGTCGTGGGTGTCGGCCAGGACGAGCGTGTACCCCGCCGCGCGGGCCTCGGACTCGATGACCCGCACGAGGTCGGCGAAGTGGGGGTTCGACACGAAGCGGCTCGCGAGGCCGAGCGTGGTGGTGCTGGACGTCGCGAGCGAGCGGGCCAGGGCGTTGGGGCGGTAGCCCGTGGCCGCGATCGCGTCGAGGACCAGCTGCCGGGTGGGGCCGCTCACGTTGCGCGTGCCGTTCAGGACGTGCGAGACCGTCGAGGGGTTCACCCCGGCCAGCCTCGCGACGTCGGCCATCGTCGCCATCGACGTTCTCCTCATCCGCGGTCCGGAGCTGATCGTCACCCGGCGACAAGCGCTTGCGCAACCCCTTGTCACGATCTGGACAAGCGCTTGCCTCACGGTGGGTGACGCGTCTATGGTCGGCGGCACCCGGTCGGGCAGAGCAGCGCGACCGAGGCGCCGGGCACCTCGTCGCGAAGGAGCACCAGCCGTCCGGCTCGCCAGCACGCCGATCTCGCGACGCGCCCGACGATCCGTCAGCCCACGAGCCAGCCCACGAGTCCCGCCGCCACGTCTCGCCCAGGCCGTCGTCCCGGACACGACCGCAGCACGTGAGCTCCCGAGAGGAAACTCCATGAACGTCACCAAGCGCACCGCCCGAACCCTGGCCGCGGCCGCCGTCCTGCTCGCGGTCCCGACCGCGCTCGCCGGGTGCTCCGACACCCAGACCGGTGGCACCACCGGTGGCGGCGAGGGCGAGGCCGTGAAAATCGGCCTGGTCACCAAGACCGACTCGAACCCCTACTTCGTCTCGATGCGCGACGCCGCGACCGCGGCCGCGGAGGCCGGTGGCGCGGAACTCGTCGCGCGGGCCGGTACCGCCGACGGCGACAACGACAGCCAGGTCGCCGCCGTGGAGAACCTCATCGCCGCGGGCGTGAAGGCGATCCTCATCACCCCCAACGACTCCACGGCCATCGTGCCGACCCTGGAGGCCGCGCAGGCGCAGGGCATCTTCGTCGCCGCGCTCGACACCCCGACGGACGGCAACAAGGGCGTCGACGCCACCTGGGCGACCGACAACACCCTGGCCGGGGAGCAGCAGGGCGCGTACGTGAAGGCGGCGCTGGCGGGCAAGCCGCCCGTCCTGGCCATGCTCGACCTGCAGCCCGGCGTCACCGTCGGCGACCAGCGCCACGCCGGTTTCCTCAAGGGCATGGGCCTCACCGACGACAGCCCGGAGATCGCGGGCCGCCAGGACACCAACGGCGACCAGGCCAAGGGCCAGACCGCCATGGAGAACCTGCTGCAGACCAACGGCCAGATCAACGCCGTCTACACGATCAACGAGCCGGCCGCGATCGGCGCCGCGACGGCGCTGTCCAACGCCGGCAGGACCGCCGACGTGGTCGTGGGTTCCATCGACGGCGGCTGCGCGGGCGTCACGGCCGTCAAGAACGGCCAGATCGCGGCGACCGTCATGCAGTTCCCGTCGAAGATGGCCGAGGAGGGCGTCAAGGCCGCCCTGGCGTTCGCGGCCGACGGCACGAAGCCCACGGTCCCCGCGACCGGCTACATCGACACGGGTGTCCAGCTCGTCACCGACAAGCCGCTCGAGGGCCTGCCGAGCGAGGACACCGCCTGGGGCCTGGAGAACTGCTGGGGTTCCGCGTCCTGATCCCCGCGGTGGGGCGGCGCGGCTGAGGCCGTGCCGCCCCACCCCCTCCGACCCGGAAGGTTCCCATGTCCGAATCTGTGCAGACGGCCGGCGCGAAGGCCGCCGGAGTCCCCGACACGTCGGGGACCCGCGCGGTCACCGTCGTGGACCGCGTCTTCCGCAACCCCGTGCTCGGTCCGCTCGCCGCCCTCGTGCTGGCGTGCGTGGTGTTCTCGCTGCTGACGGACAACTTCTTCAGCGTCAACAACTTCTCGCTCATCCTGCAGCAGTCGGTCGTGGTGGGGACGCTGGCCCTGGGCCAGACGATCATCATCCTGACGGGCGGCATCGACCTCGCCAACGGCGCCATCATGGTGCTCGGGACGCTGGTCATCGCGAAGATCGCCGCGGACAGCCTGAACCTGCAGCTGCCCGCGCTCTTCGTGGGGCTCCTCGTGTGCGCGGCGCTGGGCGCGGTCTCGGGTCTGATCGTGTCCCGGCTGGGGTTGCCACCGTTCATCGTGACGCTCGGCCTGCTGACGATCCTGCAGGCCGCCTCGCGGCTGTACACGAAGGAGACGGTGGTCGTCGAGCCCGGTCCGCTGACGTTCCTGTCCAGCGGCACCTACCTGTTCGGCTACTTCCGCATCACCCTCGGCGTCGTCGTCGTGCTGCTCAGCGTCGCCGTCCTGCACTACGCCCTGACCCGCACCGCCTGGGGACGCCACGTCTACGCGGTCGGCAACAACGAGCTCGCCGCCAAGCGCACCGGCATCAACACCAAGCGCGTGCTGATGTCGGTCTACGTCCTGGCCGGCGTCCTCTACGCCCTCGCGGCGCTGCAGGCGTTCGGGCGCAGCCCGGCCACCTCGCCGAACGCGTTCCCGACGGCGAACCTCGACACCATCACCGCCGTCGTCATCGGCGGCACGAGCCTGTTCGGCGGTCGCGGCACCGTCCTGGGCAGCTACCTGGGTGCGCTCATCGTCCTGGTCCTGCAGTCGGGCCTGACCCAGGCGGGCATCGACCCGCTGTACCAGAACATCGTCACGGGCATCCTCGTCATCGCCGCCGTGGCGCTCGACACCGTGACCCGGAAGAAGGCCCGATGAACGACATCGTCCTGGAGGCCCGCGGCATCGTGAAGCGCTACGGCCACGTCACGGCCGTGGCCGGGGCCGACTTCGACCTGCGGGCCGGGGAGATCCTCGCCGTCATCGGCGACAACGGCGCGGGCAAGTCCAGCCTCATCAAGGTGCTCTCGGGCGACGTCGTCCCCGACGCGGGGGAGGTCCTCCTCGACGGGAAGCCGGTGCACTTCAAGAGCCCGCACGACGCGCAGCTCGCCGGCATCGAGACCGTGTACCAGGACCTCGCCATGGCGCCGGCCCTGGACATCGCCACGAACCTGTTCCTGGGCCGCGAGATCCGGCGCAAGGGCCCCCTCGGGTCGGTGCTGCGGATGCTCGACGTGAAGGAGATGCGCGCGCAGTCCCGCCAGCAGATGGACGCGCTGGGCATCACGACGCTGCAGTCGATCACGCAGCCCGTCGACAGCCTCTCGGGCGGCCAGCGGCAGACCGTGGCCGTGGCCCGCGCGGCCGCGTTCGGGCGGCGCGTCGTCATCATGGACGAGCCGACCGCCGCGCTCGGCGTGCGCGAGTCCAAGGGCGTGCTGGACCTCATCCGGCGCATCCGCGACACCGGGATCCCCGTCGTGCTCATCAGCCACGACATGCCCGCGGTGTTCGAGGTGGCCGACCGGATCCACATCCACCGGCTCGGCCGGCGCGCGTGCGTCGTGCGCCCGGGCGACCACGAGATGAACGAGGTCGTCGGGATCATGACGGGCGCGCTGCCGCCGCCCGCCGCGGCGGAGGCGTCGTGACCGTCGTGGTCGGCTACGTGCCCGACCGCACGGGCTTCCTCGCGGTGACCGAGGCGATCCGCCAGGCGCGCTGGCGCGGCTGTTCCGTCGTCGTCGTCAACCTCGTCGACGAGGCGGGGTTCACGCGGCCGACCGCGGCCGACGAGGTCGACATGGACGCGGTCGAGCAGCGCCTCGCGGCCGAGGGCGTCGAGCACCGCGTCGAGCACCGCTCGGCCGGCTCGGGCACGGCCGCCGAGGTCATCCTCGACGTCGCCGAGTCCGCGGGTGCGGAGCTCGTCGTGGTGGGCCTGCACCGCCGCTCACCCGTGCGCAAGGCGCTGCTCGGCAGCACCGCCCAGCGCGTGCTGCTCGACGCGCCCTGCCCCGTGCTCGCGGTCCGCGCCCCGGACGCCGCCTGACGCGGGCGGCGGTCGGGGCAGGCGGTTGACGGATTGGTGCTGCAAGCGTGTAATCAAGTAATGGATGACATCGCAGCCTGGTTCGCCGGCCGTCTGCCGAGCGAGTGGTTCACGGGGGCGCCCGAGGTGACCGTCGACCGCGAGGAGATCGTGGTCGTCGGTCGCCTCGAGGCGCCCGACGTCGCGGCGGGAGCCTCCGAGGGGGCCGCCGCCGCAGCCGCGGCCGGACGCGCGACCCGGTTCCGCGAGGAGACCCGGGAGCAGCGGATCCGCATCGCCCGGGAGGGCGAGGAGCTCTTCGACCGCAAGATCGCCTGGGGCGTCGACTGCGGGGACACCCGCGCGCTCTTCACGACCGTCGCCGTCCCCGTCATGACCCGGCTGCGCCAGCCCGAGCGCCGCACGCTCGACACCCTCGTCGAGGCCGGCATCGCCCGCTCGCGCTCGGAGGCGCTGGCCTGGTCGGTCCGCCTCGTCGCCCAGCACGAGGGCGACTGGATCGAGCAGCTGCGCAGCTCCCTCGTGGCCGTCCGCGAGGCGCGTGCGGCAGGCCCCTCGGTCTGAGCGTCATGATGGGGGGGTGAGCCTCCTCGACACCCCGCAGCACGTCGCCGGGCCCGCGACCCCCGCGCCGGCGGTCGGCCCGCTGCGCATCGGCCCCCACACCTCCACGACCCCCGTGGTGCTCGCCCCCATGGCGGGCATCACCAACTCCGCCTTCCGGCGCCTGTGCCGCGAGCACGGCCAGGGCTTCTACGTCAGCGAGATGGTCACCTCCCGCGCCCTGGTGGAGCGCAGCGCCGAGTCGATGCGCCTGGTCACCTTCGACGCCGACGAGCAGCCCCGCAGCCTGCAGCTCTACGGCGTGGACCCCGTGACGGTCGCGGCCGCGGTGCGGATGGTGGTCGAGGAGGACCTCGCCGACCACGTCGACCTGAACTTCGGCTGCCCCGTGCCCAAGGTCACGCGCAGGGGCGGGGGAGCGGCGCTGCCCTGGAAGGCCGGGCTGTTCCGCTCGATCGTCGCGGGGGCGGTCCGCGAGGCGTCCCGGGCGGGGATCCCCGTCACGGTCAAGATGCGCAAGGGCGTCGACGACGACCACCTGACCTACCTCGACGCGGGCCGCGCGGCCGAGGCCGAGGGCGTCGCCGCCGTCGCGCTGCACGGGCGCACCGCGGCGCAGCACTACTCGGGCCAGGCCGACTGGGAGGCGATCGCCCGTCTGAAGGACGCCGTCACCACCGTCCCCGTGCTGGGCAACGGCGACGTGTGGTCCGCCGAGGACGCGCTGGAGCTGGTGCGGCGCACGGGCTGCGACGGCGTCGTCGTCGGCCGCGGCTGCCTCGGGCGGCCGTGGTTGTTCGCCGACCTCGAGGCGGGTTTCGCCGGGCGCCCGGAGCGCCACCGGCCCGGGCTCGACGTGGTCACCGCGACGATCCGCCGCCACGCCGAACTGCTGTGCGAGCACTTCGGCGACGAGCTGCGCGGCTGCCGCGACGTCCGCAAGCACGTCGCCTGGTACTTCAAGGGCTACGCCGTGGGCGGCGACCTGCGCGCCCGCCTCGCGCTCGTGGACTCCCTCGCGGCCCTGGACGACCTCATCGCCACCATGGACCTCAGCCAGCCGTACCCGGGGGAGGCCGCCGAGGGTTCGCGCGGGCGAGCCGGATCGCCGCAGCGCGTGGCGCTGCCCGAGGGCTGGCTGGAGGACCGGGAGCTGTCGGGCGCGGCCCTCGAGGTCGTGCGCCAGGCGGAGCTGGCCGTCTCCGGTGGCTGAGCCGAACCACCCGGGCTACTCCCCGGAGGACCTTCAGCGCTGGGCGCCGGAACCGCCGAAGGCGCACGGCCGCACCGCGTTCGCGCGCGACCGGGCCCGCGTGCTGCACTCCTCGGCCCTGCGCCGCCTCGCCGCCAAGACCCAGGTCGTCGGGCCCGGGACGGACGACTTCACGCGCAACCGGCTGACGCACTCCCTCGAGGTCGCCCAGGTGGGTCGCGAGCTGGGTGCGGTGCTCGGCTGCGACCCCGACGTCGTGGACACGGCGTGCCTCGCGCACGACCTGGGGCACCCGCCGTTCGGGCACAACGGCGAGCGGGCGCTCGCGCAGATCGCGCGCGACGTCGGCGGGTTCGAGGGCAACGCGCAGACGCTGCGCCTGCTGACCCGGCTGGAACCCAAGACGGTGGCCGACGACGGCCGCCCCGTCGGGCTGAACCTCACGCGGGCGAGCCTCGACGCCGCCACCAAGTACCCGTGGGCGCCCGGGGACGCGCCCCGCCCCACGGCGAAGTTCGGCGCCTACCCCGACGACCTCGAAGTCTTCTCCTGGTTGCGCGACGGCGCGCCCGCGCACCGGCCGTGCGTCGAGGCCCAGGTGATGGACTTCGCCGACGACGTCGCCTACAGCGTCCACGACGTGGAGGACGCGGTCGTCGCGGGCCACGTGCGGCTGCAGTGGCTCGCGCAGCCCGGGACGCGGCAGCGCGTCGCGGCCATCACGCGCGACTGGTACGTGCCCGGCGTCGGCGACGACGAGGTCGCGGACACCCTCGAACGCTTGGCGGCGCTGCCGTTCTGGGCCGCGGAGCGCCCCGGCGAGGTGTTCGGCGGCCGCCGCCACCTCGCGGCGCTGAAGGACATGACGAGCCAGCTCATCGGCCGCTTCGCCGGTGCCGCGCAGGCCGCCACCCGTGCGGCGCACGGCGACGGGCCGATCACCCGCTACGCCGCCGACGTCGTCGTGCCGGCCGGGACGGCGCTCGAGGTCGCGGTCCTCAAGGGTGTCGCGGCGACGTTCGTCATGAGCGCGCAGGAGCGGCAGCCGTTCTACGCCCGCCAGCGGGAACTGCTCAGCGAACTCCTCGAGGCCCTGCTGCGCAGCGCGCCCGAGACCCTCGAACCCCCGTTCGCGGAGGACTTCGCCGCGGCCCCCGACGACGCGGCGAGGCTGCGCGTGCTGGTCGACCAGGTCGCCTCGCTCACCGACGTGTCCGCCGTGGCCTGGCACGCGCGCCTGCGCGCCTGAACCCGCGCCCGGTACGGGCGGACCAACGGCCGATCAGACGGTGGGGCCGGGCAGCGCGGGTGCCTCGAGGGTCCCCTCGCCGAGCGAGCCGGTGAGGGTGCCGTCGCCCACCGCCGTCACGAGGCACTGCACGTCGTGCAGGCCCGCGTCCCAGGTCTCGCGTAGCGGCGCGAAGTAGTCGTAGTCCAGCGTCGCCGTGTCCACGCCCGCGGCGTCCAGGGCCTGCCCGACGGCCGCCGAGCAGCGGGCGTCGGCCGCCGCGTCGACGCCGTCGTCGCCCGGGTAGGTCGTGCCGGGCAGGGGCAGGACGTCGACGACCTCGGCGTCGTGCTCGTCGCCGCAGTCCACGCCGAGGACCGCGTCCTCCGGGTCGTCGGGGCCTGGGTAGTCGAAGCAGTCCCCGGCGACGAGGTCGTCGATGCCGACGGCCGCCGAGCCGGCGCTGCTGGTGCCGGGGGAGGACGCCTCGCGGGCCAGGGCCGTCAGGCCGGTGACCGCACCGACCGCGAACGCCGCGACGAGCACCAGCCCGGCGAGGATCCCGACCGCGCCCAGGACGATGCCGGCCACGGCCATGCCCCGGCCCGCGGCCCCGCTGCGGGCGGTGCGCTGCAGGGCGACGACGCCCAGCGCGAGCGGCACCACGCCGAGGCCGACGATGCCCGTGACCAGGGAGGCGATGGCGAAGCCGTCCGTGGGGCGGGGACCCGGCGGCGCCCAGGGGTCACCGGCCGGCGGGGAG
>NZ_JAAALN010000101.1 GCF_009906795.1 Kineococcus siccus
TGGCTGCGGCACAGGGGTTGCAGGTTGTCCGCGGTGGACGCCCCTTCGGGCCAGGCGATGACGTGGTCGAGGTCGCAGTCGATCGCGGCGACCCGGCAGCCGGGGCCCTGGCAGGTGTCGTCGCGGGCGGTCACGAACCGCCGCAGCGCGGCGGTGGGCCGGTAGGCGGTGGCGGCGACGTCCACGACGTCGCGGGTGCCGGGGGCGAGGACCACGGCCCGCCACGCGGCGCCGGCGTCACCGGCGAGATCACGGGCGACGTCGGCGGGGACGGCGCCGAGGCCGGGGACCCAGCCGTCGTGCTCGTCGAGGCCGGCGAGGGTGGCCGCGTCGACGGTGACGTGGACCTGGACGCTGGAGGCGGGGCGGTGGGTCCGGCCGGTCACGGGCGCCTGGCCGTTGCCGGCAGGAGTGGTGGCGTCGCTAGCCGCGGGGACGTGCCGGGTGAGGCCGTCCAGGAGCAGGTCGGCCACGGCGTCGTTGGCGCGGGTGGCGTGGTCACGATCGTCGGCGATCCCGGCGGCGTGCGCAGCGTCGGCGGTGCCGTCCGCGGTGGCGTCCGCGGCGGCGTTGGCCCACGCCCGCAACCGGATCGCGTCCGCGCGCGGCAGCACGACGGTGAGGTGGGCGTACGCGTCGTCCTCGCAACCCTCGACCTGGAGGTCGCGGGTGCCCTCACGCCGGCGCACGCTCACCGCGACGTAGCCCGGGGTCAGTGAGGTGATGAGCCGGTCGCAGCGCTTCGACAACGCCTCGACCGGCACCCCGTCAGCCGCCCACTCGATCGCCTCGCCGAGGAAGCGGGCGAGCACCACCGGCCGGTCGGCGGGGTCGACGACGGGGTCACCTTCGACGACGTGCAGGTCGATCAGCCGCCCGGTGTCGTCGCGGACCTCGGTGATCGCGGCGACGCGCCGGTCCAGGCGGGCGGCGCGGCTCTGGATCGCGTGCGCCTGCGAGGAGGTGATCCGTCCTTCGGCGACGGCCTGCCACACCGGGCCGCGGTCGGTGGCGTCGTACCAGGCCGCCCACACCACGGCCAGCACCGCCGTCCACGACAGGCCCGCGGCGTCGGCGAACTCCGCGGTCACCAGGTCCACGGCGGCGTGGACCAGGTCCACCGGGCGCCCGGCCACGGTCAGCCCCGTGTCCTTCAGGGCGATCAGGTCGGGGTGCTCGGAGTCGCGCAGTTCCCGCACCCGCTGCGCCAACCCCAGCACCAGCCGGGCCGAGGCGGCGTCCGCGTCACGCTTCAGCTGTTCCACGACCCCGCGCGGGGCGGCGGGAACCGCTGCGGCAGTGAGGTCGGGAACGGTGGAGGACATGACCCCATCGTACGGGCGTTCGAACGCCGCGACAAGCTCACCCGTTGCAGCGCAACGTGACTTGCTGATCCTGCGACCGTGGGGAAACCACGTTGCCCTGGCGTGGGTGACCGGAGACGATCGTGACGTGGACGACGACCGGCTCGAGGAAGAAGTGCTCACCGGGGGGACCATGGGCGGCGCCGTCCGCGTCGGGGACACGGTCCGCCGGCCGCCGGGTCCGTGGACGCCGACGGTCCAGCGCTTCCTGCGGCACCTGCACGGGCAGGGCGTGACCTGGGTGCCGACGCCGCTCGGCACCGACGAGGAGGGCCGCGACGTCCTGTCCCACCTGCCCGGCGAGGTGCCGCAGTACCCGCTGCCGGCGTACGTCTGGGACGAGGACGTCCTCGTCACGGCCGCGGGCTTTCTCGCGCAGCTGCACCGGGCCGGCGCCGACTTCGACTCCTCCGGCGCGGTCTGGCAGCTGCCGGTGCACGAGCCGGCCGAGGTGGTCTGCCACAACGACGCCGCGCCCTACAACATGGTGTTCCGGGACGAACGTCTCACGGGCCTCGTCGACTGGGACACCGCCTCCCCCGGACCGCGCGCGTGGGACCTGGCGTACCTGGCCTACCGCCTCGTGCCGCTGACCGATCCGGCCAACCCGGACGTCCCGGCGACCTCCACGGCCGAACGGGCCCGGCGCCTGCGGGTGCTGTGCGAGGCCTACGGGTCCCCCGTCCGCGTCGACGACGTCGTCGCGACGGCGGTGCGCCGCCTGGACGACCTCGCGGCGTTCACCGCCGCCCGCCACGCGGCAGGTCAGGACGAGCTGGCCGGGCACGCGGACCTGTACCGCCGCGACGCCCGATGGATCGCCGCGCACGTCGCCGAGTTCACGGCCGGCGCCCCTCGGACGGACTGAGGTGCTCACCTCAGCCGGTCCGCCGGACGCCCGCGTCGGTGTCGTCGACGAGGACCTCGGCACGGCGCTCTGGCAACCTGACCACATGCCCTTCGCCGGTGAACCGGACCCACGCGGACCGGACGTCGTCAGCCTGGCCGTCGACTACCTCGACTGGTGCGGGAGCGTCCTCCTCCGGCGCCTCGACGGTCTGGACGACCTGCAGCTGAGGAGGTCCGTCGTCCCGTCCGGCTGGTCGGCGCTGGGACTGGTGAAGCACTCGGCGGCGACGCGCCGGTACTGGGTGCGTCACGTGTTCGAAGGCGACGACGTCGACTTCAGCTGGCCGGGCAGCGCGGAGCAGGAGTGGGAGGTGACGCCCGACGACACGGGCGAACACCTGCGCAGCTTCTACCGCCAGGAGCACGAGCACTCGTTGCGCGTGTTCCGGGGGAGTCCTCCCTCGACGGTCTCCGCGCGGGACTACGGCGGCACGGGCGTCCGGCCGACGCTGGCCTGGATCCTGCTGCACCTCGTGCAGGAGTCGGCGCGCCACGCCGGGCACCTGGACATCAGCCGGGAACTGACCGACGGCCGGACGGACTTCGACTGACCGCGCCCCCAGGTCCAGGGGCTCGCTCGCGGACCCCTGGACCTGGCCGCACACCGGGAGGACGATGGCCTCCAGTCGGGTCCTCCCCGGCCGAGGAGGAGGAGACCGCCGTGAGACCGGAGCACACCGCGCACGACCCGCGTCAGCGGTTCCGCAGGCTGCCGGAACCGGTCCGCGTCGAGGACACCGTGGAGAGCCACGACCCCCTCCCGGCGCCCGACCCCACGATGGGGCGGGACACCGAGACGGAGTTCCTCCTGCGCACCGCGGGCTGACGCGGGCGCGGGTCAGTCGTCGAAGACGACCATCGCGTGCCCGTCGGTCGTGGTGACCGAGACGTGCGCGCGGCCGTCGGCCCACGTGACGTCGAGGTCCTGCCCGGCCGGTTCGAGGTGGACCCGGGAGGGTGCCGCGTCGGTGCGCAGGGACACCTCCGCGCCGACGAGCGGGAAGGCGTCGTGCACGAGGTCCAGCTTCGGGGTCTCGCGGGAGGACACGTAGCTGAGCAGGTGCACCACCGTCGAGGACGGCGTCCGCACCACGGTGGTCTCGAGGTGCCGGGGACCGCCGGCCCGCACCAGGGGCTGCGGCAGGACCGCGTCGAGGGCCTCGCCGAGGAGTTCGCGGTGCTGCTCGTGCCCGTGGGCGGCGAACGCCTCGAACAGCGGGGCCGCGACGGCCACGACCCGGTCGCCGACCGCGACGAGGACGTCGTCGGTCACGGAGCCCACGGGGGCGTAGGCGTGGCCGCTGAACGTGTCCCAGTCCCGGTCGACGTACGGCAGGGCCACCCTCGCCAGCACGCGGGCGCCGGCGCGGGCGGTCGCCCGCTCGGGCCGCACCGGCAGCACGACGTCCGCGGCGAGGCCGTCGGCCCACGAGCCCTCGCGGTGCACGAACACCACCGGGTGCTCCGAGGGGCCGTGCAGGTCCACGGGCAGGTCCGCCAGCGACGGCTCGCCGTCCGTCCCGCGCAGGGCCGCACCCACGAGCACGACGGCTCCGCCGGCCGCGCGGAACGCCTCGAGCCCCGCGCGCACCTCGGGGGTCACGGCGGTGCTCTCCCCCACCACGACGACGCGGTAGGCCGACAGGTCCGAGGCGGGCGGGACCACGTCGAACTGCTGGCGCAGCTGCTGCAGGGCCCGCACCGCGCCCGTGCCGCTGGGGCCGGGGGCGTCGCCGAGCTCGGGGTCGACGAGCAGGGCGACCTCGGCCACGGACGTCCCGCCCTCGAGGAACGGCTCGCAGTCGCGCACGTGCCGGAACGCGTGCCCGATCCGCTGGTAGGCGGCCGGTGAGGGGACGCCGCGCGGCGGCAGGACGTCCCCGACGCCGTTGGTGAGGCCCAGCGACAGGATCTGGCTGCACTCGTAGTCCATCGCGGCCTGCGGCTTGAACCCGCCGTTGTCCCCCCAGCTCTCGTGGAAGCGCCCGGTGTGGCTGAGCGTCGGCAGGCCCAGTGGCCGCACGAACCGCGCGACGTAGGGCAGGTAGGTGTAGCCCCAGCCGCCCGTCGGCAGGCCCTCCACCTCCACGTGGCGCAGCAGCCGGTGCTCCTGCGCGAGGTTCGTCTTCGGCCGGGAGTTGAACCAGACGCCCTGCACCGCGTCGTCGGGCAGCGCCTTCTCGACGAGGTCGCGGTAGCGGCGCATGTAGGCGAGGGCGTTGCTGCGCGCGTAGCGCTTCCGGTCCTCCGCGTCGGCCGGCCGCAGACCCGCGCGGCGCATGCCGTCGTGGGCCCACCGGGAACTGCTGGGCTGGTCCCAGCACATGTCCAGGAACACCCCGTCCACCGGGGCGAAGCGCCGCACGACCTCCTCGACCTGCTCGGCGAGGTGGTCGGCGTACGGGCTGGACATGTCCAGCACGTGCCAGCCGGCGGTGTACGCGGAGCCGCCCCACTTCACCATCCGCTGCTCGTCGTCCAGCGCCACCCACTCGGGGTGCTCACGAGCGGCCCACTCGTCCACCTGCACGCTGAGGTAGATGGGCGCGCGGATGCCGGCCGCGTGCAGCGCCTCGACCTGACCGGCGAGGAGGTCCAGGTCGGGGGCCAGGCCGGGGTGGCGCTCGGGGCGGTCGGTCCCGTAGTAGAGGAGGCCGTGGTGGCACTTGGCGAAGACGGTGACGCTGTCGACGGCCGCGTCCACGAAGGGCTGCGCGAAGGTCGCGGGGTCGAAGTCGGCGCCGATGCCGGGGATCAGCGGCCCGTTGTGGAAGTCGAGGTGGACGGTCCGGCGCGGGAAGGCGGCGGTCGGTTCTGGCACGGCGGGCCTCACGGGGTTCGGGGGCGGCGGGCCCGGTGCGGCGGTCGACCACCGGGCGGGAGGTTTCGCGGCGTCGTCGCCGCAGACCTCTGATGACTCCATCCTCTCCCTCCGCGCCCCCGGCTCGCAAGAGCGGTGACCTGGCCGCGACCGGACCGTGACCCGGACGCCGTCCGCAGCCCACCACGAGGCCACGGATCCATTGCGTCACAACGCTTCTTCCTGGGGGACGACTGGACAGCGCCTTCCCGTCGGCGTCGTCCCGGGTGGAACCGCCGGGATGTCGTTGACAGCCGCGCGCGCCGGTGGTCCACTCTGACATCTGAGGTGCTGAGCCTCAGCCCGCCGCCCTCGACGTCCCGAGAGCGGATGACGACGACGTCATCGAGGAGCGAGATGTCCCCCTCCAGCAGTTCCGCCATCACCCGCCGCCGCCTCCTGGGCATGTCCGGCGCGTCCGCCGCGGCCCTGGCCCTCGCCGCGTGCGGCGGCGGGGACTCCGGAGGGGCGTCCTCGACCGGCGCCCTCACCTGGTACATGTGGTCCGGTTCGAACGCCGAGGCGGACGCGTGGAAGTACGTCGGGGACCTGGTCACGAAGGCCGACGCCACCACGAAGCTCACGTTCCAGACGAGCACCTTCAACGACTTCTGGACCAAGCTGACGTCGCAGGCCGCGAGCGGGAACTCCGCCGACATCGTCGGCATGCAGGCCCAGCGCGCCCCGCAGTTCCAACAGCTGCTGGTGCCGCTCGACGACAGCCTCGAGGCCATGGGGGTGAACCCCGCCGACTTCGACTCCAGCATCTACGACGGCATGAAGGTCAACGGCAAGCTCGTCGCGCTGCCGTACGACTTCGGCCCCTCGGTCATCTTCTACAACCGGACCGCCTTCCAGGCCGCCGGGCTGCCGGAGCCCGCGATCGGCTGGACGCAGGACGACTTCCTGACGGCGGCCAAGGCCCTCACGAAGGGGGCGTTCTACGGCTTCAACCCCGCCAGCGCCATCGACGCGGTGCTGCCCTTCGTCCTCAGCCAGCACGGGGTGGCGGCCGTCAACGACGCCGGTGAGCTCGACATCGACAACGACGCGTGGAAGCAGACGCTGCAGTGGTACGCCGACCTCATCACCAAGGAGAAGGTCGCGCCGCCCGTGCCAGCGGCCAACACCGCCGCGGCCAACACCAACCAGTTCCTCTCCGGCAACGCGGCCATGACCATCGACGGCCCGTGGAGCCTCATCAACGCCCGCTCGACCGCCAAGTTCGAGGTCGGCATCGCCCCCATGCCCGCGGGCGCGTCGGGCTCGAGGACCGTGACCGCCGGTTCGGGCTTCGGCGTCTCGACGGCGTGCAAGGACCCGGAGCGCGCGAAGAAGGCCATCGCCGTGCTCACGGGCGTCGAGGCCGAGGAGTACCTGGGCACCCAGGGCCGGGCGTTCCCCTCCCGGACCGCGCAGCAGAGCGCCTGGTACGAGGGCAACAAGCTCGACGCGGCCAAGGAGGTCATGGACTTCTCCATCGAGAACTCCATCCCCTTCCGGACCACCGCCACCTGGACCCAGGTGAACGACACGTTCAACCGGTACGCGGTCTCGGCCTACAACGGCGACAGCACCGTCGCCGACCTGGTCAGCCGGGTGCAGGCGCAGAGCGGCGCCAAGTGACGGCCCGACCCGCGCGGAGGAGGACGACGTGGCGGTGACGACACCCATCGTCGTGGCGGGGGACACCGCCGCCGTCGGGCGGCGCGGTGCGCCGCAGGGCTACCGCAAGGGGGACGGGAAGTCGGCCATCCCGTTCCTGACCCCCGGGGCCATCGGCTTCCTGGCGTTCACGCTCTTCCCGGTCTTCGCCTCGCTCGCCATGAGCCTGTTCGACTGGCCGGTGCTGGGCTCGCCGTCCTTCCTGGGGCTCGGCAACTACAGCGAGCTCATGAGCGACACGACCTTCCGCACCGCGCTGATCAACACCCTGATCTTCGTGGTGCTGTACGTGCCCATCAACATCGTCGTCTCCCTCGGCCTCGCCGCCTGGATCTCGCCGCGCATCAAGGGCCGCCGGTTCTACCGCGTCGTCTTCTTCATCCCCGCGGTCACCCCGATGGTCGGCAACGCGGTCGTGTTCGGGCTGCTGCTCACGCCCAACGGCCTCATCGACTCCACCATGAAGTCGCTGTTCGACGTCGGCGCCCCCAACTTCCTCGGGTCGACGTCCTGGGCGATGCCGGCCGTCGTCATGATGTCGGTGTGGCAGGGGTTCGGCTACAACCTGCTGGTCTTCTCGGCCGCCATGGACGCCGTCCCCCCGAGCCTCACGGAGGCCGCGTCGATCGACGGCGCGGGCACGGTCCGGCAGTTCTTCAGCGTCGTACTGCCGCTGCTGTCGCCGTCCATCTTCTTCGCGACGGTCCTCACCCTGATCTCCTCCTTCCAGGTCTTCACGCAGGCCTACGTGCTGACCGGCGGCGGGCCGGGCTCCAGCACGACCACGCTCGTGATGTACCTCTACCAGTCGGGCTTCCAGTTCTTCCGGCTCGGCTTCGCCTCCGCCATCGCCTGGGTGCTCTTCGTCATCATCATGTTCATCACCGGGCTGCAGTTCCTCGCGCAGAAGAGGTGGGTCCACTATGACCAGTGACGTGGCCAGCGCCCGCTCCGCCGCCCTGCCGCCCACCGCCGCCGGCGCGGTGACGCCCACCACGCCCCGTCGCCGGCGCCCGCGCTGGGTGTCGCAGACCCTGCTGACGATCGTGGCGCTCATCTTCCTCGCCCCGCTGGTGTGGATGATCCTCACCGCCCTGAAGGCGGGCGGCGAGGTGTTCTCCACGCCCCCGCGGCCCTTCGGCGACGCCCTGCTGTGGGGCAACTTCTCCGAGGCCCTGGCCTACCTGCCCTTCGGGCGGTTCCTGCTCAACACCCTGCTGGTCGCGACGCTCGGCACGCTCATCACGCTGGCGACCTCGGCCCTGTCGGCGTACGCCTTCTCGCGGCTGCGCTTCCGGTTCCGCGACGGCATCTTCTTCCTCTACCTGGGCACGCTCATGGTCCCCCAGGAGGTCGTCGTCGTCCCGATGTTCCTCATCATGCAGCGGCTCGGCTGGGTCAACACGTTCCAGGCCCTCATCCTCCCGTGGGCGTTCACGGCGTTCGGGACGTTCTTGCTGCGGCAGTTCTTCCTGACCGTGCCCATGGAGCTCGAGGAGGCCGCGAAGATCGACGGGTGCGGGCACTGGCGCATCCTCCGCAGCGTCATCGCGCCGGTCGCGGCGCCGGCCTTCGCCGTGCTGGCCGTCTTCACCTTCATCAACTACTGGAACAGCTTCCTCTGGCCGCTGATCATCACCAACGACGTCTCGACGACGACCGTCCCGCTCGGGCTGAACCTGTTCCTGGGGCAGAACGGCCAGGAGTGGCAGCTGCTCATGGCCGCCGCGACGATCTCGATGGCGCCCACGGTGCTGCTGGTGCTCGTGCTGCAGAAGTACCTCGTCCGGGGGATCGCCCTGTCGGGGCTGGGAGGCCGCTGATGGCGGCGGCCGCCCCCCGGGTGGCCGCCGCACCGGTCACCCCGGCCGCAGCTCCGCGGCCCGCACGCCGCCGGGCGCGCGTCCGCGAGACGGTCACCTCCTCGGCCATCGAGCAGCTCAAGGCCATGATCCTCGACGGCCGGCTGCACCCGGGGGACCGGCTGCCACCGGAGGCCGACCTGGCGCTGGACCTGGGGCTGAGCCGCAGCTCGCTGCGCGAGGCGGTGCGCGCCCTGTGCTTCCTGCGGGTGCTGGAGGCGCGGCAGGGCGACGGGACCTACGTCTCGAGCCTCGGGCCGGCGATGCTGCTGGACGCGCTGAGCCTCGTGGTGGACCTGCAGCGCGACGACACCCTGCTCGACGTCGTCGCGGTGCGGCGGATGCTCGAACCCCAGGCGACCGCGCTGGCCGCCCAGCACCGCACCCCGGTGCTCGTGCGCGACCTGCGCGCGAGCTACGAGCGCAGCGAGCGGTGCACCACGGTGCAGCAGCACGTCGACGAGGACCTGCACTTCCACCGCACGCTCGCGGACGCCTCCGGCAACCCCGTCCTCGCGTCCCTGCTGGACGGGCTGTCGGCGCCCACCGTGCGGCTGCGGGTGTGGCGCGGGCTCAGCGACAGCGACAACCTGCACCGCACCCTCGTGGAGCACCGGACCATCCTCGAGGCCGTGCAGGCGGGTGACCCCGACCGGGCGCGGGCGGCGGCCGTCCTGCACGTCGCCGGGGTCGAGTCGTGGCTCGCCTCCGCCGCCGGACAGGGAGGCGCACCGCGGTGCCGACCGACCTGATGTCTGCCCCGGTACCGGCCTGCGGCGCAAGCCGGCCGGGCTCAGCGGGCCGCCGCGCTGCGGGGTGCGGCCGGCCCGCCGACGGGGGCCGGGACGCCCCCTTCGCCCGCCTCGAGCCCGTCCGCTCCGGCGGCCACCGTGCGCACCCACGACTCCGTGGTGCCCACGTGGACGAGAGCGGCCGCGGCGGCCATGGCGGGGTCGTGCGCGGCGATCGCCTCGTAGATCGCGGCGTGCTCCGCCACGGTCTGGCGGTCCGCGTCGGCGTCGACCAGACCTCGCCACACCCGCGTGCGCAGGGTCGGGCTGGAGATGCCGATGAGGATGGCCGCGAGCGTGGGGTTGCCCGCGGCCCGCGCGACGCTCGCGTGGAAGTCGTTGTCGTGCGTGACGAGTTCGGTGTAGTCCTTCGCGGCCCGCATGAGCGTCAGGTGGTGGTGGATCTCCGCCAGCTGACCGGCGTCCGCGCGTGTGGCGGCCAGCGCCGTGACCTGCGGCTCGATGACCCGCCGGGTCTCGACGAGCTGCAGCACGGCGTCCTCCTGCATGAGTTCCACCGCGACCCCGATGCCCTCGAGCAGGAGTTCCGGCGTGAGGCTCGTGACGAAGGTGCCGTCACCGCGGCGGACGTCCAGCACACGCGCGGAGACCAGGGCGCGCACGGCCTCGCGGGTGCTGCTGCGCGAGACGCCGAGCTGCTGGCTCAGCTCGCCCTCCGAGGGCAGCCGCTCGCCGGGCC
Source organism: Kineococcus siccus (assembly GCF_009906795.1). Classification (GTDB taxonomy): domain Bacteria; phylum Actinomycetota; class Actinomycetes; order Actinomycetales; family Kineococcaceae; genus Kineococcus; species Kineococcus siccus. Next base: position 10,152 of record NZ_JAAALN010000101.1, read on the forward strand.
GCAGCGCGCCCGAGGCGATCAGCTGACGGATGTTCTCGATCGCCGCGTCGATCAGCGGTGCCGCCACGTCGCCTCCCCCGCTCGTCCTCCTGCGGTTCCCGGCCTGCCGGCGCGGCACCGCGGCGCGGCCCCGGAGCGGTGCCCGGCCCGGTGCGCCGCAACCATCGTAGAGAGCGGACGGGGGTGGACGATAGACAGCAGATGTTTGCCTTGTTAGCGTGGTCACCGCTGCGGCACCCCTGTCCGGGGCGCCGGCCGCACCGTCCGCGCCCACTGTCGTGCGCCACCCCGGTCCCTTGGAGTTCCCCATGCAGGCAACAGGCACACGGATCACTGCGCTCGAGGTCCGTGACGTCCGCTTCCCCACGTCCGAGCACCTCGACGGTTCCGACGCGATGAACCCCGAGCCGGACTACTCCGCGGCGTACGTCGTCCTGCGCACGGACGCGGGGGACGGGCACGAGGGCCACGCCCTCGCGTTCACCACCGGCCGCGGCAACGACGTGCAGACCGCGGCGATCGCCTCCCTCGCGGGTTTCGTCGTCGGCCTCGACCTCGCGGACGTCTGCGGCGACCTCGGCGGGTTCTCGCGCCGGCTGGTCCACGACCCCCAGCTGCGCTGGCTCGGCCCGGAGAAGGGCGCCATGCACATGGCGATCGGGGCCGTGGTGAACGCCGCGTGGGACCTCGCCGCCAAGCGCGCGGGCCAGCCCGTCTGGAAGTTCCTCGCCGACCTCTCGCCCGAGGAGATCGTCGCGGTCGTCGACTTCCGCTGGCTGAGCGACGCGCTGACGCCCGAGGAGGCCCTGGAGATCCTCCGCCGGGCCGAGCCCGGGCGCGGCGAGCGCGAGGCGCAGCTGCGCCGCCGGGGGTACCCGGCCTACACGACGAGCCCGGGGTGGCTCGGGTACTCCGACGAGAAGCTGCAGCGCCTGGCGCGCGAGGCCGTCGCGGAGGGTTTCACGCAGATCAAGCTGAAGGTCGGCGCGGACGTCGAGGACGACGTCCGCCGCATGCGCCTGGCGCGCGAGGCCGTCGGCCCGGACGTGCGGGTCGCGGTGGACGCGAACCAGCGCTGGGACGTCGCGCCCGCGGTGGCGTGGATGAAGCGCCTGGCGCCCTACGACCCGTACTGGATCGAGGAGCCCACCTCCCCCGACGACATCCTCGGCCACGCCGCGATCCGGCGGGAGATCGCGCCCGTCAAGGTCGCGACCGGCGAGCACGTGGCCAACCGGGTGGTGTTCAAGCAGCTGCTGCAGGCCGGGGCCGTCGACGTCGTCCAGATCGACTCCGCCCGCGTCGCGGGCATCAACGAGAACATCGCGATCCTCCTGCTGGCGGCGAAGTTCGGGGTTCCCGTGTGCCCGCACGCGGGGGGCGTGGGCCTGTGCGAGATGGTCCAGCACCTGTCGATGTTCGACTACGTGGCGGTGTCCGCGACGACCGAGGACCGCGTCGTGGAGTTCGTCGACCACCTGCACGAGCACTTCCTCGACCCCGTGCGCCTGAAGGACGGGCACTACCTGGCGCCGACGAACCCCGGGCTCGGCGCGCAGATGCACGAGAAGTCGCTGGACGAGTACCACTACCCCGACGGGCCGGTCTGGTCGGCGCGTGGCGCCTGACGCGGGCCCGGGCGTGGTGGTGGACGCCCACCACCACGTCTGGGACCTCGGCGTCCGCGACCAGGAGTGGCTCGGCGAACCCGGTCTCGAGCCGCTGCGGCGGTCCTTCACGACCGCGGACCTCCGACGCGACGCCGCGGGCGGGGTGCTCGGCCGCCCGCTCGGCGGCACGGTCGTGGTGCAGTGCCTGCCGTCCACCGCCGAGACGGAGGAGCTCCTCGCGATGGCCGCGGGGGACGACCTCGTCCTCGGCGTGGTCGGGTGGGTGGACCTCACCGACGCGGGCGTGGCGGCCGAGCTCGACCGCCTCGCGGCCCTGCCGGGGGGCGGGGCGCTCGTGGGCCTGCGCCACCTCGTGCAGGGGGAGGCCGACCCCGCGTGGCTGCTCCGCGAGGACGTCCGGCGCGGGCTCGAGGCCGTGGCCGCGCGGGGGCTGCGCTACGACGTGCTGGTGCGCCCCCACCAGCTGGCCGCGGCGGCCGAGCTGGCCCGGCGCGCGCCGCACCTGCCGCTCGTGCTCGACCACGCCGGCAAACCCGCCCTGCGCGACGGCGAGCTCGGCACCTGGGAGCGGGACCTGCGCGCCCTCGCGGCGTCGGAGCAGGTGCACTGCAAGCTCTCCGGCCTCGTCAGCGAGGCGGACCCGCTCGCCTGGACCGTGGAGGACCTGCGCCCGGCCGCCGAGGCGGTCCTCGACGCCTTCGGGCCGGAGCGCGTCGCCTTCGGCTCCGACTGGCCCGTGTGCGTCGCCGCGGGCGGCTGGGCCCGCTGGGCCGACGCCGCCGGGACCCTGCTCGGGGGCCTGGACCCCGGTGAGCTGGACGACGTGCTGCGCGGCACCGCGATCCGCACCTACGGGCTGCGCGCCCGCCCGCACGTCCCGTGACGACGACCGTGGAGGTCCCGTGCTCCTGACCGAACTGCTGCACCCCGGACTGCTGTCCGCGCTGGCGGGCGCCGGGCACGGCGGCCGCATCCTGCTCGCGGACGGGCACTACCCCGCGAGCACGGCCGTGGGGCCGCACGCCGAGGTCGTGCACCTCAACCTCGCGCCCGGCCTCCTCGACGTCTCGACCGTCCTCGACGTCCTGCTGCGCGCGGTGCCGCTCGAGGCCGCGACCGTCATGGTGCCGCCCGCGGGCAGCCCGGAACCCGCCGCGCTCGGCGCGCACCGGCGGGCCCTCGGCGACCTGCCGCTGGAGGAGGTGGACCGGTTCGCCTTCTACGACCAGGCGCGGGCGGGGGATCTCGCGGTGGCCGTCGTGACGGCCGACGTCCGCCAGTACGCGAACCTCCTGCTGACCATCGGCGTGCGCCGGCTCGGCTGAGCGGGGGCCGACGCCCGCGCGGCCGGACAAGTACGGTGGTCCGGTGCCCGCTGACGCGACGCCGCCCGTCCAGGCGGGTTCCGGTCTGCTCTCCGAGCAGGTCCACCGCCGGCTGCGCGCCTCGATCGTCGCGGGGGAACTCGCTGCGGGGGAACGCCTCGTGGAGTCGGAGATCGCCCGCCGGCTCGGCGTGAGCCAGGCCCCGGTGCGCGAGGCGATCCGCCAACTGCACCACGAGGGCCTCGTGAACTCCGTCGCGCGCCGGGGCAGCACGGTGGCGGAGATCTCCGCCGACGACGCGCGCGCGGCACGGCGCGTGCGCGTCGCCCTCGAGGAGCTCGCGGCGCGCGAGGCCGTCGCGGCGTTCGGCCCGGCGGCCCGGGATCGGCTTACGGCCGTCGTGGCGGCCATGGACCGCGCGGCGCGGCGCGACGACCCCGTCGCGGTGCGCGAGGCCGACCTCGCGTTCCACCGCAGCGTCGTGGAGATCGGCGGGAACCCCTTCCTGCTGCGCGCGTGGTCGCAGCTGGAGTCGAGCCTGTACGTGCTGCAGGTCCTCGGCGACCCCTTCAGCGTGGGGCGCCTGGAGGCCGCCGTGGGGTGGCACGAGGAGCTGGTGGAGGTGCTCGCGGCGGGCGACGCCGACGCGGCGGCCGCGGCCTTCGGCCGGCACGCCGACGGACGAGTGGGCGTGGCCGGGGCCTGACCCGCGCGACGCCGGTCAGCGCGGCGCGAGGACGGCGGCCACCTGCTCCTCGGCGCGCGCCGAGATCGCGCCGGGGCCGCCGAACAGCCACACGCGGCGCGGGGCGGCGTCCCCGAGCACCGCCGCGGTCGCCGGGTCGAGCGCGCCGGGGCCGGTCAGCAGCAGCGGACCGCCCGAACCGGTCATGGCCGCGGCCCCCAGCGCGGCGCCCCGCCAGTCCGCGCCCGAGGCGATCCCCGCGGTGGCCGGACGGACGAACCGGCGCGCCACCAGGCGCGCGGTCGCGTAGCGGTCGGCCCCGACGAGCGACGTGGCGGCGCCCGGGTGCGCCCGGGCGGCGGCCGCGCCGACGGCCGTGGTGCGGGCCCCCGCCGGGTCGTTGGCGCTCAGGTAGGCGGCGGTGGCGGGCGGCAGGGCGTCGCCGCGGGTGAGCAGGACGACACCACCGGTGGAGCCCGCGAGCGCCGCCACGGCGAGCCCGTCGGGGAAGGACGTGCCGGACGCGAGGTAGATCGGCGTCCGGGTCCGGCCCCGTCCCCCGGCGACGACCTCGCCCACGCGGACGGCCGTCTCGTACCGGTCGGCGCCGCGCAGGGCCGTGACCCGGTACCCCGGTGCCGCCGCGGCCTCGCGCAGCGCGGCGGACGCCGCGGCCGCCCCCAGGAGGTACACGTGCCCGCCGGGCACGACGAGGCGACGCAGCTCCGCGGCCGCGGCGGGGTCCAGCGCGCCGGCCCCCGTCAGGAGCAGGGGCCCGCCGACGGCCGAGGCGAGCAGGGCGCCCGCGACGGCGTCGGCGTGCGAGTCGGAGGTCACGACCACGGCCGCCGGCACCCGCGTGCCGCGCGGGAAGAACGCCTGCACGGCGAGGGCGTGCGGGTCGGGGCCGTCGAGGCGCACGACGAGCGCCGGTGCGGGCAGCGTGACGCCCACGGGCGGCGACGCGGGGCCGGGACCGGCCGCGTTCACGGCCGCGACCGTCACGGCGTACGTCTCCCCCGGCGACAACCCCGCCACGGCGACCGGGCTGCCCGTCGCCTCCACCACGCGGGGCGTGCCCGGCGGGGGGCCGGCGACGGTGACCCGGTAGCCCGTGACGGGGCTGGACCCGGACTCGGGCGGGGGCGCGAAACCGACGACCGCGGTGGTCCCGCGGCCGGCGACCGTGACCGCGGCGGGGGCGCCGGGGAGGACGAGGAACGGCCGCGGGGCGGGCTCGACGGCGATGGTCACGGCCTGCGTGGCCGGCGCCAGGACGCCGTTGGCGGCCGCGAACACGACGGCCCAGGACCCGGCCGCCGTCGGCCTGCCGCTGAGGACCCCGGTGTCGCGGTCCAGCCGCAGGCCGGGCGGCAGGGTGCCGGCGGTCACGCTGAACGCCACGGTCTGCGGGACACCGGTGGCGGCGAAGGTGTACGCGTAGGGGGCGCCCACCGTCCCGCCGGGCGGGTCGGCCGCGGTGAACGTCGGAGCGCGGGGGGCGGGGGCGACCGCGAGCGCCACGACCTCGTCGTCGTCCCCGACGAAGTTGCCGGCGCGCACCGTGAAGGACGCCGTCCCCTCGGTCGTCGGCGTCCCGGACAGCACCCCGGACACGGCGTCCAGCACGAGCCCGGGGGGCAGGGTCCCGCTGCCGACCCGGAACGTGGGTGCCGGGTCCCCGCTGCCCGTGAAGGTGTGCGTGTAGGCCGTGCCCGCCGTCGCCGTCGCCGGGGCGGGAGCCGAGGTG
>NZ_JAAALN010000102.1 GCF_009906795.1 Kineococcus siccus
CTCGGGGACCTCCCCGCCCCCGCCCTGGTGTGGTCGCGGTGGGCGGGCGCGCCGCACCCGGCAGACTGCTGCCGTGAGCACCCTCGCCGACCTCTCCCTGCCGCACGCCGTGGCGGTCCCGATCCCGTTGCGCTGGTCGGACATGGACGCCTTCGGGCACGTGAACAACACGGCGTTCCTGCGCTTCTTCGAGGACGCCCGGTTCACGGCGTTCCCCGCGGCCGGTGTCGGCACCGGTGGGCAGATGTCGACCCGGGTCCTGCTGGCCGCGCGCCACGAGGTGGAGTACCGCGCGCCCCTGCTCTACGGCCGCCACCAGCTCACCATCGACATCTGGGCGACCCGGCTGGGCACCAGCAGCGTCGACGTGGCCTACCATGCGCGCGCGCTGCACGGCGGCCGGGCGAGCGTGGCTGCGGTCGCCCGCAGCCGCATGGTCCTGGTCGACGTCACCTCCGGGCGCCCGCAGGCCCTGGACGAGGAGGAGCGCGCCCAGTTCACGCCGCACCTCGGCGCCGAGGTCGAGTTCCGCGGCTGGTGAGCGCTGGGCCCGGACGGCGGGCGGGCCGGCGCGAGGAGTTCCACCACGCCGGGCCGCGAGCGCGTGCGTAGGCTGCGGCGCATGGACTACCGCCGACTCGGCCGCACCGGCCTGCGCGTCTCACCGCTGTGCCTGGGCACCATGAACTTCGGGCCCCGCACCAGCGAGAGCGACAGCCACACCGTCATGGACGCCGCGCACGAGCACGGCATCAACTTCTTCGACACCGCCAACGGCTACGGCAGCCACAAGGGCGAGACGGAGGAGATCGTCGGGCGCTGGTTCGCCCAGGGCGGTGGCCGGCGCGACCGCACCGTCCTGGCCACCAAGCTGTACGGCGACATGACCGACTGGCCCAACGACGGGAAGCTGTCGGCCGTCAACATCCGCAAGGCCTGCGACGCCTCCCTGCAGCGGCTCCAGACCGACCACATCGACCTCTACCAGATGCACCACGTCGACCGCGCGACGCCGTGGGAGGAGATCTGGGAGGGCATGAGCGTCCTGCGGCAGCAGGGCAAGGTCGTCTACGCGGGTTCCTCGAACTTCGCCGGCTGGCACCTCGCGGCCGCTCAGGCCAGCGCCGCCGAGCGCAAGCTGGTCGGCCTCGTCAGCGAGCAGTCGCTCTACAACCTGCTCTCGCGCTGGGTGGAGCTCGAGGTGCTGCCCGCGGCGGAGCACTACGGCCTCGGCGTCATCCCGTGGTCGCCGCTGGCCGGTGGCCTGCTGGGCGGGGTGCTCGCCAAGCAGGCCGGTGGGGTCGAGGGCCGCGGCACCGCCAACGCCGCCGGCATCGAGGAGAACCGGGCGGCGCTGGAGGGCTACGAGGCGTTCTGCCGCGAGCTGGGCGCGGACCCCGCCGACGTCGGCATCGCGTGGCTGCTGACGCGGCCCGCGGTCACCGCGCCCATCATCGGTCCGCGGACCGTCGAGCAGCTCACGGGTTCGCTGCGCTCCCTGGACCTCGTCCTGGACCAGGCGGCGCTGGACCGGCTCGACGAGCTGTTCCCGGCCCCGTTCCCCAACGGCAGCGGGCCGGCCCCGGAGGCCTACGCCTGGTGACGTCGCCGACCCCGCGCCTGATCGGCTCTCCGGTCAGGCGCGGGGCGGCCCGTCGCCCCGACGCTCGGCACCGCGGCGCGCCGGCCGCTCACCGCCACCCGCCTGGTCGCGCTTGACGGTCGGCCGGCGGCCCTTGATGGTCGCCTGGCGCAGCGCGGCGATGACGTCGGCGACCGCGGGCTCGGGGACCTCGACGACCGAGAACCGCTCGGAGATCTCGATCGCGCCGACGTCGCGGCCGTTCAGCCCCGCCTCGCCCGTGATGGCGCCGACGAGGTCGCCCGGCCGCACGCCGGCGGCGCGGCCCAGCCCGATGAACACCCGGGCGACGGGCCCCCCGGAGCGGGTCCGCCCGCCCTCGCGACGCCCGCGCGGGTCCTCGCCGCGCGCGGTGCCGGCGCGGTCCGGGCGCAGCGGGACGTCGGGGATGTCCTCGTCGTCCCCGGACGGGGTGGTGGCCTCGTGCGCGAGCTTCACGGCGGCCAGGGCGACGTCCACGACGTCGAACTCGTCGGTCAGGGCCTCCACGACGGCCCGGAACCGGTCCAGCTCGTCCTCCAGCAGGCTCTCGCGCAGCGCGGCCCGCGTGAGCTCCAGCCGCCGAGCGCGCAGGTCCGCCACGGTCGGCAGCTTCTCGACGCGGACCCGCGACCCGGTGACGTGCTCGATGGTCTTGAGCATCCGGTGCCCGCGGGGTTCCACGAGGGTGATGGCGGTGCCCTCGCGGCCCGCGCGCCCGACGCGGCCGATGCGGTGCACGTACGTCTCGGCCGCCGCGGGGACGTCGTAGTTCACGACGTGCGTCAGCTGCTCGACGTCGAGGCCGCGCGCGGCGACGTCGGTGGCCACCAGCAGGTCGGCCGTCCCGGCCCGCAGCCGGCCCATGACCCGGTCGCGCTGCTCCTGGCTCATCCCGCCGTGCAGCGCCTCGGCCCGGTAGCCGCGGGCGTTCAGCGTCTCCGACAGCGAGTCGACCTCCTCGCGGGTGCGGCAGAACACGAGCGCCGCGGTCGGCGCCTCGAGGTCCAGCACCCGCACCAGGGCGGCCGGCTTGTTCGCGCGCGGCACGACGTAGGCGGTCTGGCGCACCAGCGGTTCCTGCCCGGACGCGGGCCGCTCGCGGGCGATCTGCAGGCGCACGGGCTCGCGCAGGTAGCGGCGGGCGAGGGCGTCCAGCCGCCGCGGCATCGTCGCGGAGAACATGACGGTCTGCCGCTCGTCCGGGGTCTCGTCGAGGATCGTCTCGATGTCCTCGGCGAAACCCATGTCCAGCATCTCGTCGGCCTCGTCCAGCACGACGGTCGTGAGCCCGCCCAGGCGCAGGGTCGAGCGCTGCAGGTGGTCCAGCGCCCGGCCGGGGGTCGCGACGACCACGTCCACGCCGGAGTCCAGGGCGCGCAGCTGACGGCCGATCGGCTGACCGCCGTAGACGGGCACCACGCGGGTGCCCAGCCCCCGGCCGTAGCGGTAGAAGGCCTCGGCCACCTGGATGGCGAGCTCCCGGGTGGGCACCAGCACGAGGGCCGCGGGGTCGCGCTCCGTGCGCCCGGCCGGCAGCCGCTGCAGGACGGGCAGCGCGTAGGCCGCGGTCTTCCCCGTGCCCGTGGCCGCCTGGCCCTGCAGGTCCCGGCCCTCGACCAGGGGCGGCACCGCCTCGCGCTGGATCGGCGTGGGCTCCTCGTAGCCGAGCCCGGTCAGGACGCTCAGGAGCTCCGGGCGCAGCCCCAGGTCGGCGAAGGTGCCGCCCTCCTCCGCGGGCTCGGGCCGCGCGTCCGCCCCCGCGTCCCCGGCCGGCTCGGTCGTCTCCGCTGCACTCGTCACGGGGACATCCTCCCGCGTGCGGCGGGCCGATCCGCGCGCCCGGGCCCCGCAACCGCGACCACCGCGGGCCCGCGGTTACGAAGAAGGCCCCGACCGGCACGAGTGCTGGTCGGGGCCTTCTCCGTCGCTGTCTCAACGAGTGTCCGGAGGGGGACTTGAACCCCCACCCACTATACGTGGACTAGCACCTCAAGCTAGCGCGTCTGCCTATTCCGCCACCCGGACGAGTGGGCTCCAGACCCGGCGCGGACGCCGGGCGGAACGGGGAAGACCGTAGCACGCAGCGGGGCGCGCGCCGCGCACCCTGCGTCACCCCGGCGGCCGGGGCGGACGCGCCCGCGAGCGGGCGCCACCCCGCCGGGGGGCACGACGGACGGCGGGCGCGTGCACGGCGGGGGAACCACGGGTGGCGTCCCGCGCGTTGATCACGTCAGCGACGTCGCTGCTCACTCCTGGCTGGGGATCCGGCACGCTCGGTGACCGCGAGGGGTGAGCGGAGGCCCGGGCGGTGGCGTGCGGAGGCGCGAGGCCGAACGGCGGCTAACCTGGGCCAGCGCCGCTGAACAGCCACGCGGGCGCCCGTCACGAGCGCAGAGCCCGGGTGGGCGGTCGACCACCACGGACTGGGGAAGCCCTTGAACGACACCACCCGCCAGGACGCCGCGGGGAACTCGACGTTCCGGCCGGCCAACGCGGCCCTGCTCTCGGTGACGCACCTCGAGGCGCCGGTCGTCGTCCCCTCCTCGTACTTCGACGAGGTCCTGGCCCCCACGATGGAGCGGCTGAAGCTGCGCCCGGGCCTGCTCGAGAAGGTCGCCGGCGTCCGCGAGCGCCGCTGGTGGTCCGATGGCGCGCAGGCCTCCGACGCCGCGGCCGAGTGCGGGCTGAAGGCCCTCTCCGAGGCCGGGGTGGACGCCAAGGATGTCGGGGTCGTCATCAGCACCACGGTGACCCGCCCGTTCCTGGAGCCCGCGGTCGCGACGTCGATCCACCACGCGATGGACCTGCCCACGTCCGCGCTCAACTTCGACCTCGCCAACGCGTGCCTCGCGTGGGTCAACGGCGTCCAGGTCGCTTCGGCGATGATCGACGCGGGCGCCGTGCGCTACGCCGTCGTCCTCGGCGCCGAGGACGTGCGGCCCATGCACGAGGGCACCATCGAGCGCCTGCTGCGCCCCGACGTCACCCGCCGCGACTTCCTGGACCAGTTCGCCACCATGACCCTGGGCTGCGGGGCTGCGGCGGCCGTCCTCGGACGGGCGGACGAGCACCCCGAGGCGCACCGCATCCTCGGCGGGACGGGCCGCGCGGGCACCGCCCACCACGAGCTGTGCATCGGCGACATGACGCACATGCGGACCGACGCGAAGCTGCTGCTGACCGAGGGCATCGAGATCGTCGCGGACGCCTTCAACGGCGGCGACGCGCTGTGGGGCTGGCGCGACGCGGACCGCTTCGTCATCCACCAGATCTCCCGCGTGCACACCCAGACCGTCGTCGAGCGGCTGGGCCTGGACCCGGAGAAGGTGCCGCGCACCTTCCCGCACTGGGGCAACGTCGGCCCGATCTCGCTGCCCATGACCCTGGCGCAGACGGCGCCGGAGCTGACGCGCGGCGACCGCGTCATCGCCATGGGGGTGGGCTCCGGCCTGAACTCCGCCATGGTCGAGATCGCCTGGTGACGACGACCCCCTCCCGCCGTCCCGCGCGTCCGGCGTCGCTGCCCCCCCGCGGGCTGCCGGGGCTGGACCCCGCGTGGTCGCGGCTGGTGCCCTCGCCGGACGCCGACGGGCGCGTGCGCACGTGGCACGTCCTCGACACCGCACCGGACGCCGGCGCCGACGGGCCCGGCGTGCGGGGCACGCTGCTGTGCGTGCACGGCAACCCGACGTGGTCCTACCTGTGGCGCGACCTCGTCGCGCGGGGCGCGGCCGCCGGGTGGCGCGTCGTGGCCGTGGACCAGCTCGAGATGGGCTACTCCGAGCGCACGGGCGTGCGCCGGGGCCTCGCGCACCGCGTGCGCGACCTCGGCGCGCTCGTGGAGACCCTCGGGCTGACCGGCGACGTCGTCGCGGTCGGGCACGACTGGGGTGGCGTGATCGCGACCGGCTGGGCCGCGGCGGAGGACGCGCACGCGCGGGCCCGCGCCGGGGCGCCCGCGGGACGGCACCGCGCGGTGGAACGCCCGCGGCGCCTCGCGGGGCTCGTCGTGATGAACACCGCGGCCGCGCACCCCGCCGAGGACCCGGCGCCCGGCCCGCTGCGGCTCGCGACCCTGCCCGGGGTCCTGCCGCTGGTCACGAGCCGCACCGACGCGTTCCTGCGCACGACGCTGGCCCTGACGCACCCGCCGCTGGCCGCCGACGTGCGCGCGGCCTACCGCGCCCCCTACCGCGGCGCGGCCGACCGGGCGGGGGTGGAGGACTTCGTGGCCGACGTGCCCGTCGGCCCGGCCCACGCGTCGCGCCCCGCGATCGACGAGGTCGCCGCGGGCGCTGAGCGGCTCGGGCGCTCCGGGCTGCCCGCCCTGGTGCTGTGGGGGCCGCGCGACCCCGTGTTCGGCGAGGAGTACCTGCGGGACTGGCGACGGCGGCTGCCCGGCGCCGACGTCCACCGCTTCGAGGGCGCCGGGCACCTGCTGCCCGAGGACGCCGACGTGGCCGGGGCCGTCCTGCGCTGGCTGGACACCCGGCTCGGCTCCCCCGCCGCACCTCCCGCCGAGGAGGAGGCGACCGCGCCCGAAGGGTCCCCGCACGTCCCGCTCTGGACGCGACTGGACGAGCGCGCGGACTCCGCCGAGGAGGCTGTGGTCGAGATGGGCCCCGACGGCGTGGCCCGGCGCGTGCCGTGGTCGCTGCTGCACCGGCGCACGCAGGAGATCGCGGCGGGGCTGCTGGAGTTCGGCGTCGAGCCCGGGCAGCGCGTCTCGCTGCTCGTGCCACCCGGCGCGGACCTGACCGCGGCCGTGTACGCCGTCGTGCGCATCGGCGCGGTCGGGGTGCTCGCCGACGCGGGCCTGGGCCTGCGCGGGCTCACGCGCGCCGTGCGGGGAGCCGGCGTCGACGTCGTCATCGGCGTCTCGCGGGCCCTGGTCGGGGCACGCGTGCTGGGCTGGCCGGGGCGCCGGGTCGCCGCCGGGCCCGTCGCCGACGAGGTGCTGCGCCTGACCGGCACGCGCGTCACGCTCGCCGACCTCGCCGCCCTGGGGGCGCGCCGCCTGGCCGAGGGGGTGGCGCTGCCCCCGGCGCCCGAGCCGTCGGCCGAGGCCGTCGTGCTCTTCACGTCCGGCTCCACCGGCCCGGCCAAGGGCGTCGTCTACACCCACCGCCAGCTCTCGGAGCTGGCCGCGGCCATGGGCGCCACGATCCGGATCGGGCCGGGCCAGGGGCTCGTCTCGGCCTTCGCCCCGTTCGCGCTGTTCGGGCCCGCGCTGGGCGCGACGTGCGTCGTGCCGGCCATGGACGTCACGCGCCCCGCGACGCTCACCGCGAGCGCCCTCGCGGCGGCCGTGGCGGCGAGCGGGTCGACCTCGGCGTTCCTGTCCCCCGCCGCCCTGGTCAACGTGCTCGCCACGGCGGACGCGCTCGACGACGCGGACCGCGCCGCGCTGGCCCGGGTGCAGGTGCTGCTGTCCGCGGGTGCGCCCGTGCCGGACGCGCTGCTGCAGCGCGCGAGGACCCTGATGCCGCTGGCCGACCCGCGCAGCCCCTACGGCGCCACGGAGGTGCTGCCCGCGACCGACGTCAGCCTCGACGAGGTCCTCGCGGCCGGGGCCGGCGAGGGCATCTGCGTGGGCCGTCCGGTCGAGGGCGCCGTCGTCGCGATCGCGCCGCTGGACGCCGACGGGCACGCGGGTGAGCAGCTCGTCCTGGACGCCGACGTGACGGGCGAGGTCGTCGTCGGCGCCTCCCACGTCAAGGACCACTACGACCAGCTGTGGCTGACGCAGGCCGACAGCGTCGCGGTCCGCGCGCCCGCCGGGGCCGCACCGCGGCGCTGGCACCGCACGGGTGACGTCGGGCACCTGGACGCGCAGGGGCGGGTGTGGATCGAGGGCCGGCTCGCGCACGTCGTGGTCACGGGCACGGAGGTGGTGACGCCCGTGGGCGTGGAGCAGCGGGCGGAGTCGGTGCCCGGCATCGCGCGCGCCGCCCTCGTGGGCGTCGGCCCCCGGCCGGCGCGCCAGCTCGCGGTGGTCGCCGAGGCGAGCGAGCCCGTGGCGCGCACGAGTGTCGCGGACCCCGAGCTCGCCGAGGCCGTGCGCACCGCGACGGGCCGCGACCTGGTCGCCGTGCTCCTCGTCCCGGCCCTGCCGACGGACGTGCGGCACAACTCCAAGATCGACCGGGTCCGGGTCGCGGCGTGGGCCGGCCGGGCCCTCGCGGGTGAGCGCGTGCCCCCGCTGGTGCCGGGGCGCGCGGGAGGGAGGCGGCGGTGAGGGTCCTCGTCACGGGCGCCAGCGGCATGCTGGGCCGCGAGACCGCGCGGGCCTTCGCGCGGCGCGGGGACGCCGTGCGCGTGCTGCAGCGTCGGCCGAGCGGCCTCGAGGGCACCGAGGAGGTGCTCGGCTCCATCACCGACCCCGACGCGGTGCGCGCGGCCGTGGCCGGCGTGGACACGGTCGTGCACCTGGCGGCCAAGGTGTCCATCACGGGCCCGCACGCGGAGTTCGTCGCGGTCAACGTCGACGGCACGCGGACGCTGCTCGCGCAGGCGCGGGCCGCGGGGGTCCGGCGCTTCGTGATGGTGTCCTCGCCCTCGGTGGCGCACGCGGGGTCGGCGCTGGTCGGCGCGGGCACGACGCCCGCCGACCCGGGCGCGGCCCACGGCTCGTACGCGGTCACCAAGGGCCAGGCGGAGCTGCTCGCGCTGGCTGCGGACGCCCCGGGCTTCGCGGTCGTCGCGGTGCGCCCGCACATCGTCATCGGGCCGGGCGACACGCAGCTGGTGCAGCGCATCGCCGACCGCGCCCGCGCCGGCCGGCTGCCCCTGCTGGACGCCGGCACGGCGCTCATCGACACCACCTACGTCGACAACGCCGTCGACGCGATGCTCGCCGCGGCCGACCGCGCCGACGTCGCCCACGGGCAGGCCTTCGTCGTGACGAACGGGGAACCGCGCACGGTCGCCGAGGTCTTCGCCCGCATCTGCGCGGCGGCGGGCGTGCCCGCACCGACCCGCCGCGTGCCCGCGGCGGCCGCGAAGGTGGCGGGCAGCGTCGTCGAGCGGGTCTGGACGTGGGGGCGGCTGCCCGACGAGCCGCCCATGACGCGCTTCCTCGCCGAGCAGCTGTCCACCGCGCACTGGTTCGACCAGCGCCGCACGCGAGAGGTCCTGCGGTGGGCGCCGCGCGTGCCCCTGGACGAGGGGTTCCGCCGGCTCGCGGGCGGCTTCGGGCGCTGACGGCGCCCGCGCGGGGGCGGCGCCTCCCCCGCGCGGCGACCGGCCCGCCCGGCTAGCGTGGGGCCGTGATCACGCCGGACGCTCGCAGGGCCCGCCGCGTGGAGCTGCGCCAGGAGGCCCGCCGCAACTACGAGCAGCTGCGCGAGGTCGACCTGCAGTCGCGGCCCGGGGAGCACTCGCTGCACCGGGCCGCGCGCATCGAGAACGCGCTCAAGGGCGTGGTGGGGTCGGGCCTGCGCCGCCGCGGGTACCACGCCTTCGCCCTGGCCTTCCCCGGCTACGGCGGCCCCGGCTGGGTGCGGGTGCTGGGCCGGGTGCTGCTGGGCCGCGACGAGGCCGCGAAGGACGTCCCCGCGCCCGTGTCGGTGCGCGGCTGGCGCAACTTCCTCACGGTGCCGGTCGCGGGGCAGGCCGTGCACGTGCGCATCGGCGGCCAGGAGCGCGTGCTGGTCACCGACCGCGGCGGCTACCTCGACCAGGTCATCGACGTCGACCTGCCGCCCGGCGAGCACGAGATCACCCTGAGCGTGGACCCCGGCGGCCCCGACCCAGCGCCGGACGCAGCGGCCGACGAGGCGGCGGACGAGGTGCTGGAGGTCGTCGCGGACGACACCGAGGGCGGCGCGGAGCTGGCGCCCGAGGCCGCGGTGCGCCGCGTCGGCACGGCCCGCGTCGTGGTCGTCGGCCCGCAGCCGCAGCTCGGGCTGCTCAGCGACATCGACGACACCGTCGTCGTGACGCGCCTGCCCCGGCCGCTCATCGCGGCGTGGAACAGCTTCGTCATCGACGAGCGTGCGCGTGTGCCCGTCAACGGGATGGCCGAGCTGTACCAGCAGTTCGTCGAGGAGAACCCCGGGTCCCCCGTCGTGTACCTGTCGACGGGGGCGTGGAACGCGGCACCGACCCTGGTGCGCTTCCTCAGCCGCTCCGGGTACCCGGAGGGTCCGCTGCTGCTGACCGACTGGGGCCCGACCAACACGGGGTGGTTCCGCGACGGCCGAGCGCACAAGCGGGGTTCCCTGGCCCGCCTCGTGCAGGAACTCCCGCAGGTCACGTGGCTGCTGGTCGGCGACGACGGTCAGCACGACCCGAGCATCTACGCGGAGTTCCTCGCGGCGGCCCCCGAACGTGTTGCGGCGGTAGGCATCCGGCGCCTGACGCCGGCGGAGCAGCTGCTCGCGGGCGGGCACGCGCTGGCGTCGCCGAGCCAGCCGGTCGACAGCGAGGTCCCGTGGGTCAGCGGCGACAACGGCTACGAGCTGATGCACCGCTGGTACCGCGCGGGCGTGCTGCGCCGCGGCTGACCCCGCCCGGTCCGCGGCCCCCGGACGTGACGAGGGCCGGTCCGCGGTGCGGACCGGCCCTCGTCGTCACGGGGTGCTGCTCGTCAGAGCCGCACGCGCCGCGGGTTGGCGACCGTGGTGAGGTCGATGACGTCGCGGACGTCGATGACCTGCGGGTCGTGCTGGTGTGCCTCGTTCATGCTGACCTCCGTGCTAGGACCGGCCGACGCTCCTCGTGGGCACGTCGGGCGCTGCTGCTCGTCGAACCGCAGACGGCGCTGTCCTCACCCCGTGGGGGGTGCGCGGATCGAGAGGGACTCGAGCGCTGGTGGCGTCTCGTCCCGTGGTGGGAGTCTAGTGACGGCGGCTGCGGGGGGCGTCCCCCGGACGGGCGCACCGAGGGGTGATGTGCGTCACCGCGTGGGCCGGTCGGAGCGCCAGCAGGCCCGGCCGGCCGTCTTGGCCGCGTACATGGCGGTGTCGGCGTCGCGCAGCAGCTCCGCGGCCGAGCGGGAGCCGTCGGTGAGGACGGCCCCCACGCTGGCGGTGACCTCCACGGCCCCGTCCGGCAGCGGCACCACGACGGTCAGCTCGGCGCAGACCCGCGCCGCCACGGCCGCGAGGGCGGCCTCGTCCTCGACGTCCTCGCACACGACGACGAACTCGTCGCCGCCCAGGCGTGCGGCGGTGTCGCCCGCGCGCAGCACGCCGCGCAGCCGGTCGGCCACCTCGCGCAGCACGTCGTCGCCGGCCTGGTGCCCGAGGGCGTCGTTGACCTCCTTGAAGTGGTCGAGGTCGACGAAGAGGACGGCGACGCGGCCACCGCGGCGGCGGGTGCGCGCCACGGCCGCGGTCAGCCGCTCGTGCACGGCGGCACGGTTGGGCAGCCCCGTGAGCGCGTCGTGGCGGGCGGCGTGCGCCAGCTGCTCGACCTCGCGGCGGCGGGCGGTGACGTCCTCCACGAAGACGAGCACGGCGGGCTGCCCCTCGGACGTGGTGGTGGTGGACAGGGACAGCTGCGCCCACGCCACGGCACCGGAGGGCAGCTCGAAGCGCCGCTCGCGGTGCACGACCTCCACGGTCCCCGCGACGAGGTCCGCCAGCTGCTGCGCGGCGAGGGCCGTCTCCGCGCGCGCGTCCGCCTCGTCGCCGCCGGCGGGCGCCACGGGGGCCAGCAGCTCGTCGGCGCTGGTGCCCAGCAGCTCCGCCGCGTCCCGCTCGAGGAAGGTGCACAGGGCGTCGTTGACCTCGCTGATCCAGCCGTCGAGGCCGTGCAGCAGCATGCCCACGGGGCCGCGGGCGAAGATCTCGTGGAAGCGGCGCTCGGAGCCGGCGAGCGCGTCCATGGTCGTGATCGTCTCGGTGAGGTCCTGGGCGATGCCCACGGCCCGCACGGGCACCCCGGCCCGCCGGTCGCTGACGACCGAGCGGGTGTGCACCCAGCGCCACTCCCCGGCGACGTCGACGCGGTAGGTGCACTCGACGACCTCGCCCTCACCGGCCGTGGACAGCGCGGCGAGGGCGCTCGCCAGCGCGGGCCGGTCGTCGGCGTGGACGTGCTCGGCCGCGGCGAGCGGGCCGCTCCCGGGCAGGCCGAGCACGGCGCCGCCGGGGGTGTTGGTCCACTCCACCACCCGCTGGAGGAGGTCGAGCCGGTAGATCGTGTCGGGGGACGCGGAGATCACGGCCTCCTGGCGGGCCAGGAGCTCGCGGGCGAGCCGGGCGGCGTCGCGCTCCGCCCCGACGTCGCGCAGGGACAGCGTCGCTCCCCCGCCCGGCAGCGCGACGGCGCGGACGTGCACGAGCAGCCGCCGGCCGTCGGACCGCTCGACGCAGACGTCGGCGTCCAGGGGGCCGGGACCGAGCGCCCGCAGCAGGTCGGTGCCGTGCGGTGCGCGCCCGGCCGGTGCACCGGCGTGCGGGGAGGCCGCGCCGTCGTCGAGGTCCAGACCCGTCCACCAGGACAGGCGTGCGCTCCCGAGGGCGGCCGCGGGATCCAGGGCCAGCAGCAGGGCGGCACCGCGCGTCACGTGGCGCAGGGCACCGCGGGCGTCGAGCACGAGCAGGGCCAGGCCGGAGGCCTCCACCGCGTCGGACAGCGCGGCGGCGTCGAGCGGGGCGGGCAGTGCGGCGTGGGCGGTGCCGGCGGTCCGCCGCAGGTCACCGGTGGCCCCACCGGGTGCCGGACGAGCGCTCGTGCGCGCTGCAACCACGTCGTGCCCTCCTCGCTCCCCCACCGTCCAGCAGGGCATCGGCACGTCGGCGGCGGACTTGAGCCGCGGACGTCAGCGGATCGAGGGAGCCGGGCGGTGGAGGCGGTCCCGGCCAGAGGGGTTGCGGCCGCAGAGGTCCCGGCGGGTCAGGGGTCCCGGCCGGGTCAGGACCCCGCGCGCCGGACGATGCCCCGCAGGGCCGTGATGGCCTCCTCGGAGGCCGCGGCCGCGGCGAGGTTCGCCTCGCGGACGGCCTCGTACACCTCCTGCCGGTGCACCTGCACGTCGCGGGGCGCGTCGATGCCGACCCGGACGACGTCACCGCGCACCTCCAGCACGCGCACGACGACTTCGTCACCGATGACGACGGACTCCCCGGCCTTGCGCGTCAGGACCAGCATGGGAGCAGCATAGGTGACGAACCGTGTTCGTCCATGTGGAAACAGTGATGTCTTCGGGACGAGGGAGACGGTCGGGGCGCGTGTGCCGCAGGGACGTCCCCGACCCCGGTGCCGCAGGCCCGCCCGGACACGACGACGGCCCCGCCCCTCAAGGGGGCGAGGCCGGGACGGTCGGGCGGCGCGGTGGTCGGGCGCGGTCGGGCTCAGGCGGCGCTGCGCCGACGTTCGAGCGCCTCGGCGCGACGGGCCGCGGCCTCCTCGACGCGAGCGGTCTGCGCCGCCTGCTCGGAGGCGCGCTCGTACCCCGTGAGCACCGAGCGCAGCACCTTGCCGGCGACGAGCGCGACGAGCAGCGCGAGCGCCAGGTGCCACAGGGCGGTGTCGACCCCGCCGCTGCCGGTGAAGGCGGCGACGATCGACGGGCCGGCCATCAGCAGGCTGGCGGCGAGCACGAGTGCTTTCATCGTTCCCCTCGGCGGCGGTTCTCGATCTGGATCCTCATGACGTAGCGGCGCACCCGGTCCGCGACCTGGACCGGGACCGGCTCGACGAACTCGAGGACCGCGTCCTGCGGCCGGTCGGCGTCCAGCGAGGTCGACCCGGGGACGGGTCGCACGCGCAGGACCTCCGCGAGCTGCACGACGGCGACCCCGTCGACGTCGAGTTCGAGCCGGACCTCGCGGCCGGCCCCCACCCAGGGGCGGGCGGCGGCGCGGACGCAGGCGCCGCCCTCACTCAGATCGACCATCTCCGCGTCGAGCTTGAGCTCGCCGGGGTCACGGGCCGCGACCTCCGCCGCGTCGTCGCGGGCGTGCAGGACGTGGTGCATCGCAGCGCGACCGACGACGGGGACGCGCACGAAGCGCCGGCGCTGCTCGGTCGTGACGGGGCCGTCGGCGAGCAGCTCCCAGCACGGCACGAGGCGCCGCGCGACGGCGGTGATGACGAAGTCCTGCCGGCACTGCCCGCGCGGGGTCGACCAGGCGACGGTGATGCTCTTGCCCTCGACGGCGACGTGCAGGTCCCCGGCGAACGGCGGGGCCGCGACGACGAGGACGTCGCCGCCGGAGTCGTGGCGGACGTCCTCGACGCGGGTGATCTCGTCGAACTCGTCACCGTCGGCGCGCGCGGGAAGGTCCAGGCGCACGTGGACCCGGTCGTTGAGACCGGGCCACCCCGTGGGGACGCCCACCGCGGTGCGCGTCCCCCCGAGGCCGGGGCTCACCGACCGAGGGAGCTGCCGGGCTCGGACGTCGCGTCGAGGAGCAGCCCCGCCCACGCCCCCGAGGTCGCGGGCCGCCCGTCGAGGAAGCCGACGGGCACGTCCAGGGAGAGGACGTCCAGCGGGTCCGGGCTCTCCGCGGCGCGGTGCACCGCGACGCGGCGGGCGGGGACGCCGGCGGCGTCGAGCGCGCGGAGCAGACCGGTCACGGCGTGCGAGCGCCGGGTGGCGTCGACGCAGACCACGACGGCCGCGGGGCCGACGCTGGCGGCGAGGCGGGCGGCGCGCTCGGCGTCGGCCCCGGTGGGACGGGCCGGCAGCGCGACGGTGAGCGGGGCGCTCCAGCGGCGCGCCTGCTCCTGGCGCTGGGGCAGCTCCTCCGCGGTGACCGTGCGGTGCACGTCGGCGCGGCCGAGCACGACGGGGGCCTCGGACCCCACCTCGTCGGCGACCAGCAGGCTGGCGGCCACGACGGCGTCGGCCTCGCCGACGACGATGACGATCTCGCCGGCGCCGATGCGCAGGGGGTTCGGGACGTCGATCTCGCGGGCCAGGCGGAGGACGTCGCCGGGCTCGTTCTGCTCGCGGGACACGGAGCGGCGGGGCGCCTGGCGGTCGCTGTACGTGGTCACGTCGTCACGATACGCCGAACGGGGCTCGGGTGCCTCGTTCTCGCGACGATCCGTGACCTCCCGGCCGGCGGGGCGCTCGCGGGGACCGTCGTAGCGGTCCGCCTCGTAGCGCTCACCCTCGTAGCGGTCCGCCTCGTAGCGCTCACCCTCGTAGCGGTCGGCCTCGGGGCGGTGGCGGCGCGACTCGCGCTCGTCGGCCTCGGCGGCCGGCGGCTCGTAGGCGTGCGTCTCGGGGGCGTCGTAGCCGCGACCCTCGTAGCCGCGGTCGGCCGGGACGCGCTGGTGCTCGTCGCGCTGCAGGGGCGCCGCGGCGCGCGGCTCGGCGAACCCCTCGGCGTTCTCGGCGTACGCGCGCTCTCCCACGCGGTGGGCCGAGGCCACACCGTTGGACGTGCCGAACTGGTCAGGGCTCACGTAGTCCTCCGTCACGCGTGCGGCGGCCCCGGAGCCCTCGTGTCGAGCCAGGGGTGCTTGAGTGACAGACGGTACAACAGGTGTGACGTTCGGTGCAGTCGAAGGCGAGCCGTCGCTCAGGTGACGGCGCATCGAGGCGAGGGCGAACGCGAAGCTGTCCCCCTCCGTGGAGATCGGCCGGTGCGGGGCGGGCGCGGGGGC
>NZ_JAAALN010000103.1 GCF_009906795.1 Kineococcus siccus
GTCGGAGACGTTCCTCGCGGCGCTGCGCGCCTACCCGGACCTGCCGGCGGGCGCCGACGTGCGCGCCTGGCTGGTGACGATCGCGCACCGCAAGGCCGTCGACCAGCACCGCGCCGCCGCACGCCGTGCGACGCCGACGGCGCAGCTGCCCGAGCGCAGCGGCGGCGAGCTGCTGGGCGACTGGCGCGCCGACCTGTGGGAGGCCGTCGCGGAGCTGCCCGGCAAGCAGCGCCGCTGCGTGGCCTACCACCACCTCGCGGGGCTGCCCTACGCCGAGGTGGCCGCGCTCGTCGGGGGCAGCGAGGCGGCCGCGCGGCGCGCGGCCGCGGACGGCGTCGCGGCGCTGCGCCGCAGCTGGCGGGACCCGGGGTGGCGCGGGGACGACGGACGGCAGGGGCAGGGCCAGGGCCAGGGGCAGGGGCAGGGGCAGGGGCAGAGGCAGCGGCGCAGCGAGCAGGAGGAGGAGCGGTGAGCACCACGCAGGAGCGGCGGGGGAGCCGGGAGCGGGACGTGGAGGAGCGCGCGACCCTGGCGCGCCTGGGCCGCGCGCTGGGCCACCGCGCGCAGGACGAGGACCTCCTCGACGTCGCGTACACCACGCTCGACACGCCCGTCGGGAGGCTCCTGCTGGCCGGCACCGTCCACGGGCTCGTCCGGGTCGCCTTCGACGGCGAGGGGCACGACGCCGTCCTGCAGTCGCTCGCGGACCGGCTGGGCCCGCGGGTCCTGCGGGCCCCCGCACGCCTGGACGCGGTGGCCGCGCAGCTCGAGGAGTACTTCGCCGGGCGCCGCACGGCCTTCGACGTCCCCCTCGACCTCAGCCTCGCGCACGGCTTCCGCCGCAGCGTCGTGGAGGTGCTGCCCCGCATCGGGTTCGGGACCACCGCGTCGTACGCGCAGGTCGCGGCGCTCACGGGCAGCCCCGGTGCCGTGCGCGCCGTGGGGACCGCGTGCGCGCGCAACCCCCTGCCGGTCGTCGTGCCGTGCCACCGCGTGGTCCGCAGCGACGGGTCGCCGGGGGAGTACGTGGGGGGCGCGCCCGCCAAGCTCCGGCTGCTGGCCCTGGAGGCGCGCGCCGGGTGAGCGTGCGAGGCTGCCGGACGTGGAGGCGGTGGTCCTGCTGCGGGGCGTGAACGTCGGCGGGGTGACGGTGCGCAGCGCCGACCTGGCCCGCGTCCTGCGCGACGCGGGCTTCACCGCCGTGCGCACCGTCCTGGCGAGCGGGAACGTCGTGCTCGAGGCCGCCACCGGCGACACCGCCCGCGTGCGCCGCGACGTCGAGGCCGCGCTGCGCGCCGGGTTCGGCTACGACGCCTGGGTGGTGGTGCTGTCCCCGTCGCGGCTCGCGGAGGTCGCGGCCGGCTACCCCTTCCCGCGCGACGACGCGCGGTTCCACCCGTACTGCGTGTTCGCCTCCGACGCGGGCGAGCTCGGCGCCCTCGCGGGGCAGGCCGGCGACGGCGGGGAGGAGGACCTCCTCGAGCTCGCGGGCGACGTCCTCTACTGGCGCGTCGCGAAGGGGTCGAGCACCGGCACGCCGTTCGCGAAGCGCGCGGCGGCCGCGCGGTGGAAGCCCGTCGTCACGACGCGGAACCTCCGCACGGTCGAGAAGGTGCTCGCGGTGACGACGCGGTGAGCGCCCCCGCCGGGGACGACGACGACCCGTACGCGGGACTGCGCCGCGAGACCGCGGCCGAGCGCAGCGACCGCAACTGGGTGGAGCTGCTGCAGGAGTTCCGCGTCGTGCAGACGGGCGTGCAGCTGCTCACGGGTTTCCTGCTGACGCTGCCCTTCCAGGCCCGGTTCGCGACGCTGGACGGCTTCCAGCGCGCCGTGTACCTCACGACGCTGCTGCTGGCCGTCGTCGCGCTCACGTTCTTCGTCGCCCCCGTCGGCTACCACCGGGCGCTGTTCCAGCGCCGGTCGAAGGCGCGGCTCGTGACCTCCGCCGCGCGGTTCGCCCGGGCGGGCCTCGCGACGGTCGCGCTGGTCTTCACGGGCGGGGTGCTGCTGGTCCTCGACGTGGTCGCGGGGCGCGTCGCGGGTCTCGTCGCCGCGAGCGGCGTGCTGCTGCTCGTCGTCGTGTGCTGGTACCTGCTGCCGCAGCGGGCCGTGCGCGCGGTCCACGCCGAGCGGGACGCGCCCGGCCCGGTGGACTGACCGCCCGCCGGCTCACGCGGTGGCGGACGACTCCCGCTGCGCCGCACGGGGTCCGCGCACCAGGAGCGTGAGCGCGACGATGACGACGCCGATCCCGGCCGCGACGGTGAAGGCGGTCTGCAGGCCCTGCGCGTCCGGGCCGACGCCCTGCGCCAGGCTCGCGCGCGTCGCGATCGTGACGAAGACGGCGGTCCCCAGCGCGCCCGCGACCTGCTGCAGCGTCGTGAGGATCGCGCTGCCGTGGGAGTACAGCTGCTCCGGCAGGCTGCTCAGCGAGTCCGTCATGAGCGGCGTCATCATGAGACCGAAACCCGCCATGAACAGCACGTGGACGCCGATGACCTCGGCCAGCGGCGACGTGGGGCGCAGGGTCGCGAGCAGGCCCAGGGCGACGGCCATGGCCACGGCCCCCGGGATCACGAGGCGCCGCGCGCCGATGCGGTCGTAGAGCGCCCCGACGGGCCGTCCCAGCAGGCCGAGCGCGAGACCACCGGGCAGCACGGCCAGGCCGCTGACGAAGGTGCTGCGGCCCTGCACGCCCTGCAGGTACAGGGGCAGCAGGATCGCCGACGCGCCCAGGAGGCACAGGAAGATGAGGGCGGTCACCAGGACGGCGACCGTGAACTGCCGGTGGGTGAAGGGGCGCAGGTCCAGCAGCGCGGCACCGCGCCCCTGCAGGCGCCGCTGACGCCGGACGAAGACGACCAGCGCCGCGAGGCCGGCCGCCATCGCCGCCCAGGACGCCGCGTGGCCGCCGGCGGGGTCGTCCTCACCGACCGTGGACAGCCCGTACAGCAGGCCGCCGAAGCCGACGGCCGAGAGCAGGACGGACACCACGTCGACGGGCACCTTCCGCGTCACCGTCGTCAGCCGCAGGAAGGTGCTGCCGAGGACGAGCGCCGTCACCGCGAGCGGCAGCACGAGCCAGAACATCCAGCGCCAGTCGAGCGCGGACAGGACCGCGCCGCCGACCGTCGGCCCGATCGCCGGGGCGACCGCGATGACGATCGTGATGGTGCCCATGGTGGCGCCGCGGCGCTCGACCGGCACCAGGCGCATCACCGACGTCATGAGCAGCGGGATCATCACGGCCGTCCCGCCGGCCTGCAGCACCCGGCCCGCCAGCAGGACGCCGAAGCCCGGGGCCAGGGCGGCCACGAGGGTCCCGAGCGTGAACAGGGACATGGCCGCGGCGAACACCTGCCGCGGGGTGAAGCGCTCGAGCAGGAACCCGCTCAGCGGGATGACGACCGCCATCGTCAGCAGGAACCCGCTGGTCAGCCACTGCACCGTGGTGGTGGCGATCCCGAGGTCGGCGCTCAGCACGCGCAGGGCCACGCTCAGGATGGTCTCGTTGAGGATCATGACGAACGCGGACAGCACCAGCACCGTCAGGGCCAGCGTTCTCGCGCGGGAGGTGACGACGGGGGCGGGGGCCGAGGCGACCAGGGGGGACGCGGGAGACGCCTGCGCCGGTACGGCCGGCGCCGCGTCGGGCCGGCCGGCCTCGGGACCCACCGGGGCGGAGGAGGTGGTCATCGCGTCGACTCCAGGGGTTCGCGGCCGCCCGACGTCACCTTCCGACAGCGCCGATTGTTTGAGACGACAATAAGGTGGTCCCCCGGCGTCGTGTCAACGCGGGCGTGTCGCGGGCGCCGCCGCCGCCCGTCCCGCGTCAGTCGCCCCGGACGTGCCGCACCACCGCTCGCGCTGCGGCGCCGAGGGTCTCGCGGGCGCCCTCGACGACGATGTCCTTCGCCGCGGGGTCCCCGCGCAGCTGGGACACCGCCGTGCCCAGCAGCTGCTGCCGCGAGACGTGCGGCGGGATCATCGGGACGTTCGGGTCGACGACCGCGTCCAGCACGGTCGGCCGGCGCGCCGCGAACGCCTCGTCGAGCGCCTCCTCGACCTCGCCGGGGCCCTCCAGCCGCCGGCCGCCGAGGCCGATCAGGCGGGCGTAGTCGCCGTACGGCAGGTCGGGGACGTCCATCGCCGCGTCGAAGGGCACCTCGCCCTGCAGCGCCCGGGCCTCCCAGGCGACGAACGACAGCTCGCGGTTGTTCAGGACGAGCACCACGAACCGCGGGTCGGCCCAGGTGCGCCAGCGCTGGGCCACGGTGATGAGCTCGTTGATGCCGTTCATCTGCATCGCACCGTCACCGACGATGGCGAGCACCGGCCGGTCGGGGTGCGCCTGCTTGGCGGCCAGCGCGTACGGCATGCCCCCGCCCATCGAGAGCAGGGTGCCCGACAGGGAGGCGAGCATCCCCGGGCGCAGGTCCAGGTCGCGCGCGTACCAGCTGGTCGCGGTGCCGCAGTCGACCGCGACCATCGCGTCGTCGCTCAGCCGGGCCGAGAGCCCGCGAACGACGAGCTCGGGGTTCAGCGGCGTCGCGGCGGCGTTCGCACGCTCCTCGCCCCAGGCGCGCCACGCGGTGTTCCAGCGGGCGATCCGCTCGCGCCACGACGGGTCCGGGTCGGCGTCCAGCAGCGGCAGCAGCGCCTGCAGGGTGAGCCGCGCGTCGCCCACGAGGTTCACCTCGGTCGGGTACCGCAACCCGCAACGGGTGCCGTCGACGTCGATCTGGACGGCCCGGGCCTGGTCCGGTGCGGGGTAGTACTCGGTGTACGGCATGGTCGTGCCCACCATGAGCAGCGTGTCGCACGAGCGCATCAGGTCGTAGCTCGGCCGCGTGCCCAGCAGACCGATCGCGCCCGTCACCCAGTCCAGCCGGTCGTCCAGGACGGCCTTGCCCAGCAACGCCTTCGCGACGCCGGCGCCGAGCGCGTCCGCGACGGCGGTGAGCTCCGCGGTGGCGCCCAGCGCGCCCGCCCCGGCGAGGATCGCCACCTTCCTCCCCGAGTTCAGCAGGTCCGCGGCCTGCTGCAGCGCCTCGGGTCGCGGGACGCCCGGCAGCGAACCGGGCACGGCGCTCGTGTGGGTGTACCCGTGCGCGTCCGGCACCGACAGGACGGCGTCGGCGTCCTGCACGTCGCTCGGCAGGACCAGGGCGGTGACCGTCCGGCGCTCCAGGGCGGTGCGCGCGGCCCGGTCGACGGCGTGCTGGACCTGCGAGGGGTCGGTCACCTGGAGCACGAACTCCCCGGCCACGTCGCCGAGGAGGCGCACGAGGTTGAGCTCCTGGTAGTAGGAGGTCCCGAGGGCCGCCGTGGCGCTCTGCCCCACCAGGGCCACCACCGGGACGTGGTCGAGCTTGGCGTCGTAGAGGCCGTTCAGGACGTGCACCGCGCCCGGCCCCGACGTGACCGCGCAGACGCCGAGCGGGCTGCCGCCGTACTTGACGTCGGCCGTGGCGGCGAACCCCGCGGTCTCCTCGTGCCGGACCTGGACGAACTCGGCGTCGCCGGCCTGCACGGCCCGGCCGACGGCGGAGATGACGCCGCCGATCCCGTCGCCGGGGTAGCCGTAGAAGCGCCGCGCCCCCCAGAGCGCCAGACGCGAGACGAGGTGGTCACCGACGGTCGGGGAGCTCATGCCCCCCACTGTCGGTGCCACCTCGTCGACGTGCACCCGGACGCTCGCGGCGACCGCGGTCCTCAGTCCGTGGGCATCCGCGTGTGGTGCTGGTCGCCGAGCGGGTCGGTGCCCGCGGCGGGGGAGCCGACCGGCGTCGTGGCCGGGGGCGCCGTCGTCACGGGCGCGCCCGCCGCGGCGGAGCCGGTGTCGGAGGAGGACCCCGACGAGACCTTGGCCTTGACGCCGTCCACGACGGAGCTGGCGGCGGAGCTGACCTGCTCCTGCACCTTGCTGCCGGCCTGCTTCGCGGCGCCGGTCGCCTTGTCCTCGAGGTCGACGACGCGGGTCTGGACCGCGGGGGAACCCCAGAGCCGGCCGGCGGCGCGGCTGATCTGCTCGTAGCGCTCGCGACCGGCGCGGGCGCCGAGGACGTAGCCGGTCGCCCCGGCCACGAGGAAGAGGGCCTTGCCCTTCATGTCGTACCTCCGATGATCGCTCGTGGGCCACCCACTGTGGCAGTGGCGGCCCCCCGGCGCGCGCCAGCCGCGGGCCCGGCGTCGGTCGCGGGCAGGGCCCCGTCCGCGGGCACGGCCTCAGCCGAGGCGGCGCAGGACCGCGCCGAGGCGGTCGACGTCGGCGTCGGTGGTGTCGAGGTGGCCGCTGACGCGCAGGACCGGCCCCGTCATCTCGCCGGGCGCGCGCTCGACGCCCGCGGCCGTGGTGACGATGCCGTGCTCGGCGATCAGCCGGGCCCGGACGTCCGCCGGGTCGGTCCCGGCGGGCGGGCGCAGCGTGACCGTCGCGCTGGGCTCGTCGGGGTCCTCGACGACCTGCCAGCCGGGCAGGGTCGCGAGCTGCTCCCGCGTGCGGCGCCCGCGCGCCGCGAGCCCGGCCCGGACGGCCGCGGGCCCGAGCTCGACGTGCTCGGCGAGGGCGGTCGCGAACCCGACGCGGGCCGCGACCGAGGCCTCGGACGGCTCGGCCGGGGCCGGCTCGCGCGACAGGCCGCAGCGCTCCGCGACGCCCGTGCGGACCGCGACGAAGCCGGCGCCCCGCGGGCCGGCGAGCCACTTGCGCGACGTCCCGTACACGACGTCCGCCGTGCCCGCGGTGTCCACGTGCCCGAAGGCCTGCGCCGCGTCCACGACCACGGGCACGCCCGCGGCGTGGCAGACCGCGACCACGTCCTCGACGGGCTGGACCGTGCCGACGTGGCTGCCGAGCGCCGTCAGGTGCACGAGGTCGGGCCGGTGCTGCCGCACCGCCGCGGCGAAGGCCTCCGGGTCGATCCGGCCGGGGCCCGCACCCGCCGCCACCGCGACGGAGCCGACGCCCAGCTCCCGCAGCACCTCCAGGTTCGGGCCGTACTCGCCCGCCGCGTGCGCGACGGTGACGGGGAGGTCGGCGCCCCAGCCGAGCAGCAGGCGGCGCAGGGCGTCGTGGGCGCTGTGGACGAGGGCGACGGTGCCGCCGGGCCAGCCGAGCAGGTCGAGCACCCGGGCCCGCGCCGCGTCGAGCGTGCCCGCCGCGGCGGCGGCCGCGACGTAGGCGCCGTCGCTCGCCTCGGCCCGCAGGTGGGCGCCCACGGCGTCGAGCACCGCCCAGCTGCTGCGGCCCGCGGCCGCGGAGTCCAGGTGCAGCAGCCGTGGCGGCGGCCGGAGCCGCCGCCACGTCCCGGCCAGGCCGACGTCGTCGCTCACCCGGCCGATCCTGTCACCCGGGATCAGCGCTGCTGCGCGTCCACCGGGGCGTCGCTGGCGCGCAGCTCGGTCGAGCGGCCCGTGGCCTTGAACACGAGGACCACGACGAGCCCGACGGCGAGCCAGACGAGGCCGCCGACCTTCGCGTGGACGTCGGCGTTGACCAGGACGTAGGCGATG
Source organism: Kineococcus siccus (assembly GCF_009906795.1). Lineage (GTDB taxonomy): Bacteria > Actinomycetota > Actinomycetes > Actinomycetales > Kineococcaceae > Kineococcus > Kineococcus siccus. The sequence continues at coordinate 7,519 of NZ_JAAALN010000103.1, forward strand.
ATCGCGAAGCCGACGACGGGCACGACGAGGTGCACGCCCCAGCGGGGCTGCCGGCTGCGGACGACGTGGTGCACGACCACCGAGACGTGCAGCAGCAGGAACGCGGTCAGCGCGCCGAAGTTGCACAGCGACGCCAGCAGGTTGATCTGCCCGACGAAGAACAGCCCGAGGACGAGGCTGAGCCCCGCGACCAGCAGGATCGCGCGCTGGGGCACCCGGGTGACGGGGTGGATGGTCTTGAGGAACCCGGGCAGCTTGCCGTCGCGGGCCATCGAGAACAGCAGCCGGGACGTGGCCGACTGCGCGACGAGGGAGTTCGCGACGGCGGACCCGATGGCCACGGCGAGGGCGATGACGACCTGCAGCCACGGCCCCGCGATGAGGAGGCCGATGTCGTAGAAGGCGTTGTTCGACGCCTCCTGGGTCGGGAACTCGGTGATGCCCGGCTGCAGGAGGGCGGCCAGGTAGGTCTGCAGGACGAACAGGGCGGCCACGATGCACAGCGCCAGCACGGTCGCCCGGCCCACGACCCGGTTGCCGCCCACGGTCTCCTCCGACAGCGTCGAGATCGCGTCGAAGCCGAGGAACGACAGGACCGCGACCGACAGCGCCGTGAACACCAGCGGGGCCGAGAACTCCGCGGGGTCGTAGAACGGCAGCGTCGTCCAGCTCGCGCCGTTGACGCCGCGGCCGATGGCCCAGGCCGCGAACCCGACGAAGACGCCGAGCACGACGAGCTGGCCCACGAGGAACACGTTGTTCGCCTTGGCGGTCGTCTCGATGCCGCGCAGGTTCACCACGGTGTTCACGAGCACGAACGCGACGATCCACACCGGTTGCGGGACCGAGGGGAAGACGTTGGCCATGGCGTTGGCGCCGATGACGTAGAGCAGCGTGGGGATGAGCAGGTAGTCCAGCAGGATCGCCCAGCCCGCGAGGAACCCGACGGAGGGGGAGATCCCCCGGCCCGCGTAGGAGTACACCGACCCCGCGATGGGGAAGGCGCGCGACATCTGCTGGTAGCTCACGGCCGTGAAGATCATGGCCACGAAGCCGATGAGGTAGGTCAGCGGCACCATGCCGTGCGAGGCGTCGAAGACGCCGCCGAAGATGGAGAACGGCGCGATGGGGACCATGAACACGAGGCCGTAGACGAGCAGGTGCTTGAGGCTGAGGCCCCGCTTCAGCTCCTGCTGGTAGCCGAAGCGGGCGAGCTCGGCGCTCTCGGTGGGGGTGCTGCCGGCGTCGGGCATCAGTGCTCCGGTTCGTGGGAGGAGGAGGGTTCGGGCTGGTCGCGCAGGAACCGCCCGACGACGTCGAGGTAGCGCTCGCGCTCCTCGACGTGGGGCATGTGGCTGGACTCCTCGAAGCGGACCCAGCGGGCGCCGGGGATCCGCTCGACGAAGGGGGCGACGCAGGCGTCGGTCGCCTCGTCGTGGCGGCCGTTGACGACGAGGGTCGCGACGTCGACGGCCGGGAGGCGGTCGACGACCGACCAGTCCCTCAGGGTGCCCACGACGTGGAACTCGTTGGGGCCGTTCATGGCGTGGTAGACGGTCGGGTCGCGGTCGATCCACGCGAACGTCTCGGCGACCTCGGGCGGCATCGGCTGGATCCGGCAGACGTGGCGCGCGTAGAACTCCTGCGTCGCCGCGACGTAGGCGGGGGAGTCGGTCGTGCCCGCCGCCTCGTGCTCGTCGAGCGCCGCGCGCACCGCGGCCGGGAGCCCGGCGCGCAACCCGGCCGCGGCCTCGAGCCACAGCGGCATCGACGCGGGGGAGTTCGCGATGACGAGGTGGCGCAGGCCCGCCGGGCGGCGCACGGCGTGCTCGGCCGCGAGCATGCCGCCCCAGGACTGTCCGAGCAGGTCGTACTCCCCGGCGATGCCGAGGTGGCCGAGGACCGCGTCGAGCTCGTCGAGGAACAGCTCGACGGTCCACGAGGCCGGGTCGGCGTCGGGCAGGTGCGTCGAGCGGCCGTTGCCGAGCTGGTCGTAGTGCACGACGGGGATGCCCCGCTCGGCCAGGTCGGCGATGGACAGGACGTAGTCCATCGTGCAGCCGGGACCACCGTGCAGGACGACGAGGGGCCGCGCCGCGGCGACGTCCCCCGTGGTGCGGACCGCGGTGCGGTGGCCGCGGACGTCGACGTCGAAGGTGCGCACAGGGGCGCCGGTGCGGACGGGAGGGGCGGTCACGGGAGGGAGCGTGCTGGGGGCAACCAAGAAAGGACAAGGCTTTTTACCAAGACGTAACACGACCGGGCCGCCTGGCAGGATCCCGGCATGCGGCACCACGACGAGCCGGGGGCGGGCGCGCAGGCCGGTGGTGAGCCGGGCGCGGACCCCGGCCCGCTCCGCCCGGTCCGCCGGCTCACCTCCGTGGCGGCCGTCGTCGACCGCCTCATCACGGCCATCGCGGTGCGCGACTTCACGCCGGGGGAGCGGCTGCCCCCGCAGCGCGAGCTCGCCGTGCTGCTGGGCGTCAGCCGGCCCACGCTGCGCGCCGCGCTGGACGAGCTCGCCGCGTCCGGGCACGTCGAGACCCGCCGGGGCCGCGCCGGCGGCACGTGGGTGCGCGCGGGTGACGGGGAGCGCACGAGCGCGGCCGTCGCCCGCACCCTGCTGCCCACGTGGGCGCAGCTCGAGGAGTCCTTCGACCTGCGCCGCCTCGTCGAGGCGACCATCGCGCGCACGGCCGCGGAGCGCCACGACGCCGCCGACGACGTGCGCCTGCGGGAGCGCCTCGCCGCCTACGAGGCCGCCGGCGGGGAGGAGGAGGCCTCGCGCAGCACCGACGCGGACCTGCACCGGGCGGTCTGCGCGGCGGCCCACAACTCCCAGCTGCAGGAGCTCAGCCGGCAGCTCCTGGCCCGGGTCAACCTCGGCATGCCGCGGGAGCCGTTCACGCGCGCCGACTACGACCGCGCCCTGCCGCAGCACCGCGCGCTGGTGGCGGCCGTGCTCGCCTCGGACGCCGAGCGGGCGGCCGCGGTGGCGCACGAGCACTTCGCCATCACCGAGGACCGGGTCCGCGCCGCGCTCGGGGGGTCCTGACCCCGGCCCGCCGGGGGTGGCAAGCTGGGGCGCCGCGGGAGCACCGCGGTCGGGCGGCGAGCGGGGGACGGTCGTGCCAGCGAGCGGTCGCCGTCCGGGGGAGCGCCCGTCGACGGCCCGCTCCTCGACCTCCCGCGCCGCCGCCCCCACGCCCGCCGGGGCCACGCCCGCCGCCGAGGACTGCCTCAAGACGGTCTACGCCGAGGGGGAGTGGTCCGACGCCAAGGTGACCCTGTCCGTGCTGGCCGCCCGGATGGGCGTCTCGGCGTCCACGGCCTCGGAGGCCGTGCGCAAGCTCACCGACGCTGGCCTGCTGCGCCACGAGCGCTACGGGGGCGTCGAGCTCACCGACGAGGGACGGGTGCGGGCGCTCGCGGTGGTGCGCCGCCACCGGCTGCTCGAGACGTGGCTGGTCGCCGAGCTCGGCTACTCCTGGGACGAGGTCCACGAGGAGGCCGAGGTGCTCGAGCACGTGGTCTCCGAGCGGCTGCTGGACCGGATGGACGCCAGCCTCGGCCACCCCGAGCGCGATCCGCACGGCGACCCGATCCCCCGGCCCGACGGCACGGTCCCGCAGCCCGGGGCCCACGCCCTGGCCGACGTCCCCGAGGGCGGTGCGGGCGTGGTCGCGCGGATCTCCGACGCCGACCCGGACGTCCTGCGCTACTTCGCCGACCTGGGCCTCGGTCTGGACGTGCGGGTGGAGGTGCTGCGGCGCCGCGGGTTCGCCGGCACCACCGTCGTGCGCATCGCGGGCGCCGAGGTCGAGCTCGGCGACCCGGCCGTCGCGGCGGTCTGGGTGCTGCCCGCCCGCTGAGCGGGGGCGCGACACCCGCGCGGGCGTGGCGACGTGCCCACCGCCGCGGAGGGTGGCAGCCTCGGCCGCGGCGAGCGGGGCCCCGCTCGCGGAGGACGGACAGCGCGGAGGCGGTACGCATGACGGTCGGCTGGGGCTTCGTCGGCACCGGGGGGATCGCGCGGACCGTCGCGACGGCCCTCGAGCTCGTCCCGGAGGGCCGGCTCGTGGCGGTCGCCTCGCGCACCGCGCAGCGCGCGGAGGAGTTCGGGGCCGAGTTCGGCGGCGCGCGCGGCTACGACGACGTCGCCGCCATGCTGGACGACCCGGCCGTGGACGCCGTCTACGTCGCCACCCCGCACCCGCAGCACCACGCCGCCGCGCGCGCGGCGCTGCTGGCCGGCACCCCCGTGCTGGTCGAGAAGCCGATCACGGCGACCCTGGCCGCGGCCGAGGACCTCGTGGCCGTCGCCCGCGCGCAGGGCGTGTTCTGCATGGAGGCGTACTGGACCCGCTTCCTGCCGGGGACGCAGGCGCTCCTGGACGTGATCGCCTCCGGTGCGGTCGGCGACGTCCGGTCCCTGCACGCCGACCTCGGGTTCGTCCCGGAGGAGACGGCGCAGCGCTTCTGGGACCCCCGGATCGGGGGCGGGTCCCTGCTCGACCTCGGCCCCTACCCGGTCGGGCTCGCGCACCTGCTGTTCGGCGCCCCCGACCGCGTGCAGGCCGTCGGGACGCTGACCGAGCGGGGGGTGGACCGCCAGGTCGCCATGGCCCTGGGCTGGCCGACCGGCGAGGTCGCCGCCCTGTCGACGACCATCGCGGCGCAGGCGTCGACGCGGGCGTGGATCGAGGGCACCGGCGGCTGGATCGAGGTGGGGGGCTCGCTGCCCTCGCTGCCGCGCTTCACGGTGCACGCGAGCGGGGCTGAGCAGGTCCACGAGCACGCCGTCGCGCACGGGCACCGCTTCATGCTGGAGCACGTGCACGAGTGCCTCGCGCGGGGGCTGACCGAGAGCCCGCTGGTCGGCCTCGACCGGACGCTGGAGGTCATGAGGGTGTTCGAGACGGTGCTCGACCAGGTCGGCGCGGTGCGCCACCGCGAGCTCGCGGACGGCTGAGGGCCGGCCGCGGGACGGCGGCGGCCCGGGCGCCGGGAAGATCCGCCGTCCCCCGCGCCTTGCTGCAGGCATGCCTCTCACCGGTGAGTACGAAGCCAGTCCCGAAGCCTGGGTGCGCGAGCAGGTCGAGGAGATCGAGAGCTCGGGCGGCACCGCGGGCACGACGCTGCGCGGCATGCCCGTCATCGTCCTGACGACCCTCGGCGCGAAGTCCGGCAAGCTGCGCAAGACCCCGCTCATGCGCGTCGAGCACGACGGCGCCTACGCCGCGGTGGCCTCCCTCGGCGGCGCGCCCCAGCACCCCGTCTGGTACTTCAACGTGCGCGCCGAACCGCTCGTGGAGGTGCAGGACGGCCGCGCCAAGGGCGACTACCGCGCCCGCGAGGTGACCGGTGAGGAGAAGGCGGCCTGGTGGGAGCGCGCGGTCGCGGCCTACCCGGACTACGCCGACTACCAGGCGAAGACGGAGCGCGAGATCCCGGTCTTCGTCCTCGAGCCCGTCGACTGAGCGTCCCTCCGACCGCGCCGCCGCCCGGCCCCGGCCTGCCCGCCGGGGCCGGTGGCCGGGCCCGGTGGCCGGTTCGGCACTGCGCCGATCGGGTGACGGGGCCTCAAGCTCACCTGCCGTCCTGGCACACTCGGTGACACGGAAGAACCGTGTGTGACGAGCGCGAGGGGTGAGGGCATGAGGATCGGATCGGTCACCTCGGGGCCGGCGCTGCGCGGCGCGTCCAAGGCGGGAGGGGTCACGCAGGTCAGCCCCGTTCGCCGGATCACGCCGGACTACGTCGACGAAGACCCGTTGGACGAGCTGACGATGTCCGACCGCGCGCTGCTGAGCCACCTGTACGGCCCGAGCGTCGACCTCGACGGGCTCGTCGGGACCACGGTCGGGCAGCTCGCCACCGAGATCGGCCGCGACCGCGCCCGCGGGGCCGTCTCCGGCGGCCGCGACCTCACCGCCGAGGACCTGCGCCGCATCGTCGGCCGGCTCACGGTGACCACGCGTCCCGTCCCGGTCGAGGTGCAGGCCCGGCTCATGGCCCGCCTGGCCTCGCCCGACACCGGTGGGCACCTGGACGTCGTGCTCTGAGGCCCGCCTGGCAGTCTGGGCGGGTGCGCCTCTTCCTCGTCCGGCACGGCCAGAGCGAGGCCAACGTCCTGCACCTGCTCGACACCGCCGTGCCCGGCCCCCCGCTCACCGACCTCGGCCGCGAGCAGGCCGAGGGCGTGACGGCGCTGCTGCGCGACGAGGGCATCGGCCTCCTCGCCGCGTCCTCGCTCGCGCGCGCGCGAGAGACGGCGGCCCCGCTGGCGAGCGCGCTCGGCCTGGACGTGCGGGTGCTCGACGGGCTGCGCGAGATCGCCGCGGGGGACAACGAGAGGCGCGGCGACGACGCCGCGATCGCGGACTACCTGCGCGTCGTCGGCGCCTGGCTGCACGGCGACCTGACCGTCCCCCAGCCCGGCGCCGAGGACGGTTCCGCGTTCCTGCGACGCTACGACGCCGCCATCGCCGCGGTCGTCGGCGAGGCGCGCGACCGCGGCGTCGACACGCTCGCGGTCGTGAGCCACGGCGCCGCGATCCGCACCTGGTCGGGGATCCGCGCCGGGAACCTCACGGCCGACTTCGTCATCGCCCACGGGCTCGCCAACTGCGGCTGCGTCGCGCTGGAGGGTTCGCCCGAGCAGGGCTGGCGCGCGGTGACCTGGATGGGCGCGGTCGTCGAGGTCGACCAGGCCCGCGCCGCGGGCGCCGGGCCGGGCGGCGAACCCGCGCCCGAGCAGCCGGGGACCGTCGCCTGACGCGGCAGCGCCCCGGAGCACGCCGGCGCGTCGACGGTGGCCGACGTGCGCCGCGCCCCGTCCTGGGTAGCCTCCGCCGGTGACCGAGACCCTCCGCTGCAGCACCGCCGACCTCACCGACCGCGCCCGCACCCTGGCCGCGCGGGGGTCGCGGACCGTGCTCGGGCTCACGGGTGCGCCCGGGGCGGGCAAGTCGACCGTGGGGGCGGCGCTCGTGGCCGCGCTCGGGCCGGACGTCGCGGTGCTCGTGCCGATGGACGGGTACCACTACGCCAACGTCGTCCTCGAGGCCCTCGGCCGCCGCGACCGCAAGGGCGCGCAGGACACCTTCGACGCCGGCGGGTACGTGTCGCTGCTGCGCCGGCTGCGCTCCGGCGAGGAGGAGGTCGTGCACGCCCCGGAGTTCCGGCGCGAGATCGAGGAGCCCGTCGGGTCTGCCCTCCCGGTGCCCCGCGACGTGCCGCTCGTCATCACCGAGGGCAACTACCTCCTGCTGCGGGAGGGGCCGTGGGCCGCGCTCGAGGGCCTCCTCGACGAGACCTGGTACCTCGAACCCGGCGACGAGCTGCGCCACGGCCGGCTCGTCGCGCGTCACGAGGCCTACGGGAAGCCGCCCGAGCAGGCGCGGGCGTGGGCCCTGGGCACCGACGAGGCGAACGCCCGCCTCATCGCGTCGACCGCCGACCGCGCCGACCTCGTCGTGCGGCTGACCGACTGAGCGGCTGAGCGACGCTCCGGCCGTCCCACCCGCCCCACCTGTTGCACGGGCGCGCGGTGGCTGGGAAGGTTCGCCGAGCCGACGGCGGTCGTCCGCCGGCGACCCGTGCCTGCGACCGGAAGGCGCCCCGCCAT
>NZ_JAAALN010000104.1 GCF_009906795.1 Kineococcus siccus
ACGTCGTCGAAGCCGATCCCGGCCCGTTCCACCGCGTGCAGCGAGCACGACAACGGCTCCGCGAACGCCACGTGCGCCGGGGGCAGGTCCCCGGGGGCCTGGTGCACCAGCGCCTCCGCGGGCAGGAGCACGTACTCCGCCATCGCCCCCGGGGTGCGGCGCTTGAACCCGAACATGTCGTGCGGCTGGCACATGTGGTACTGCCCGCGGTCGCAGTAGCGGCAGTTCCAGCACGGCACGATCTGCTCGGCGACCACCCGGTCGCCCTCGGCGACGCCCAGCGGGCCGACGCGGCGGCGTCGATGTCCACGATCCGCCCGGTGAACTCGTGCCCCGGGCTGGTCATCGTCTCCGCCCACGCCGGCCGGTTCTCGTCCCCCCAGAACTTCGCCGCACCGTGGTAGCACTTCAGGTCCGAGGCGCAGATCCCGACCGCCTCCACCTCCAGCAGGGCCTGACCCGGACCCGGCACCGGGACCGGGACGTCCTCCAGGCGGTAGTCGTGGGGACCGTGCACCACGACAGCCTTCATCGTGCTCGTCATGACTGCTCCTTCGCAGGGCGCCCCGTCGCGGGGGCGGGCGGCGGCGCCGGGGGTCCCGCCGCCGATCGGGCGCCCAGGCTACGACCGCCCCGCGGACCTGTCCCCCCGGGACCCGCGCCCGTCAGCCGAGCAGGCGCGCCAGGTCGTCCAGCGCGGCGAGCCGGTCGGCGCCGACCGGGATGAGGACGACGCTGTCGGCGCCCGCCGCGTGCAGCTGCGCGACGCGGGCCCGCGCGGTCTCCGGCGTCCCGACGACGGCCAGCTCGTCGACCCAGGCGTCCGGCATCGCGGCCGTGAACTCCGCGCGCGTCGCGCAGCGCTCGCGCAGGGCGCGGAACTCGGCCGCGAAGGGCGAGGGGGCGATGTGCACGGCGCAGTCGGGTTCGCCGGCCCACTCCAGCGCCGGCCGGACGAGCGTGCGCGCGCGGGCGGCGTCGTCGTCCACGACGGCCACCTCGAAGGCGACGAGGGTGTGCGGGCCGGCCGCACCGATCTGGGCGCGCGCGGCCGCGAGGTACTCGGGCGTCACGGGTTCGGCGAGGATCGTGCCGTCCGCGCAGCGCCCGGAGACCGCGAGGGACTTCGGGCCGCGGACGCCTGCGAGCACGGGCGGCGGCTGGGGCGGCGGCGAGGCCAGCTGCAGGTCGCGCAGCTGCACGTGGCGGCCCGCGACGTCGACGTGCTCCCCGTGCAGCAGGGCGCGGACGGCGCGCAACTGCTCCTCGAGCAGCGTGAGCGGGCTGGCCGGCCACGCGCCGACCTGCCGCATCCAGCCGGGCATCCCGTGCCCCAGCCCGAAGGACGTGCGCCGGGGGAACAGCTCCGCGAGGGTCGCGGCCTCCATGGCGGCGAACGCCGCGTTGCGCGCCCCGGCGGGCGCGATGCCGACCCCCACCGCGAGGCGGGACGTGCTCGCGAGCACGGCCGCGGCCTGGGCGATCCCGCCGCGGAACGAGAGGTCCTCGACGACCCACAGCTCGTCGAAGCCGAGCTCCTCGGCGCGCCGGGCGTACGGGAGGACCTGGGCGCTGGGCAGGTCGCGCGGCAGCACGACCCCGGTGCGGCTCACGCGGAGACCTGCGCGTTCGCGGTCGTGGCCCAGTCGGCGAGCGACGCCTCGGGCACGGGCGAGCCGGGGAAGCGGGCGAGCCGCACGAGGGGGATCGCCCGCATCATCTGGCCGTTGTGCGGGTCGTCGAGCATCGCCTCGAACGGGCTGCCCGCGATGACGTCGCGCAGGGCCGGGCCCGCGACGGGGTGCGCGAGCCACTCGCCGACCTCGGAGTCCGGGGCCAGCGGTGGCGTCACGTCCTCGCCCGTCAGCCGCACGGTGGCCGTCAGGCGCACGTCGCGCGAGGACGCCCCGACGCGGACGCCGAACTCCCCGCCCTCGACCGTCCAGCGGCCGAAGCCAGTGTGCCAGAACGCGAACGCGCGGGCGTCCAGGCGCACCACGACCTCCTGCGCCGCCCCGGGCGCGAGCCGGACGCGCGCGAACCCGCGCAGCTCCTGCTCCGGGCGCTGCACGCTCGCCGCCGGGTCGCTGACGTAGACCTGCACGGTCTCGGTCCCCTCCACCCCGCCCGTGTTGGTCACGGTGACCCGCACGTCGACCACCGGGGTGGGTCCGTCGGTGACGACGTCGAGCGCGAGGCCGGTGTGGGCGAACGTCGTGTAGGACAGGCCGTGGCCGAACGGGTGGGCGACCCGCAGCGCGTGCGCGTCGTACCAGCGGTAGCCGATCAGCAGGCCCTCGCCGTAGCGGACGTGGCCCAGCTCGCCCGGGAACGCGCCGACCGTCGGGTTGTCCAGGTACCGCACCGGGATCGTCTCGGCGAGCCGGCCCGAGGGGTTCGCGCGCCCCAGGAGCAGGTCGGCCGTGGCGGCGCCGCCCGCCTGGCCGAGCAGCCAGCCCTCGAGCAGGGCCCGGGTGAGCTCCTGCCACGGTTCGACCGCGACGACGGATCCGTTGGCCAGGACCACGACGACGTCGCGGTTGACGGCCGCGACGGCCTCCAGGAGGGCGACCTGCGCGGCGGGCAGGTCGAGGTGCTCCCGGTCGTAGCCCTCCGACTCGTAGGAGGCCGGCAGGCCGAGGAACAGCACGACGACCTCGGCCGCGCGGGCGTGCGCGACGGCCTCGGCGACCAGGGCCTCGTCGGCCTCGTCCGACTCCGGGTCGTAGCCCGCGGCGAAGGTCACTTCGCGGGCACCGGCCAGCTCCGCGCGCAGGCAGCCGAGCGCGTCGTCGAGGCGGGTGGGGTTCACCTGCGAGCTGCCCGCGCCCTGGTAGCGCGGGGTCCGGGCGAACTCGCCGACGACGGCGACCGTCCCCCCGGTGGGGGCGAGCGGGAGGATCCCGTCGTTGCGCAGCAGCACGGCGCTGGCCGTGGCCGCCTCGCGGGCCAGCGCGTGGTGCGCCGCCGCGTCGACCGTCAGGGGTTCGGCGAGGCCAGGGGCGGCCCGCTCCACGAGCTCCAGCACGCGGCGCACGGCCCGGTCGACGTCGGCCTCGGCGAGCGTCCCGGCCGCGACGGCGTCGAGGATGCGGCGGGCGCCCAGTCCGCCGGAGCTGGGCATCTCCAGGTCGAGGCCGGCCGCGACGGCGTCCTCGCGCACGTCGACCGCGCCCCAGTCGGAGACGACGAGGCCGTCGAAGCCCCAGTCCCCGCGCAGGACGTCGGTGAGCAACCAGGGGTCCTGCGAGGCGTAGACGCCGTTGACGCGGTTGTAGGAGCACATGACGGTCCACGGCCGCGCGGTCCGCACGACGCGCTCGAACGCGGGGAAGTAGATCTCGCGCAGCGTGCGCTCGTCCACGTCCGCGGAGATCGTCATGCGCTGCGTCTCCTGGTTGTTCGCGGCGAAGTGCTTCAGCGACGTCCCGACGCCCTGGCTCTGCACCCCGCGCACGAGGCCCGCGGCGAGCTCCCCGGCCAGCAGCGGGTCCTCGGAGAAGTACTCGAAGTTGCGCCCGCACAGCGGCGACCGCTTCATGTTCACGCCCGGGCCCAGCAGGACGGCGACGCCCTCGGCACGGCACTCGCGGCCCAGGGCCTCCCCGACGCGGGTGAGCAGGTCGACGTCCCAGCTGGACGCCAGCCCCGCCGCGGGCGGGAAGCACGTCGCGGGGACGCTGCCCGTGAGCCCCAGGTGGTCGCCCGCGGTGTCCTGCTTGCGCAGGCCGTGCGGACCGTCGGTGACCATGACCGACGGCACGCCCAGGCGCGTCACCGCCGCGGTGTGCCAGAAGTCGGCGCCGCCGAGCAGGTCCGCCTTCTCCGGCAGGGTCAGCCGGCGCAGGACGTCGTCGGTGCGGGAGGCAGCCACGGTGCTCATGCCGCGACCGTACCCCTGAAGCCGACCGACTGGTAGCTTTTGGGCGTGGCGGATGCGGAGCGCGGGTACGCCAAGGGCCGGGCGCGGCGGCAGCAGATCCTGGAGGAGGCCGTCCGCCTGTTCGGCGAGGTCGGGTACCGGGCCGCGTCGCTGCGCGAGCTGGCCCAGCGCTGCGGGCTCTCGCACCCCGGCCTGCTGCACCACGTGGGGGACAAGGCGTCCCTGCTGCTCGCCGTCCTCGAGCACCGCGACGCCGCCGACGCGGCCGAGACGGGTCTGCTGACCGCCGAGGGGGCCGACCGCCTCGACGCCCTCGTCGAGGTCGTGCGGCGCAACGCCTCCCGCCGGGGGCTCGTCGAGCTGCACTGCGTCCTGTCCGCCGAGGCCACCGCGCCCGAGCACCCGGCCCACGCCTTCTTCACCGAGCGCTACGCCCGCACCGTGGCCTCGCTCGTGCCCGCGTTCCCGGACGAGGCCGACCCCGTCTCCGCGGCCCGTCGGCTGGTCGCCGTCGTCGACGGCCTGCAGGTGCAGTGGCTGCTGGACCCCGACGGCGTGGACATGGCCGAGGAGCTCCGCCGCCACCTGGGCCGCCCGGCCGCCGCGGCCCGCGGCGCGCGACGCGCCGGGGTGGCGGCGCAGGACTAGGGTCTCGCGACGTGTCCATCCTCGTCGTCCGTCACGGTCAGACCGAGTGGAGCCTGACGGGCCGGCACACCGGCACGACGGACGTCCCCCTCACCGCGCAGGGCGAGGAGCAGGCCCGCGCGCTGGCGCCCGCCTTCGCCGGCCGCCGCGTCGCCCTGGTGCTGACGAGCCCGCGCGAGCGCGCCGTGCGCACCGCCGAGCTGGCCGGGCTCACGGGGCCCGGCGGCAGCGCCGCGCGCTCGCGCGCCGACGAGGCGCTCTCGGAGTGGGACTACGGCGCCTACGAGGGCCGGACGACCGCCGACGTCTCCGCCGAGCTCGGCCGGCCGTGGTCGGTCTGGCACGACGGCGTCGAGCCCGGGGGCACGCCCGGCGAGACCGTCCACCAGGTCGCGGCCCGCGCCCGCGGCGTGCTGCGCGAGGCCTCCGCCGTCGACGGCGACGAGGGCGACGTCGTGCTCGTCGCGCACGGGCACTTCCTGCGCATCCTGACCGCGACGTGGCTGGGCCTGTCCCCGACGGCCGGGGCGCTGCTCGCGCTGGAGGCCGGGACGTGGGGTGAGCTCGGCCGCGAGCACGACCGGCCCGTCCTGACCCGCTGGAGCGTCCCGCCCGTCATGTGACGCCCGGGCCCCGGACGCGCCCGCGGCGGGACCCGTGGGCGGGTGCGGCTCACGTGCGCGCCCGTCGCGCCGATGGACGCCCGTGCACTCCGCCGCCACGACCGGGGCCGCGCCGGCCCCCGTGGCCGCCGTGCCCGCCGCCCTCCTGCTCGTCGTGCTGGTCGTCGTGGTCCTGGCTCTCGCCGCCTTCGGTGCCGCCGCTCTGCGTGCCTCGCGGCGCCGCGCCCGCGAGCGCCACGGCGCGGCGCGCACCGACGCGCTGACGGGGCTCGGCAACCGGCTGGCGCTCGCGGAGGCCGTGACGGCCCGGCTCGCCGCGGGCGGACCCGTCGGGCTCCTGCTGCTCGACCTCGATGGTTTCAAGGAGGTCAACGACACCCTGGGCCACGCCGCGGGCGACGAGCTGCTGGTCCAGGTCGCCGCCTCCCTGTGCGCCGGCACGGGTCTGCCCGCCGGCGGGACGTCGGGCGGTGGGACGCCCGGGGACGACCCCGCCGCGGGCGCGGTGACGCGCCTCGGGGGCGACGAGTTCGCCGTCCTCGCGGCGGCGCCCGTGACGGCCGCGGCCGTCGAGGTCCTCGCCAAGCGGCTGCTCGCCGCGCTGAGCATGGGCGACTTCTCCGTGGCGGGCGTGCAGCTCGACGTGCAGGGCAGCATGGGCACCGCCTGTTCCCCGGCCGACGGCACGACCGCCGGTGAGCTCCTGCAGCACGCCGACGTCGCGATGTACGCCGCGAAGCGCGGGCAGCTCGGCGTCGTCCGCTACGACGCCGCGGTCGACCCCCACCACGGCGGCAACCTCCAGCTGCTGGGGCAGTTGCGCACCGGGCTCAGCGACGGCGAGTTCCTGCTGCACTACCAGCCCAAGGTCTCCCGCGACGGCGGGGCGCTGCTGGGTTTCGAGGCCCTGCTGCGCTGGCAGCACCCTGTGCGCGGACTGCTCGCGCCGGGGGAGTTCCTGCCCATGGCCGAGCGCACGAACCTCATCCACACCCTCACGCGGTGGGTGCTGATGACGGCCCTGCAGCAGGCGTCGCGGTGGCGCGCGGCGGGCCTGGCGGTGTCGATGTCGGTGAACGTCAGCGCGGTGTCGCTCGAACCCGGGTTGCTGGGCATCGTCGAGGAGGCCCTCGCGCTCACCCGGTGGTCCGCGGCCGACCTCGTCCTGGAGGTGACCGAGACCGCGATCATCGCGGACGGTCCCGGGGCCCGGACGACCATCGACGCCCTGCGCGCGCGCGGTGTCCGCGTCTCGATCGACGACTTCGGCGCGGGCTCCACGAGCCTCGCCCACCTGCGCGGCCTGGCGGTGCACGAGCTGAAGATCGACCGCCAGTTCATCACCGACCTCACGGACTCCCCGGACGACGACGTGATCGTCTCCGCGGTCATCGAGCTGGGGCACCGGCTGGGACTCGTCGTGGTGGCGGAGGGCGTCGAGACCGCCGCCACGGCCGGCCGCCTCGCGGCGCTGGGCTGCGACGAGCTGCAGGGCTACTACTTCGCCCGCCCGCTGCCGCCCGCCGAGGCGCTCGCGTGGGTGCGCGCCGAGGGGCTGGTCGTCGCCTCGACCGGGGCGGTCGCTCCTGCGGTCGTGGACTGAACCGCGGCGCAGAACGAGCACGCGGCACGCCGCTGCGCCGTGGGTGCCGGCCACCGCCGTCCGCCGCCGCACGGGTGGTCGCCGACCGAGGTCCCTCCTGCGGTCGTCCCCCGCGGGTAGCGTCGCGTCGTGCGGCAACTCCGGCGGGTCTCCTGGCGTCCCGTCGTGGTGCGACTGCCAGGGCTGGGGATCGGTTACGCCGCGATGATGTGGATCCTGTCCGCGGCCGCCGCCCGGCAGCCCCCCGGGAACGGTGCGGACATCGGCCTCATCGTCCTCCTGATGCTCGCCGCCGGAGTCCTCGCCGCCCTGTGGGGCGCCGTGGACGGAGCGAGGTGGGCCCGCCTCGGTCTGTCGCGGGAGGTCGGCCGGTGGACGTGGGGTGTGGCGATCTGCGTCTTCGCCGTGGCCACCCGGATCGCGAACGCGGTGACGGCGCTGTCGAGCGAGCCGGTGGCGGGCCGGTCCCTCGACGTGGTGCTCTACCTGCTGCTCGACGCCCTGGTCGTCGTCCCGGGGATCGCCGGGTTCCTGTGCGTCGCCGTCGTCGGTTCCTTCGGCTTCGTGTTCACGAGGGTCGACCGCGGGCGCGGACGCGCCGACTGAGGGGTGTCTGACGGTGAGGCTGACGCCGTTGCCGCCGAGAGCGTTGCCTGACGGTCGATCTCGTTCGCCTGAGCTGTCGGCTCAGTGCTCACGGGGGCCGCCCCAGCCAGGGGGCCACCGGTGTGCGGTGAAGGCCAACATCGTGGGGATGTCGGCGAACCAGCGTTCGTAGGCGGTCCACTCCTGGACGGGCCGCTCGTGCTGCGGCGACGAGGGCGGTTCGTCGAGCGCGGTCACCGCCAACCCCGCCCGCGTCAACGAGTTCACGTACCAGGACAGGGGTCGGTGGTAGTGCGTGTGCCCCCCGAAGGAGTCGATCCACCACTGCTCGTGCTCCAGGTAGCCGCGGACCTGCCGCACCAGACCCGTTGCTCGTCCGTGCTCCGTCGGCTCGAGTGAGGAGTCGTGGCCGATCTGCTGGCCGAAGAAGGACGGGTGCAGGATCGAGACCAGCAGCACGCCACCGGGCGTCAACGCGGCGGCCACGTCCGCCAGCAGCACGTCCAGCGCCGGGAGGTCCATGAGCACCATGTGGCTGATGACCACGTCGAAGCTGCCGAGCCCGGCGGGCAAGCCCTCCGTCAGGTCTGCGACCTCGAAGCGGAGTCCGGGGTGCCGCCTCCGCGCGATGGTCACCAGCGCGTCGCTGCCGTCCACGCCGACCACCTCGGCCCCTGCACGAGCGACGATCCCAGCCAGCCATCCGTGCCCGCAGCCGAGGTCGAGAAGGCGACGACCGCGGAGATCACCCAAGGTGGCCGTCATGAACGGCTGCAGGCGTCGATAGAACGGATCCGCCTCACCGCCCACCACGTCGGAGTAGCGATCAGCGACCTGGTCCCACCGCTCGATGTCCTCAGGTGCCGGCACACCAGCAGGCTAGGTGGTGCGCCGGTCGGGCCGACTCGCCCGTCGGTGGGTCGGGAGCGGACCCGCGGCGCGGCGGGGTCACGTGCGGCACTCCACGGGTCGTGGCCAGCCCTGGCCGCGACCGAGCGCCCGAACTCCTCCGCCCGGGGCGAGTTCACCGTCCGTGCTGAACCGTTGCAGCACAGTGCTTGTGCTGGTCATCGAACGTTCGTTCGAGTATGCTGTCGGCATGACGTGGTCCACCGAGCAGCCCCTCGCGCCGACCTTCGCCGCGCTCGAGGCGTCGCTCCGGGAGGTCCTGGACAGCAGGGCGGCGACGTTCTCCCTCAGCTCGGCGCAGGACGCGGTGACGGGGTTCCTGCGGTTGCGTCACCAGGCCGACGCGGCGCACCTGCACCTGCTGCGCGTCCTGGGTGAGGTGGGTTCCTCCCGGTCGCAGACGACCCGGTTCCTCGGCGCGGCGCCGAACCTGCTGTCGCGGGCGCAGGCCCACCGCGACCTCGACGCCGCGACGGTGACCGACCCGTCGGTGGTCTGGGACGGTGCGATCGGCGGCGTCGACGGGGACCGGGGCGCGCTGCAGCACCTGGGGGACGCGCTGGCCGCCGGCTCGGCGTCACGGGCGCACCTCGACGTGGCGGTGCGGGTGCTGGCGGGGATCCCCACGACGGTGCGGCGGGGCACCACGACGCTGCCCGACGCGGTCACGGGGGAGGCGGTGGAACACCGCAGCGCGGGACTGCTCGACGCCCTGCTCACCCGTCACGCCACCCGGCACTGCCCAGGGGTGGCCGCCCACCTGGCCCGGGAACTCGTGGTCACGATCGACCCCGACCACGAGGACCGGGAGTTCCACGATCCCGACGCCGCCGCCCGGCGCGGTCTGGTCGTGGGCCCCCTCAGCGGGGGGATGCGCCGGCTGACGGCGGACCTCGACGAGACCACGGCGCTCCTGCTGGAACAGGCCGTCGCGGCCGCGGCCGCGCCCACGCCGGTGCAGGTCGGTGCTGACGGGGAGGTGGTGCGGGACCCCCGGTCGAAGCGGCAGCGGGACCTCGACGCCCTCGTCAGCCTGGTGCAGACGGGTGCGGCGGCGAGTTCCCCCGCGGTCGCGCAGGCCGCCCGGGTGTCCGTCGTCGCCACGGTGGCGGACGTCGCGGCGGCGCTGGCCCACCGCCCGGGTCGGGTGTCCGCCACCGTCGAGGGCCACGGGCCGGTCTCGGCCGCCGCGGCCGGGTACCTGGTCTGCGGCGCGACGCTGCGCCGGGTGCTGACCACCCCCGCCGGTGCGGTCCTGGACCTCGGCCGCAGCACCCGCCTGGCCACCTCGGCCCAGCGGACGGCGATGGCCGTGCGCGACGGCGGCTGCGTCGCCCCCGGCTGCACCACCGCCCCCCGTGCCTGCGAGGCGCACCACGTCCCCGAGTGGGAGCGCGGTGGCCGCAGCGACCTCGACGCGATGGTCCTGCTGTGCCCGACGCACCACCGCGCCTGGCACGCCCACCACCTCCAGGTGCGGTTCCGGCCCGACCGGACGGTCGAGGCCCGCTGGGTCACCTGGTCCACCCGCTGGCCCGGCCGGTCGACCACCCACCCCTGGGTGCGCAACACCGTTCCCGCCGACCGGGCCGAGGCGCGCGCCCTGGGGGCGCGCCTGCGTGCCGGCGGCGACACCGATCCACCGCGAGCGCGGGCCGTGTGACCAGCGGGCGGCGGTGCGGACGAGGACGCGGCGGCTGGTGCGGTCAGCGGGGATCTTCCGGGAGCGGGCGGAACCCGCAGTCCCGCGAGACGTCCGCGGTCGCGGACAGCAGCGCGGGAACCAGGTCGAGGACCCGCTCGCGGGGGAGCAGGACGTCCGGGACCGACAGCGACACGGCCGCCACCGTCCGGCCGTCGGGTCCGCGGACGGGCGCGGCGACGCAGTTGACGAACGTCTCGTGCTCGGCCCGGTCCTCGGCCCAGCCGCGAGAGGCGGTCCGTTCCACGTCGGCGAGCAGGGCGGCCGCCGTCGTGTGGGTGCGCGGGGTCTCGGGGTTCAGGTCGAGCGTCGCGACGAGGTCCGCGCGCTCCGCCGGCGACAGGCCCGCGAGCAGCACCTTCCCGACCGCGGTGCAGTGCAGCGCAGCGCTGCGGCCGATCCGCGAGGACATCCGGACGGCGGCGTCACGGGGTTCCAGCTTGTCGACGTAGGTGGCGGCGGAGCCGTCGAGGACCGCGAGGTGCACGGTCTGCCCCGTCTCGTCGCGCAGCCGCCGCAACCGCCCGGCCGCCACGCCTCGGACGTCGACGGCGTCGAGCGCCTGCTGGGCGAGGCGGAACAGGTGCGCGCCCAGGGCGTAGCGGTGCTCGGCGTCGCGGTGGACGAAACCCTCCTGCTCCAGCACCCGCAGCACCCGCAGCACCGTGCTCTTGTGCACGCCCTCCGCCTCCGCGAGCTCCGTCAGCGTGGACGTGCCGGCGGCGACGCGGTCCAGCAGCGACAGCGCCCGCGCGACGGACTGGCTCACAGGCCCGCCGGGAGGTCGACCGGCCGGTCCTCGCGCACGACGAGAGCGGCTGCGGCGCAGCGGTGCCCGAGTTCCACGGCGGCCACCACGTCGAGGCCGCGGACCGTGCCGGCGAGGTACCCCGCCGCGAACGCGTCACCCGCCCCCACGGGTTCCACGACCTCGACGGGCCGCACGGGGACGTGGTGGGCGACGACCCCGCGCACGACCACGACGACGCCGCGCTCCTCGTCCTTCAGCAGGACGCGCTCGGCGCGGGGGAGCAGCGCCGCCAGCCGGACCGGGTCGTCGGTGCCGAACACGACCCGCGCCTCGTCGGCCCCGAGCAGCACGTCGTCCGCCGCGTCCAGCAGGTCGCGCAGCGGGGTGTCGCTGCGGTCGGCCCACAGCAGCGGACGGTGGTTGAGGTCCACGCACAGGCGGGCGGGACCGGCGAGCACGGTCGCCGTGAGCGCGGCGCAGAACGCGGCGGCCGTGTCGGACAGGCCCGGGGTGATCCCGCTGACGTGCACGACCTCGGCGCTGCGCAGCCGGTCGGCGACCGCGCCGTGGCGCAGGAACGCGGGCGTGAGCGCCGAGGCGGCGGACCCGCTGCGGTAGTAGTGCATCCGGGAGCGGCGGGAACCGTCGGCGCCCCGGACGGGCGCCTTGACGTACAGACCGGTGGGCCGCCGTGGATCGATCTCGACGCCCGCGGTGTCGACGCCGTGCGCGCGGGCGAGGGCCAGGACGTGCTCGCCGAACCCGTCGTCGCCCAGGCGGGACAGCCACGCCGTCGGGACGCCCAGCCGGGCGAGCGTGAGGGCGACGTTCAGCTCGGCCCCGCCGACGGTGCGGGTGAACGTCGACGCCTCGGCCAGCGCGACGTCCTCGGTGGGTGTGAGGACCGCCATGGCCTCACCGACGCAGACGACCTTTGACCTCGGCACGGGGCGATGCTAGAACGGCGTGCGGCGAGACGGCAACCGTCGTTGCGCAGCGTGCAACGCAACCTGACCACCGCGACGGAGGCCGGATGAGCCAGCGGTACCGCTACGACGCAGCGGAACTCGGCGTCCTGGGCGCGGAGCACAAGGCGGTGCCCGTCGGGGCCCGGGCCCTGACGGGCGCCGAGTTCGTGGCCGGCGCCCCGCGCCTGGCCGACCTGCCGACGCCGCTGCTGACGCTCGACGCGGGAGCCCTCGCCGCCAACGTCGCCACGATGGCCGCCTGGTCGCGCCGGGCGGGGGTCGACCTGGCCCCGCACGGCAAGACCACGATGGCGCCGGCCGTCTGGCGCCAGCAGCTCGCGGCGGGGGCGTGGGGCATCACCGTCGCGACCCCGTGGCAGCTCGGCGTGGCCCTGGAGCAGGGCGTTCCCGTCGTCCTGGCCGCCTACCCGCTGCTGGAGCCCGCGGTGCTGCGGCTGCTGACGGCGCGACCCCGCGCGGCCCGGGTGCTGGTGTGGGCCGACGGCGTCGACGTCGTGGCGGAGATGGCCCGGCACCTCCCGCCCGGCGCTGCGGCGCCGGTCGACGTCCTCGTCGAGCTCGGGGCCGCGGGTGCCCGCACGGGGGCGCGCACGACGGCCGCCGGTCTGGAGGTGGCCCGCGCGGTCGCGGGGCAGCCCGGGTTGCGGCTGGCCGGCGTGGCCGGCTACGAGGGTGCGCTCGCGCACGACGCCTCGCCGTCGAGCCGGGACCGGGTGCGGCGCTACCTCGTCGACCTCGCGGACCTGCACGCGCGCCTGCTGGCCGAGGAGCTCTACGACGACGTCCCGGGCGGGCTCGTCGTCACGGCGGGGGGCAGCGCCTACTTCGACCTCGTGGCCGACGTGCTCGCGCCGCTGCACGATCCCGACGGTGCGCGCGGACGGCCCGTGCGCACCGTGGTGCGGGCCGGGGCCTCGGTCGCCCACGACGACGGGTTCTACCGCGGCATCACCCCCGTGGGACGGGCGACCGGGGGATCGTTGCGGGCGGCGGTCCACGGCTGGGCGCGCGTCGTCTCGCGCCCCGAACCCGGTCTCGCCCTCGCCGACGCGGGCAAGCGGGACCTGCCCTTCGACGAGGGGTTCCCCGAGGTGCAGGCCGTGCGGCGCCGGGGGACCGGGCCCGCCGAGGCCGTGCGCGACGCCGTGGTGACCGCGCTGAACGACCAGCACGCCTTCGTCCGCCTCGGGCCCGGGGCCGGGGACCTCCGGGTCGGCGACGTCCTCCGCCTCGGGATCTCCCACCCCTGCACGGCGTTCGACAAGTGGGGGCTGCTGCCCGTCCTGGACGACGCCCTGGCCGACGAGCCCGTCGTCGTCGACCTCGTCCGGACGGTCTTCGGGTGAGCGGCGCGCCCGCCGCGGCCGCGCCCGGGACCCGACGACCGCCCACCTTCGTCCCGGCGCCCCGCCGGAGCGGCACCACCGAACCGGGAGACCAGCCGTGACCGCAGCCAACCCCTCCGCGAACTCCTCCGCGAACTCGTCCGCGGGAACCGCCGGGGCCACCGCGCCCGCCGGCGACGCCCTCGACGCGATGTTCGCCGACCGCGTCGTGTGCGTCGTGCGGGCCCCGCGGCTACCCGACGCGCAGGCGCTCTGCCACGCCCTCGCCGACGGCGGCATCCGCACCGTGGAACTCACCTTCACGACGCCGGACGTGCTGCGGCACCTGCGGTCCGCGGCCGACGCGGTGGCCCCGGACGTGGTCCTCGGTGTCGGCACCGTCGTCTCGGCGGACGAGGCCCGGGCGGCGCTCGACGCGGGTGCGCGGTTCCTCGTGACCCCGGGGCTGCGCCCCGAGGTGGCCGCGGTGGCCACGGCTGCGGGCGTGCCGGTCCTCATCGGCGCGCTCACCCCGACCGAGGTCCTGCAGGCGCACGAGGCGGGGGCGAGCGCGGTCAAGGTGTTCCCCGCGTCGGTCATGGGCCCGGCCTACCTCGGGGCGCTGCACGGCCCCTACCCCCACGTCCGGCTCGTCCCCTCGGGCGGGGTGAGCGCGGAGAACGCCCGCGACTACCTCGACCACGGGGCCGCGGCCGTGACGGCCGGGACGGGCGTGGTGCCGCCGGCCACCGTCGCGGCCGGGGACTGGGCCGAGATCACGCGTCGCGCCCGGGAGTTCGTCGCGGGCTGGTGAGCGCCCCGCACCGCTCGCGCCCGGGTGGCAGCATGGGCGCGTGGCCCTGACCGAGCAGACCTTGCAGGCCCTCGCCGACCGGCTCTGCGACGTCTCCGGCGTCCTCGGCGTCGCGCTGGGCGGCAGCCGCGCCCGGGGCACGGCCACGGCGGAGTCCGACTACGACGTGGGCGTGTACTACCGCCGCCCGCTCGACGTGGCGGGCGTGCAGCGGGTGGCTGAGGAGTTCGCGGGGGCGCCCACCCGGGCCAGCCCGACGGGTGCCTGGGGCCCGTGGGTGGACGGCGGCGCCTGGATCAGCGTGGAGGGGTCGAAGGTCGACCTGATCTACCGCGAGCTCGAGCGGGTCGACGACGCGTGGTCGGACGCGGGGGCGGGGCTGAGCTCGTTCCACACCCAGGTCGGTCACCCGCTGGGGTTCCCGAAGTTCGCCTACGCCGGCGAACTCGCTCTGTCGCAAGTGCTCTGCGACCCGGCCGGGTTCCTCCGGCGACGCCACCAGGACATGGCGACCCCGCCCGCACCGCTGCGGCTCGCCCTGGTCACGGGCCTGTGGGAGGCCGAGTTCCTCCTGGGGGCCGTCGGGAGCGCGGCCGCGCGGGGGGACGCCGCCTACGTCGCGGGCGTCCTGTTCCGCGTCGTCGGGGTGTGCGCGCACGCCCTGCACGGGCACGCGGGCCGGTGGCTCGTGACCGACAAGGGCATGGTCGCCGCAGCGGGTGCCCTGCCCGGAGCACCCGCGGGCTTCACCGAGCGCGCCCACGCGCTGCTCGGCGGGCCGGGGACGGCACCCGACGAGCTCCGGGCCGCCGTGGCCTCGGCGGTGCGGCTCGTCGACGACGTCGTGGCGGCCTGCACGCGCTGACGACCTCCACCGACAGGTCTTCCCTTCCGACAGTCAACGATATATCGTTGACGTGTCGGACGGCACCTCGTCGTCCGCACGAGAGGAGCACGACGTGGACGACTGGTTCGGAGGCCCCCGACGGGGGCGAGGCCGGGGACACCACCCCGGCGGTGCGGCTGCAGGCCCGGGAGCACCGGGCGGACGACGGGGAGAGGGTCGGTGGGCGGCCGGCTGGTCGGGCCCCGACGAGGAGGCCCGCGGGGCCGGCCCCGCGGGCCTCCTCGTCGGGGCCGGCCCCCGGGGTGGCCCGGGGT
>NZ_JAAALN010000105.1 GCF_009906795.1 Kineococcus siccus
AGCGGTGACCGTCCAGGACGCCCGCCCCCTGCCCGCGGGCCTGCTGCCGGCGCCGGGGCGCCCGCTGACGCTCGCGGAGCTGCAGGTCCTCGTCCGGCGCCTCGCCGCCGCGCCGGCCGCGTGGGAGCACCTCGTGCGCCACGACACCGGCGCGCGGCACTTCGCCTCGCTGCACCGCGACACCGACGTCGACGTGTGGCTGCTGTGCTGGAACCTCGTCGACGACACGGGCTGGCACGACCACGACACCTCCTCGGGCGCGGTCGCCGTCACGCGGGGCGCCGTGCGCGAGGCCACCCCTCGCATGGGCGGGCCGGCCGTGACCCGGACGGTGGCCGAAGGCCGGTCCTTCGCCTTCGGGCCCGACCACATCCACCGCATGGCCGGGGCGGTGGACGGGGCCGTGTCGATCCACGCCTACTCCCCGCCGCTGTGGCGGATGGGCCAGTACTCGATCAGCCCCGGCGGCGTCCTGCGCCGGCAGTCGGTCAGCTACGCCGACGAGCTGCGTCCCCTCCCGGCCCCCGGGGTGCGCGGGGACTGATCCCGCCTCGCCGCCCCCGGTGGACGCCGTCGCGCGCGGGGGCTGCGACCATCCCCCCGTGCAGCGGAACGCGGCGAGCCCACGCCCCCGGCGCCGGCCGCCCGAGGGCCCTCCCACCGGGGTGGACGACGTGCGCGCGGGGTGCAGCGTCGTGCACCATGGCTGCTCCCCCCGGTGGCCGGGTCGGCCCGCCGTCCGCCGCCCCGCCGCTGCGGACGGGTGGCACCCCCGCCGGGGAGCGTCCGGGGCACCGCTGCGGGACCGACGTCAGGGAGCCACGTGATCACCTTCGAGCACATCCGGAAGCAGTTCCCCGACGGCACCGTCGCCGTGGACGACCTCGACCTGCAGCTGCCGACGGGGCAGATCACCGTCTTCGTCGGCCCCTCCGGCTGCGGCAAGACGACCTCGCTGCGGATGATCAACCGGATGGTGGAACCGACGTCGGGCCGCATCCTCGTCGACGGTGAGGACGTCCTCGCCCAGGACCCGGCCGTGCTGCGGCGCGGCATCGGCTACGTCATCCAGCACGCCGGGCTGTTCCCGCACCGGACGGTCGTCGACAACGTCGCGACCGTCCCGCACCTGCTGGGGCGCAACCGGAAGGAGCGCCGCCGGGCCGCCGTGGAGCTGCTGGAGCGCGTGGGCCTGCCGGCGACGTTCGCCGACCGCTACCCCTCCCAGCTCTCGGGCGGTCAGCAGCAGCGCGTCGGCGTCGCGCGCGCCCTGGCCGCGGACCCGCCCGTGATGCTCATGGACGAGCCGTTCAGCGCGGTCGACCCCGTGGTGCGCGAGCAGCTGCAGCAGGAGTTCCTGCGCCTGCAGTCGGAGCTGGGCAAGACCATCGCGCTGGTGACCCACGACATCGACGAGGCCGTCAAGCTGGGGGACACCATCGCGGTGTTCCGCGCGGGCGGGCACCTGGCGCAGGTGGGGACCCCTCAGGAGCTGCTGGAGCACCCGGCCGACGACTTCGTCCGCGAGTTCGTCGGCCGCGACCGCGGTTTCCGCGGGCTGTCCTTCGAGTCCGCGGCCGCGCTGCCCGTCCGCCCGCTGAGCGAGGCCGGCCCGGCCCGGCTCGTGCTCGACGACTCCGGCCGCCCCGTCTGCTGGGAAGGTGCCGGGGTCCGCGGCGGCAGCGCCCCCGTCGGCGGCACGTTCACGCAGCACGACTCGCTGCGGCTGGTGACCGACCTCGCCCTCAGCTCGCCGGTCGGCACGGCCGTCCGCGTCGACGGCGCGGGGCGCGCGGACGGCCTGGTGCCGCACCACGACCTCGTCGACCACCTCGCGACGCGGCGGGCCCCGGCGTGAGCGACTACCTCGCGAACAACTCCGACGTCGTGCTGGCCGCGCTGCGCCAGCACCTCGGCCTGGCGTTCCTGCCCCTGCTGATCGGCGTCGTCCTCGCCCTGCCGATCGGCTACCTCGGCGTCCGGTTCGGCTGGCTCTACCACCCGCTGCTCAACGCCTCGGGGATCGTCTACTCGATCCCGTCGCTGGCGCTGTTCGTGACGCTGCCCTACGTGCTGGGCACCCAGATCCTCTCGCCCGTCAACATCGTCGTGGCGCTGTCGCTCTACACGCTCGCCCTCATGGCCCGCACGGTCGCCGACGGCCTGCGCTCGGTCGACGCGTCGCTGACCGAGGCCGCGACCGCCATGGGCTACCGGCGCACGCGGCGCCTGCTCGAGGTGGAGCTGCCGCTGGCGCTGCCCGTCGTGCTCGCGGGCGTGCGGGTGGCCGCCGTGTCCAACATCAGCCTCGTGAGCGTCGGCGCGCTGATCGGCATCGGCGGCCTGGGCGCCCTGTTCACGCGCGGGTTCCAGCTGGACTACACGGCGCCGCTGCTCGTCGGCATCGTGCTGTCGGTCCTGCTGGCCGCGGTGACCGACCTCCTCATCGTCGCCGTCCAGCGCGCCGTGACCCCGTGGTCGCGCGCCACCACGAGGAGGGCCTGAGCCGTGGGCGACGACACGCCGTACCTGTTCGACCCCACGCACTGGTCGGGCCCGACCGGGATCCCGCAGCTGCTCCTCGCCCACCTCGGCTACACCGGTGTGGCGCTGCTGTGCGGCGTCGCGATCGCGCTGCCCGTCGGGCTCTACATCGGCCACACGGGCCGCGGCTCGTTCCTGGCCATCAACGCGGGCAACGCCGGCCGGTCCCTGCCGACGCTCGGCCTGCTGATGCTCATGGTCACGCTCATGGGGCTGGGGTTCCTGCCCGTCCTCATCGCGCTCACCGTCCTCGTCGTGCCGCCGATCCTCACGTCCACCTACGCGGGACTGCGCAACGTCGACCGCAGCGCCGTGGACGCCGCCGTGGGCATGGGCATGCGCCCCTGGCAGGTGCTGTGGCGGGTCGAGGTGCCCATGGCGCTGCCCGTCGTGCTGGGCGGGCTGCGCAGCGCGGCCCTGCAGGTGGTGGCCACCGCGACCGTCGCCGCCTCGGTGGGGCTGTCCGGACTGGGGCGGCTGCTCATCGACGGGCTGTCGGTCAACGACTACGGCCGGGTGATCGCGGGTGCGGTCGTCGTGGCCGTGCTGGCCATCGTGCTGGACCTCCTCCTGGGGCTCGTCCAGCGCTACGCCGTGTCCCCGGGGGTGTCCGGACGCGGCCTGGGACGGCGCACCGGCGGCCCGGCCGCCCCGGCGTCCCGCGTGGACCCCGACCGGCTCTGACGTAGGTTCTCCTGGGAGTTCTCCCGCTGTCGACCTCAGGTCCCGACCCATCGAAAGGCTCGACCATGAAGCGCAGGACCCTCCTGGGTGCAGCCGTCGCCTCCGGAGCCACCCTCACCGCCGCGGCCTGCGGCTCCGGTGAGGACCCGCTCGCGACGTCCAGCTCCTCCGGCCCCGCCACGTCCACGTCGGCCGTGATCATCGGCTCGGCCAACTTCCCCGAGTCCGAGCTCGTGGGCGAGATGTACGCCCAGGTGCTCGAGGCCAAGGGCGTCCAGGTCGAGCGCAAGTTCAACATCGGCGCGCGCGAGGTCTACCTCAAGGCGCTCGACGACGGCTCCATCGACCTGCTGCCGGAGTACAACGGTGCGCTGCTGTCCGCCCTCGTCGAGGGGGGCGCGCCGGCCGGCGTCAGCACGCCCGAGCAGGTGTACGAGGAGCTGCAGAAGTCGCTGCCCGAGGGCACGGAGACGCTGCAGCAGTCGGCCGCGGAGGACAAGGACACCCTCAGCGTGCTGCCCGCGACGAAGACCCAGTACGGCCTCACGACCATCGCCGACCTCGCCCCCGTGGCCGGGGACCTCGCGCTGGGCGCGGGCCCGGAGTTCCAGGAGCGCTACCAGGGCCTGATCGGGCTCAAGGAGCTCTACGGCGTCGAGTTCGGCACGTTCCGGCCGCTGGACGCGGGCGGCCCGCTCACGGTGGGGGCGCTCGAGGACGGGTCGGTGCAGGTCGGCAACGTCTTCTCGACCGACTCCGCGATCGCCACCAAGGGCTTCGTCGTCCTCGAGGACCCGAAGAACCTCTTCCTGGCGCAGAACATCCTGCCGCTGATCCGGTCGTCGAAGAACAACCAGACGATCACCGACGCGCTCAACGCGTTCTCGGCCGTGCTGACCACGGACAACCTGACCGAGTACCTCGCCAAGGTTCAGGTGGACAAGCAGGACAGCGCCACGGTGGCCAAGGCCTTCCTGGCGGCCAACCCCGTCGCCTGACGCACACCCCACGCGCGAGCGCGGTGGCCCGGCGGGGGAACCCCGCCCGGCCACCGCGCTCGGTGGTGCCGGTGTCCGCGTCGCTCAGGCGCCGGGCACGAGCCACGTGACGCCGAGCGGCGGCACCCGCAGCGTGACGGAGTGCTCCCGGCCGTTCCAGGGCACCTCCTCCGCCGTCAGCGGTCCGGCGTTGACGACGCCGGAGCCGGCGTACTCCTCGGCGTCGGTGTTGAGCAGCTCGGTCCACGTGCCGCCGGAGGGCAGGCCGACGCGGAAGTCCTCGTACGCCCCGCCCGAGAAGTTGCAGATCGCCACGAGGGGCTGGCCGTCGGTGGAGAACCGCACGTACGACAGCAGGTTGTGCGTGTTGTCGCCGCCGTCGATCCAGTCGAAGCCCGCGGCGGAGAAGTCCTGCGACCACAGCTCCGGACGCTGCCGGTAGGTGGCGTTCAGCGCCGTCACCAGGCGGTGCAGACCCTGGTGCCACGGGGTGTCCAGCAGCCACCAGTCCAGCGAGCGGCTCTCCGACCACTCCGCCTCCTGGCCGAGCTCGGCGCCCATGAAGAGCAGCTGCTTGCCGGGGTGGGACCACATGTAGGCCAGGTAGGCCCGGACGTTGGCGAGCTGCTGCCAGCGGTCGCCGGGCATCTTGCGCAGGAGGGACCCCTTGCCGTGCACCACCTCGTCGTGCGAGATGGGCAGGGTGAAGTTCTCGGTGAAGGCGTACACGAGGCTGAAGGTCAGCTCGCCGTGGTGGTACTGCCGGTTCACCGGGTCCTGCGCGACGTAGGCCAGGGAGTCGTGCATCCAGCCCATGTTCCACTTCAGCCCGAACCCGAGGCCGCCGCCGCTCGTCGGCGCCGTGACGCCCGGGAACGCGGTCGACTCCTCGGCGATCATCACGATCCCGGGGGTGCGCTTGTACGCCGTGGCGTTCGCCTCCTGCAGGAACCCGATCGCCTCGAGGTTCTCGCGGCCGCCAAACACGTTGGGCTCCCACTGGCCCTCCTCGCGGGAGTAGTCCAGGTAGAGCATCGACGCGACCGCGTCGACCCGCAGGCCGTCGGCGTGGAACTCCTCCAGCCAGTACAGCCCGCTGGCCACGAGGAAGTTCCGGACCTCACTGCGGCCGAAGTCGAAGACGTAGGTGCCCCAGTCCATCTGCTCGCCGCGGCGCGGGTCGCCGTGCTCGTACAGCGGTGTGCCGTCGAAGCGGCCGAGCGCGAAGTCGTCCTTGGGGAAGTGCCCGGGCACCCAGTCGAGGATGACGCCGATGCCCGCGCGGTGCAGCGCGTCGACGAGGTGGCGGAAGTCGTCGGGGGAGCCGAAGCGCGACGTCGGGGCGAAGAAGCCCGTGACCTGGTAGCCCCACGACCCGCCGAACGGGTGCTCCATGACGGGCAGGAACTCGACGTGGGTGAAGCCCGCGGCCTTGACGTAGTCGACCAGCTCGGTCGCGAGTTCGCGGTAGCCCAGGCCCTGGCGCCAGGAGCCGAGGTGGACCTCGTAGACCGACATCGGCCCGGTGTGCGGGTCCTTCGCCGCGCGCGCCGTCATCCAGTCCTCGTCGGACCACGTGTAGCTCGACTCCGTGACGACCGAGGCCGTCGCGGGCGGGACCTCCGTCGCGCGGGCCATGGGGTCGGCCTTCTGCCGCCACTGCCCGTCGGCGCCGAGGATCTCGAACTTGTAGCGCGAGCCGGCCGTCACGCCCGGCACGAACAGCTCCCAGACCCCGGAGGAGCCGAGCGAGCGCATGCCGTCGGTGCGGCCGTTCCAGTGGTTGTGGTCGCCGACGACGCGGACGGCCCGCGCGTTGGGCGCCCACACCGCGAAGGAGGTGCCCTCGACGCGGCCCAGCGGCCCGTCCCAGCGGTGCACGTGCGCGCCGAGGACGTTCCACAGCTCCTCGTGGCGGCCCTCGCCGATCAGGTGCAGGTCGACCTGGCCGACCGTGGGCAGGAAGCGGTAGGGGTCGTCCACGGTGTGCGGCTGCCCGCCGGGGTAGGTCACCTCGAGGCGGTAGTCGGCGACGGTGCCGCCGGCGTGGACGCCGACCCAGACGCCGTCGTACTCGTGGACCAGGGGGACGCTGGTGCCGTCCTGCGTCGTGACCGCGACGCTCGCGGCGAACGGCTTCAGCGTCCGGTAGGTCACGCCACCGTCGTGGGGGTGGGCGCCCAGGACCGAGTGCGGCGAGAAGTGCGAGCCGGCCGCGACCCGGGCCAGGTCGCCGGTGTCGACGGGGGCGGGGGCGGGTGGGGTCGAACTGGTGCTCGGCATGACGATCAGTCTCCCGTGCTCGTGTGCGCGTCGCCTCTCAGGCGAGCAGGCGGTGGACCGCGTTCAGCGGTGTGGGCAGCCAGTCGGGTCGGTTGCGGGCCTCGTAGACCACCTCGTAGAGCGCCTTGTCGAGCTCCAGGGCGCGCAGGAGGACCTCGGCGGCCGACCCGGGGGTGCGCGGGTCCACGCCCGCGACGGCCGACCAGCCGTCGAGGAAGGCCGTGCGGCAGGCGTGCGACCAGCGGTCCGCGGCCTCGCCGGTCCCCGTGGAGGCCGCGTAGTCGAAGGAGCGGAGCATGCCCGCGACGTCGCGCAGGGCGAGGTCCGGGTCGCTGCGCTCGGCGAGGGGGCGCAGCGGCTCGCCCTCGAAGTCGAGCAGGACCCACCCGCGGGCGGCGGAGTGCAGCACCTGCCCGAGGTGGTAGTCGCCGTGCACCCGCTGCAGGTCGGGGGCACCCGTCACGTGGCGGACGGCGTCGAGGTGCTCGCGGGCCGCCGCGACGGACGGCGCGAGCTGCGGGACGGCGGCCGCGGCCCACGCGAGCCGCGCGAGCAGCCCGTCGGCCAGGACGCCCAGGCGCTCGGGCGTGGCCGGCACCGTCGGCAGCTCCGCCGCGAGGACGGCGTGCACCTCCGCCGTGGCCCGCCCCAGCTCGGCCGCCTCGGCGGAGAAGTCCCGCGCCTGGGCCACGGCCGCGGTCGCGACCCGCCACGCGTCGGAGGACCCCGCGAGGAACTCCGTGAGGTGGGCGAGGTGACCCACGGCGAGGCCGCCGTCGGGCGCCGTCCACTGCCCGTCCACCCAGCCCGCGGGGCGGGGCACGCGGGCGCAGCCCGCGCTCGCCAGCGCCGTCTGGACGACGACGTCGGGGTTGTCACCCGCGTTCAGGACGCGGAAGACCTTGGCGATGAGCGGCGTCGCGCCGTCGTCGGCGGACACGACGATCGAGGTGTTCGACTGCTCGCCGCCGAGGACCTTGGTCCGGTGCCCGGCGGGTACCGGCAGGCCGCCGTCGGCGCTGGCCCCGTGCGCACCGAAGGCCGCCGAGCCGGCACCCTCCTCCGCGGCGACCAGGGTGAGCAGCGCGCGCGTCCACGTCGGGTCGTGCGGGCCGTCGTAGACCCAGGTCGATCCGTCCAGCTGCCCGACGAGGGCGGGGGTGAGGGAGTCGTCCGGGGCGTGGCGGAAGGTCAGCGGCACCTGGTACACGGTGCTCGCCCTGTCCTCGCCCTCACCCGAGGCGACGGTCAGGGCCAGCAGCTGGGCGACCCCCGACTCGTCGAGCGGGGCCCGCTCGACGCGGAGCACACGGGCCGAGGACCCCTTGTGGGCGTACCAGCGCTGCCGCGGCGCCCACTCCAGCAGGAGCCGGGCGAGCGCGCCGTCGGTGTCCTCGACGACCGCCGCGCCGCTCACGCGCCACCCGCCAGCTTGAGCCAGTAGAAGTCGCGGGCGCCCAGGGTGAGGGTCAGCCCGGCGTCCGCGTCCACGTCCGGGAACGGTGCGCCGCCGAACAGCGAGCGGACCTTCGCCCCCGCCTGGCCGGGGATGCGCAGGGTCGCGGACTGCGGGTGCTCGGACAGGTTGTTCACGCAGAGCACGGTCTCTCCCTCGGTGTCTCCGGAGTCCGGGAGGATCCGCAGGAAGGCCAGGACGGCCTCGTTGTCGCAGTAGCCGTCCTCGGGCCGCTCCTCGCCGACCCCCACCGCGGCCTCGAGCGACTGCTCGACGGCCGTCGTGCCGGCGCCCTCGCCCGGGTGCCGGCTGGTCAGCGGGTAGTAGTCCCCGCGGCCGAACACGGGGTGGGCGCGACGCACGGTGAGGACGTTGCGGACCCAGTGCAGCAGCGAGGAGCCGGTCGCGAGCTGCGCCTCGACGTTGACGGACTGGTAGTTGTAGACCAGCGACTGGACCGTCGGCAGGTACAGCTTGCCCGGGTCGGCGGCGGAGAAGCCCGCGTTGCGGTCCGGGGTCCACTGCATCGGCGTGCGGACCGCGTCGCGGTCGTCGAGCCAGATGTTGTCGCCCATCCCGATCTCGTCGCCGTAGTACAGGCACGGGCTGCCCGGCAGGCTCAGCACGAGGGCGTGGATCAGCTCGATCTCCGGCCGGGAGTTGTCCAGCAGGGGCGCGAGCCGGCGGCGGATGCCGATGTTGGCGCGCATGCGCGGATCGGGCGCGTACCAGCCGTACATGGCGGCGCGCTCCTCGGTCGTCACCATCTCGAGCGTGAGCTCGTCGTGGTTGCGCAGGAACGTGCCCCACTGCCCGCTCGCGACGGGGATGTCCGGCGTCGCCGAGAGGATGTCCGTGATCGGCGTGGCCCGGCCCTCGCGCAGCGAGTAGTACAGCCGCGGCATGACCGGGAAGTGGAAGCACATGTGGCACTCCGGCTCCTCCTCGGTGCCGAAGTACTCCACGACGTCGAACGGCCACTGGTTCGCCTCGGCCAGCAGCACCCGGCCCGGGAACTCCGTGTCGACCATGCGGCGCAGGCGGCGCAGGAAGGCGTGGGTCGCGGGCAGGTTCTCGCCGTTGGTGCCCTCCTCCTCGTACAGGTAGGGCACCGCGTCGAGCCGGAAGCCGTCGATGCCCATGCCCATCCAGAACCGGACGGTGTCGAACATCGCCTCCTCGACCTCGGGGTTGTCGAAGTTGAGGTCGGGCTGGTGGGAGAAGAACCGGTGCCAGAAGTACTGCCGGCGGACCGGGTCGAACGTCCAGTTCGACGTCTCGGTGTCGACGAAGATGATGCGCGCGTCGGCGTACTTCTCGTCGGTGTCGCTCCACACGTAGAAGTCGCCGTAGGGCCCGTCGGGGTCGCTGCGGCTGGCCTGGAACCACGGGTGCTGGTCGCTGGTGTGGTTCATGACGAGGTCGATGATGATGCGGATGCCCCGCTGGTGGGCCTCCTGCACCAGCCGCTGGAACTCCGGCAGCGTGCCGAACTCGGGCAGCACGGCGTTGTAGTCGGAGATGTCGTAGCCGCCGTCGCGCAGCGGCGAGGCGAAGAACGGGGGCAGCCAGAGGCAGTCGACGCCGAGCCACTGCAGGTAGTCCAGCCGGTCGATGAGCCCGGAGAAGTCCCCGCTGCCCGAGCCGTTGGAGTCGGAGAAGGCGCGCACGAGCGCCTCGTAGAAGACCGCGGTCTTGTACCACTGGGGGTCGTTCTTCAGGCCGGGGCCGGCCATGCCGCGCGTGTCCACGGTCAGCGGCTCCTGACGTGCAGCACGTGCGCCGGCTCGGTGTACGGGTCGAGGCGGACGTAGTCGTGCTCACCCCACTCGAAGACCGCGCCGGTGATGAGGTCGGTGACCTCGAAGCGGTCCGACCACGAGCGCCCGAGCGCCGCCATGTCGAGGTGCACGGTCGTCTCGCGCACGGCGTGCGGGTCGAGGTTGACCACGACGATGACGAGGTCCTCGACCTCGGCGCCGTCCGCGTCCCGGCCGACGTGGCGGCGGGAGAAGGCGAGGACGTTCTCGTCGTCGCTGGCGTGGAAGGTGGTGCCGCGCAGCTGCTGCAGCGCCGGGTGGGCGCGCCGGACGGCGTTCAGGCGGCGCAGGTACGGCGCGAGGCTCCAGCCCTCCGCCTCGGCGCGCGCGAAGTCGCGGGGGCGGTACTGGTACTTCTCGTTGTCCAGCTGCTCCTCGGCGCCGGGCCGGGCCGCGTGCTCGACGAGCTCGTAGCCCGTGTAGACGCCCCACGACGGCGACAGCAGGGCGGCCAGCACCGCGCGCAGCTTGAACACCGGGGGCCCGCCGTACTGCATGGTCGGCGTGAGGATGTCGTGCGTCGTGGGCCAGAAGCTCGGGCGCATGTAGTGGGCCGACTCGGTCGTCAGCTCGGTCAGGTACTGCCGCAGCTCCCACGCCTCGTTGCGCCACGCGAAGTAGGAGTAGGACTGCTGGAAGCCGACCTTGGCGAGCGTGTGCATCATGGCGGGCCGCGTGAACGCCTCGGAGAGCCAGATCACCTCGGGGTGCTCGCGGTTCACCTCGCCGATCAGCCACTCCCAGAACTCCACGGGCTTGGTGTGCGGGTTGTCGACGCGGAACAGCGTGACGCCGTGGTCGATCCACAGGTCGACGACGCGCTTGACCTCGGCGTAGATGCCCTCGGGGTCGTTGTCGAAGTTCAGGGGGTAGATGTCCTGGTACTTCTTCGGCGGGTTCTCCGCGTAGGCGATCGAGCCGTCGGCGCGCGTCGTGAACCACTCGGGGTGGGAGGTGACCCAGGGGTGGTCCGGCGCGCACTGCAGGGCCAGGTCGAGGGCGACCTCGAGCCCCAGCTCCTTCGCGCGGGCGACGAAGGCGTCGAAGTCGTCGAACGTGCCCAGGTCCGGGTGGATCGCGTCGTGCCCGCCCTCGGCCGAGCCGATGGCGTACGGCGACCCCGGGTCGAGCGGCCCCGCGACGAGGGAGTTGTTCGGTCCCTTGCGGTTCACCGCGCCGATCGGGTGGATCGGGGTCAGGTAGGCGACGTCGAAGCCCATGTCGGCGATCGCCGGCAGCCGTTCCGCGGCCGTCGCGAAGGTGCCCGACACCCAGCGGCCCGACTCGGCGTCGACGTGCGCCCCCTCGGAGCGGGGGAAGAACTCGTACCAGGCCGTGCTCATGGCGAGCCGGCGCTCGACGCGCAGGTCGTAGGTGCGCGACGCGGTCACCATCTCGCGCAGCGGGAGGCGCTCGAGCACCGCGTGCACCTCGGGCGTGAGCCCCGCGGCGAGCCGGTCGCCGTCGGGCCGGGAGGCGTCGCGCAGGTGGTTGGCGGCCGCGGTGAGGACCGCGACGCCCCCGCGGTCGCGCCCCGGCTGCGCGGCCGCGCGCTCCAGCAGCCGGGCGCCCTCCTCGAGCATCAGGGCGACGTCGACGCCCGCGGCGACCTTGATCGTGGCGTCGTGCTCCCACGTGCCGTACGGGTCCGACCAGCCCTCCACGCGCAGGCCCCACGGGCCGGGGGCGTCGGGGACGAGCACGGCCGCGTACCGGTCGGTGCCGGGCACGGTCGCGGTCATGCGCGCGGCGGCACCGACGCTGCCGTCGGGCCGCACGAGGACGGCGGTGGCGGCCACGGCGTCGTGGCCCTCGCGGAAGACGGTGGCCCCGACGGGCACCTGCTCGCCGACCACCGCCTTCGCCGGCCACCGGCCGCCGTCCACGACGGGACTCACGTCCAGCACGGGGATGCGTCCCACCTCGCTGGTCCACCGCTGGACCACCGCCAGGGGTGTCTGAGGTGCTGCACGTCCGGTCCGCTGCTCCTCGGTCGTCACGTGCGGCAACCTACCGAGGACTCGGTCAGAAGTCGCGACGTGATCTGCGCCCCCGGAGGTCTCCGCAGGGGCGGTGACCCCACTAGCCTCGCTCCTCGTGAGAGCCATCCGCCGCTTCACCGTCCGCACCGTGCTCCCCGCGCCCCTGGCGCCGCTGGGGGAGCTCGCCAGCAACCTCCGCTGGTCGTGGCACAAGCCCACGCGGGACCTCTTCGAGTCGATGGACCCGACCGCCTGGGTCGCGGTCCACCGCGAGCCGGGGGCCCTGCTGGGGGCCCTGAGCACCGACCGGCTCGAGGCCCTGGCCGGGGACGCGACCTTCGTGGCGCGCGTGCAGGCGGCCCACGCCGACCTGCAGGCGTACCTGTCGCGGCCGGGCTGGTACTCCTCGCTCGGGGCGGTCGCGCCCGCCGCGGTCGCCTACTTCTCCATGGAGTTCGGCATCACGGGTGCGCTGCCGCAGTACTCCGGTGGCCTCGGCATCCTCGCGGGCGACCACCTGAAGTCCGCCAGCGACCTGTCCGTGCCCATCGTCGGGGTGGGCCTGTTCTACGCCACGGGCTACTTCAAGCAGTCCCTGTCGCGCGACGGGTGGCAGCAGGAGACGTACCCGGTGCTCGACCCCGACGGCCTGCCCCTGGCCCAGCTGCGCGAGGCCGACGGGACGCCCGCGCGCGTCCACGTCGACCTGCCGGGCGGGCGCCGCATCGTCGCGCACGTGTGGAAGGCGCAGGTCGGCCGCGTGCCGCTGCTGCTGCTCGACTCCGACGTGGAGGAGAACGACGAGGCCGCCCGCAGCGTCACCGACCGCCTGTACGGCGGCGGCGGGGAGCACCGGCTGCAGCAGGAGCTGCTGTGCGGCGTGGGCGGCGTGCGGGCCCTGCGCCTGTGGTCGCGGCTCACGGGCGCGCCGGAGCCGGAGGTCTACCACACCAACGAGGGGCACGCGGGCTTCCTCGGCATCGAGCGGATCAGCGAGCACGTGGCCCGCGGCCTGGGCTTCGACGAGGCCCTCGAGGCCGTCCGCGCCGCCACGGTCTTCACCACGCACACGCCCGTCCCGGCCGGCATCGACCGCTTCGGCCGCGACCAGATCGAGCTGTACTTCGGCCCGGACAACGCCCTGCCGGGCGTCCCGGTCGAGCGCATCCTCGCCCTCGGCGCCGAGAGCTACGAGGGCGGCGACCCCGGCGTCTTCAACATGGCGGTGATGGGCCTGCGCCTCGCGCAGCGGGCCAACGGCGTCTCCCAGCTGCACGGGGCCGTCAGCCGCGGCATGTTCGACGGCCTGTGGCCGGGCTTCGACGCGCCCGAGGTGCCGATCTCCTCGATCACCAACGGCGTGCACGCCCCGACCTGGGTGGCGCCCGAGGTCATCACGATGGGCAAGCAGTACATCGGCGCGGGCCTCGTGGGGGCCGGGGAGGGCTTCGAGAAGGTCGACCAGGTCCCCGACGAGGAGATCTGGCGCACCCGCCGCGTCCTGCGCGCGCGCCTCGTGGACGACGCGCGGCGGCGGCTGAAGCTGTCGTGGCTGCAGCGCGGCGCGAGCGAGGCGGAGCTGTCGTGGACCAAGGACGTCCTCGACCCCGACGTCCTGACCATCGGCTTCGCCCGGCGGGTGCCGACCTACAAGCGGCTCACGCTCATGCTGCGCGACCCCGAGCGCCTCAAGGCGCTCCTGCTGCACCCCGAGCGGCCCGTCCAGCTCGTCATCGCGGGCAAGTCCCACCCCGCGGACGAGACCGGCAAGCGGCTCATCCAGCAGATGGTCCGCTTCGCCGACGACCCCGCGGTGCGCCACCGCATCGTCTTCCTGCCCAACTACGACATCACCATGGCGCTGTCGCTGTACCCGGGCTGCGACGTCTGGCTCAACAACCCGCTGCGGCCCTTCGAGGCCTGCGGGACCTCGGGCATGAAGGCCGCGCTGAACGGCGGCCTGAACCTGTCGATCCTCGACGGGTGGTGGGACGAGTGGTACGACGGCGGCAACGGCTGGGCCATCCCGACGGCCGACGGCGTCGACGACGCCGACCACCGCGACGACCTCGAGGCCGCGGCGCTGTACGACCTCATCGAGACGTCCGTCGCGGCGCGCTTCTACGACCGCGACGAGCGCGGGCTGCCCGCGCGCTGGCTGGAGATGGTCCGCCACACCCTCGCCTCGCTCGGCCCGAAGGTCCTCGCGAGCCGGATGGTGCAGGACTACGTCCAGCAGCTGTACGTCCCGGCCGCCGTGGCCGGCCGCACCGCCATCGCCTCCTCGGGGGCGGCCGCGAAGGACCTGGCGACGTGGAAGAACCGCATCCGGTCGCAGTGGTCGACGGTGCGCGTCGACCACGTCGAGTCCTCCGGCGTGGGCGACTCCGCCCAGGTCGGCGACGTCGTCCACGTGCGCGGCTTCGTCACGCTGGGCGCGCTCGCGCCCGACGACGTCGAGGTGCAGGTCGTGCACGGCCGGGTCACGGAGTCCGACGAGATCCGTTCCGGCGCAACGGTGACGCTGCGCCACGCGGAGACC
Organism: Kineococcus siccus; assembly: GCF_009906795.1. Classification (GTDB taxonomy): domain Bacteria; phylum Actinomycetota; class Actinomycetes; order Actinomycetales; family Kineococcaceae; genus Kineococcus; species Kineococcus siccus. Next base: position 14,310 of record NZ_JAAALN010000105.1, read on the forward strand.
TTCGACGACGGCCGGCACCGCTACGAGGGCGAGCTGACCCTGCGCCAGACCGGCCCGTTCGGCTACACCGTGCGGATCCTGCCGCAGCACGCGGGCCTGGCCACCCCGGCCGAGCTGGGGCTCGTCGCGAACGCCTGAGGGTGTGCGGTGGAGGGAGAGGGTCAGATCGGGCGGGGTCGTCACCGGACCGGTCCCGGTAGCGACGGCGGCGCGGATGGTGTGTCGCAGCGAAGTCGCCAGGCTCGAGCTGCACCTCGACCGACAGGCCTGTCACCATCCCGACGATCTCCGCCGATCGACATGAGGTCAGGACCGGCCGCAGTGAGCGGCCGGTCAGAACGGTGGTGGTGAGTCGTCGACCGGTGGTGGTGGTGGTGGTGGTGGTGGTGGTGCAGACCGGCGGGGGCGTGCGGCAGTGCGGCGTCGGTGCGCGGCGGTGGTTTCGTAGACGTACTGGGTCTTGAAGCGGTGGTGGGTGCGGCACAACGCCTGCAGGTTCTCCGCGGTGGACGCGCCTTCGGGCCAGGCGATGATG
>NZ_JAAALN010000106.1 GCF_009906795.1 Kineococcus siccus
GTCCAAGGGGTCCGCGACGCCGGCCGGGCAGGCGCCCCGGCGGGCCGGCTGCCGGAGCGCGCGGTGGCGGGCTTGCGGGGCGCCTGCCCGGCCGGCGTCGCGGACCCCTTGGACCCCTTGGACGCGGTGGAGCGCGGGGTCGTCCGGGTGGCCATGCCGTCACCGTACCCAGCGCGAGCCGCCGCGGCGGGGCGGCGCGCCCGCGGGCCCTCGCGGGCCGAGGTCGGCGGGGACCGAGGCCAAGCCTCCGCCGCACGTTCACGAACCCGCCACCGGCGGGCCCCCCGGGCGTTCGCCCACCAGGGCCAGCCTCGGCACCGACCGGCGCCACAGCTTGTCCCGCGCCGACGCACAGCACCGAGCCACCGCACCGAGTCACCGCACCGAGCCACAGCAGCGGTGCCCTGCACGAGGGCACCGCGACGGAGCACCGCAGCACCGAACCCGGGAGACCACCGTGTCGAACACCTCCACGCCGAACCCCTCCACGCCCCTGTCCGTGCCCTCCTCCGTGCTCGCCCAGCCCGTCGGGCGCCGCGCCGTGATCGGCGGCGGGGCCGTCCTGGGGGCGGGCCTGCTCACGAGCGCCGGCGTCCCCTCGCTGTCCGGTGACCCCTTCACGCTGGGCGTCGCCTCGGGCGAGCCGACGCCGGACGGCGTCGTGCTCTGGACCCGCCTCGCGCTGGACCCGTACGCGGCCGACGGCAAGGGCGGCATGCCCGACCGCGCCGTGGAGGTGCAGTGGGAGGTCTCCGAGGACCCGCTGTTCCGGCGCCGGGTGCGGCGCGGCCGCGCCCTCGCCCGCCCGGAGCTGGGCCACAGCGTCCACGTGGAGCTCACGGGCCTGCGTCCCGGGACCCAGTACTCCTACCGCTTCCGCGTCGACGGCCGCACCCAGCAGCTGTCGCCGGCGGGGCTGACCCGGACCGCTCCCGCGCGCCGCACCCGGGGGGGCACGCTGACGATGGCGTTCGCGTCCTGCGCGCAGTACGAGCACGGCTGGTTCACCGCCTACCGGCGCCTCGCGGAGGAGCAGCCCGACGTCGTCCTGTTCCTCGGCGACTACATCTACGAGTACGAGGCGAACGACTACGTCTCCCCCTCCGGCAACAACGTGCGCGACCACATGGGCCCCGAGACGGTGACGCTGGCGAACTACCGCCAGCGGCACGCGCAGTACAAGGCGGACCCCGACCTGCAGGCCGCGCACGCCGTCGCGCCGTGGATCGTGACGTGGGACGACCACGAGGTGGAGAACAACTACGCCGACCTCGTCGCGGAGGAGCAGGACCCGTACCCGACGCTGGAGGCGTTCACCGCGCGCCGCGCGGCGGCCTACCAGGCGTACTACGAGAACATGCCGCTGCGCGCGGCCCAGCGCCCGAAGGCCGCGGACATGCAGCTGTTCCGCCGCCTGGACTGGGGACAGCTCGCGAGCTTCCACATGCTCGACACCCGCCAGTACCGCGACGACCAGCCCGGGGGCGACGAGTTCCCGACGAGCGGGCCCGAGCGCGACGAGCCGGGGCGCACGCTCATGGGCGCCGAGCAGGAGGCCTGGCTGCTCGACGGCATGGCGGACTCGCCGGCCACCTGGCAGGTCGTGGGGCAGCAGGTGATGTTCGCGGAGCACGACTACGTCCCCGGCGCGGCGCGCGGGTTCAACCCCGACTCGTGGGACGGCTACACCGCGAACCGGCAGCGGGTCCTCGACGGCATCGTCGAGCGCGGCGTCGAGAACCCCGTCGTCATCACGGGCGACGTGCACAAGCACTACGCGGCCGACCTGACGCGCAACCCCTCCGACTTCGCGTCCGCGCCCGTGGGCGTGGAGCTCGTGTGCACCTCGATCACCTCCGGCGGGGACGGCGGCGACGCGTACGAGACCCGCGACAGCGAGCTGGCCGACAACCCCGACCTCAAGCTCGCCAACAACCAGCGCGGCTACGTCGTGACCCGCATCGACGCCGAGCAGCTGCGGGCGGAGTTCCGGGTGCTCGACGGCGTGTCGCAGCCGGGTGCGGCCGTGGGCACGCGGGCGACGTTCGTGGTCGAGGCCGGGTCGCCCGGCCTGCAGCAGGCCTGACCCGCGGGGGCCGGGCCGGGGCAGGCAGACTGTCGGCGTGCAGGAACCCCCGCGGGCCGGCCCGCCGCAGGTCGACCACCCGACGGCCCGGCCCGGCCGGGTCGTCGGGGTGGACCTCACGCGGGGCGTCGCCATCGCGGGGATGATGGCGGCGCACATCGTCACCAGCAGCGACACGGGGTTCCCCCTGCGGCTCTACGAGCTCTCCGAGGGCCGCGCGTCGGCGACGTTCGCGGTCCTCGCGGGCCTGTCGCTGGGGCTCGCGAACTCCCGCGGAGGGGACGCGCGCTCGCGGGCCGCGGCGCGCGTGGGGATCCTCGTGCGGGGGCTGGTGATCGGCTTCGTCGGCCTCTTCCTGGTCGGCCTCGGCACGAACATCGCGGTGATCCTGCCCTACTACGGGCTCGCCTTCCTGGCGGTCCTGCCGGTGCTGTGGTGGCCCGCCCGGCGGCTCCTGCCCCTCGCGGGCACCTGGCTCCTGCTCGCGCCGGTCGCGTCGCTCGCGCTGCGGCGCGGCCTGCCGCCCGGCCCCGGGGACCAGCCCACCCCGGCGTCGCTCGCCCAGCCCGTCGAGCTGCTGCAGACCCTGCTGCTGACCGGGTACTACCCCGTCATCGGCTGGACGGGGTACCTGCTGCTCGGCCTGGCCGTGTCCCGGCTCGACCTGCGCGCCGCCCGCACGGGCGTCCGCCTGCTCGCCGGGGGCGCCGCGCTCGCGGCGGCGGCCTGGCTCGCGAGCGCCCTCCTGCTGGGGCCGCTCGGGGGCCGCGCCATCCTGGGCGACCTCACGGGTGCGGTATTCTACGGCACCGTGCCGGCGACGTCCTGGTGGTGGCTGGCGGTCCGCTCCCCCCACTCCGGCACCCCGCCGGACCTGCTGCACACGAGCGGCTGCGCGCTCGCCGTCCTGGGGCTCGCGCTGCTGCTGCCGCACCTCGCGACCCGGCTGCTGGCGCCCCTGGCGGCCTTCGGCGGCATGCCGCTGACCGTCTACACCGCCCACGTCGTGGCCATCGCCCTCTACCCGGCGTCGGGCACCGACCGGCCGGGCCTCCTGCTGCTGGCGCACGTGCTCGTGGGGTGCCTGCTGGCGGCGCTGTGGCGGCGGACCGCGGGCCGCGGGCCGCTGGAGTCGGTGGTCCGCACGATCAGCAGCGGCGCCTCGGCGACCGTCGAGGGCCCGGCGCGCGCCCCCGCCTGACGGGCTCCGCCTGACGGCTCACGACGTGTCCGGGTCGCGTCCCGCCGCGCGCCGCACGGCCCGCCGGATCGGCTCGTAGCCCGTGCAGCGGCACAGGTTCGAGGTCAGCAGCCGCTGCAGCCGCTCGGGGTCGTCGACGACGGTCGGGTCCTCCGCCAGCGCGGCCTGCGCCAGGACGAGGAACCCCGGCGTGCAGAACCCGCACTGCAGGGCGTGCTCGGCGGAGAAGGCGCGCTGGAGCGCGGTGAGCCCCTCGGCGCCGTCGCCGGTGGCGAGGCCCTCCACGGTCCGGACGTCGCGCCCCTCGCAGGACGCGGCCAGCACGAGGCACGAGCGGACGGCGCGCCCGTCGAGGGCGACGGTGCAGGACCCGCAGACCCCCTGCTCGCACGCCAGGTGCGTCCCGGTCAGGCCCAGGTCCTCGCGCAGCACGTCGCCGAGGTGCCGCCGCGGCTCGACCTCGACGTCGTGCGCGGTGCCGTTCACGCTCAGGCGCAGCCTCACGCCGCCTCCTCCCCGCCCGCGCGGGCGGTGTCGTCCAGCGCCGCGACGAGCGCGCGGCGCACGAGCACGGACAGGACCTGCCGGCGGTGGTCGACGGGCCCGTGCGGTTCGGCCCGCGGATCGGCGTCCTCGTGCGCGGCCACGCGGGCGGCCGCCGCGAAGCTCTCCGCGGTGACCGGGGCGCCGGTGAGCACCGCCTCGGCGCGCGTGGCGCGCACGGGCCGGTCGGCCGCGCCCGCCAGGCCGATGCGGCACGCGCGCACGCTCACGTCCCCGACCTCCAGCACCACCAGGGCGGCGGCCGCCGCGAAGCTCGCCTCGGTGCGCCGGTGCTCGACGAAGCCGGCCCCGGCCCCGGGCGGCGGCAGCGGCAGGTCGACGGCCGTGAGCAGCTCCGCGTCCCCCCGCACGGTCGCGTGCGGGCCGGTGCTGAACTCCGCGGCGGCCACCGTGCGCGTCCCGGCGGCGGAGCGCAGGGTCACCTGGGCGCCGAGGGTCACCGCGAGCAGCGCCCACTCGGCGGTCGGGTGCGCCCAGGCGAGGCTGCCGCAGAACGTGCCGAGCTCGCGGATCGGCGGGTGCCCGACGTGCTCGGCCATCACGGGCAGCACGCGCCCCACCGCGCCGGGCACGAGGGCCGGGTCCTCGAACGCGCGGTGGCGCACGAGGGCCCCGATCCGCACGCCCGAGCCGTGCACGTCGACGGCGCCCAGACCCGGCACGCGGCGCAGGTCGACGACCAGGCCGGGCCGGACCCGGCGGTGGTGCAGGTCGAGCAGCAGGCTCTGGCCGCCGGCCAGCACGGCAACCCCGCCGGGACGGTCCGCACCGGCCGCGAGCGCCAGCACCGCGTCCTCGATGGAGGTCGGGGCCACGAGGTCGAACGGCGGCGCCTTCACGAGGCGGCCCCGGCGGCGGCGCGCCAGACGACCGCGGGGGTCAGCGGCATCTGGAGCGTCCCGGGGTCGTCGAGCTCGAGGGCGTCGGCCACGGCGTTGACGACCGCGGGCGGGACGCCGATGCAGCCCGCCTCGCCCGCCCCCTTGGCGCCCAGCGGGTTCCCCGGGTCGGGGGTCACGGTCTCCTCCAGCGTCATGGGCGGCACCTCGGACAGCGTCGGGACGAGGTAGTCGAAGAGCCCCGCGTCCAGCGACGGCCGCCCGTCCGCGGCGTACGGCACCTCCTCGTAGAGCACCTGGCCGAGACCCTGGACGATGGAGCCCACCGTCTGCCCGCGGGTCAGGACGGGGTTCACGACGACGCCGTAGTCGTCCACGGCGACCAGCCGCAGCACCTCCACGTCGCCCAGCTCGACGTCCACCTCGACGACCGCGGCGTAGCTGCCGAAGGGGAACGCGGCGTCCTGGCGGAACTCGTGGTCGGCGCGCAGCGGACCCGTCGCGGCCACGAGGTCGCCGACGTCGATCCCCTGCCCGCCCCCGAGGTCCAGCCGTCCCGTCGTCCACGTCACGCCCGCCACGGGGACCAGGGCCCCGCCCTCGGAGGCCCGCTGCGCGGCCCGGCGGCGGGCCAGGTCGACCAGCTCGCCGGCGGCGAGGTGCAGGGCCGCGCCACCCATCTGCATCGAGCGGCTGCCGAAGCTGCCGACGCCGCTGGCCACCTCGCCGGTGTCGGCCGCGACGTAGCGGATCCGCTCCAGGTCCACGCCCAGCACGTCGGCGACGACCTGCGCGAGCGCGGTCTCGTGGCCCTGCCCCGTGGACGAGGTCCCGCAGCGGGCGACGAACGTGCCGTCGGCCAGCGCCTCGACGCTGCCGAACTCCCGCAGCATCGGGCCGTCGCCGCCCGAGCGCTCGACGTACGTGCAGAACCCGATCCCCAGGGGCCTCGCCGCCGGGTCGTCCCGGCGGCGGCGCTGCTCGGCGCGCCAGGCGTCCAGGGCCAGCGCCTCGACGCAGCGCTCCAGCGCCCGGGCGTACTCCCCGCTGTCGTAGCGTCGGCCCGTGGGGGTGTCGTAGGGGAAGGCCTCGGGAGCCAGGAAGTTCCTGCGCCGCAGCTGGACCGGGTCCACCCCCAGGCGCCGGGCGGCGAGCTCCACGGTCCGCTCGACGGCGTAGGCGGCCTCGGGCCGGCCCGCTCCGCGGTACGGGGCGGTCGGCGTCGTCGTCGTGACGACGCAGCGCATCCGGGAGTGCACGTGCGGAGTCGCGTACGCGCCCGTCGCCATGAGGGCGGTCTGCTGCGGGACGACCACGCCCGTGTGCGGGTACGCGCCGAGGTTGGCGAGGACGTCCAGCTCGAAGGCGAGGAACCGCCCGTCGGCGTCGAGCGCGAGGCGCGTGCGCTGGTCCTGCCCGCGGCCGTGGGTGTGCGCCGTGAAGGCCTCGGCGCGGTCCTCGATCCAGCGCACGGGCCGCCCGAGCCGGCGCGCGAGGGCCGCCACGACGAGGTACTCGGGGAACGTGGCGCTCTTGGAGCCGAACGCGCCGCCGGCGTCGGGGACCTGGACGCGCACGGCGTCGGGCGCGAGGCCCAGCGCCTGGGCGATGTTGTCCCGCAACCGGTGCGGCGCCTGGTGGGAGACCCACACGTGCAACTGCTCGCCCTCGGGAACGGCGAGGAACGCGCGCGCCTCCATCGAGAACGGCGACACGAGCTGCTGGCGGTAGCGGCCCTCGACGACGAGGTGCGCCGACGCCCACACCTCCTCGGGCACGGGGTCGCCGAACTCGGCCTCGTCGGCCACGTTGTCGTGGCCCGGGAACAGCTCGGGGCCCGACAGCGCGTCCTGCGGCGTGAGGACGGGCGGCAGCGCGTCGATGCGGGCGCGGACCGCGTCGGCGCCGTCCTCCGCGCGGTAGCGGTCGGCGGCCACGACGACCGCGAGCGGCTGCCCGACGTGCCGGACGCGGTCGTCCGCGAGCGCGGGCCAGTCGCGGCCCTCGGCGACGCCGGGCTGCCCGAACGGGGGGACGACCGGCAGGTCCGGCAGGTCCCGGGCCGACCAGGCGCCCAGGACCCCGGGCACCTGCCGGGCCGCGGACACGTCCACGTCGACGAGGACGCCGTGCGCCACGCGGCTGCGCGCGAAGGCCGCGTCGAGCAGGCGCGGCAGCGCGAGGTCCGCCACGAAGCGGCCCTCCCCGCGCAGCAGGCGCAGGTCCTCGCGGCGGGTCAGGCCACCGGCCGGGCCGGCGTGGTCGGGCACGGGCGACCCGTACCCCGGCGGCGAACGTCCACACCCGGCCGCGCGCCGCCGACCGTTCGTCGTTCGTCGTGCGCCGTTCGCCGTTTGTGGCCCGACCGCACGGGTACGCAGGCCCCCGTCGGCCCGAGCCCGAGCGCCGGCCCCCGCGTCCCCGGAGGCTCCCCCGTGAAGATCGTCATGTCGCTCTACCCCGCACCCGAGGGCGGTGCGTCCCCGGAGCTGCTGGGGTGCGCCGAGAACGCGCTCGGCCTGCGGGAGTGGCTGGAGGGCGAGGGGCACGAGCTCGTCTCCACGTCGGTGCGCGAGGGCGACGAGCTGACCGAGGAGCTGCGCGACGCGGAGGTCCTGATCACGACGCCGTTCTGGCCCGTCTACGCCTCGCGCGAGGTCCTCGAGGCCGCCCCCGGGCTGAAGCTGATCCTGACGGCGGGCGTCGGTTCCGACCACGTCGACCTCCGCGCGGCGGCCGACCGCGGGATCCTGGTCGCCGAGCAGACCGGCAGCAACGTCGTCAGCGTGGCCGAGCACGCCGTCATGCAGCTGCTGGCGCTGGTCCGCAACTACGTGCCCGCCCACCAGCAGGTCGTCGACGGCCGCTGGGACATCGGCGAGATCGCGCAGCGCTCGTGGGACCTCGAGCGCAAGACCGTCGGGATCTACGGCGCGGGCGCGATCGGGCAGCTCATCGGCATGCGCCTCAAGGGCTTCGACGTCGAGACGCTGTACTACAAGCGGACCCGCCTCGAGCACCCCGAGGAGGCCGTGATCGGCGCGCGGTACGCCCGCCTGGACGAGATGCAGGAGCGGTGCGACGCCATCGTCATCACCGCGCCGCTGACCCCGGAGACGGAGGGGTTGTTCGACCGCGAGGTCATCGGGGGGATGAAGCGCGGCGCGTTCCTGGTGAACGTCGCCCGCGGCGGGATCGTGGACACCGAGGCGCTCGTCGAGGCGCTGGAGTCGGGGCAGCTGAACGGCTACGCCGGCGACGTCTGGTACCCCGAACCCGCACCGACCGACCACCCCTGGCGGCGGATGCCGCACCACATGCTGACCCCGCACGTGTCCGGGACCACGCTGGACGCCCAGCGGCGCTACGCCGCCGACACCCGGCACTGCCTGGACGCCTACCTGGGTGGGCAGCCGATCGAGGAGGACCACGTGATCGTCGCCGACGGCGAGATCATCGGCGGCGCGTACGCGGCGGCGTTCAGCTGAGCCGGCGGCCCGGTCGGCGGGGGCCGACCGGGCCGTCGGGGACAGCGGGACGCGTCAGGCGGTGACGACGACCGGGACGATCATCGGCCGGCGGCGGTGCGCCTGGCTCACCCAGGTGCCGACCGTGCGCCGCACGATCTGCTGCAGCTGGTGGGTGTCCACCGGCCCGGTCGAGGCCTCGTTGATGGCGTTCTCGACGCGGGTGCGGATCGTGTTGAACCGGTCCTCGCCGTCGCCGATGAAACCGCGCGCGTTGAACTCCGGGCCCGAGACGACCTTGCCGGTCACGGAGTCCACGGCCACGAACACCGAGATGAACCCCTCCTCGCCGAGGATGCGGCGGTCCTTGAGGTCGGCCTCGGTGATCTCCCCGACGCTCGAGCCGTCGACGTAGACGAAACCGACCGGCACGGCGCCGACGATGCGCGCGACGCCGTCCACGAGGTCGACGACCACGCCGTCCTCGGCGATGACCACGCGGTTCTTCGGCACGCCCGTCTGGATCGCGAGGTCGCGGTTGGCCAGCAGGTGGCGGTACTCGCCGTGCACCGGCATGACGTTGCGCGGCTTGAGGATGTTGTAGCAGTAGAGGAGCTCGCCCGCGCTCGCGTGGCCCGAGACGTGGATCTTGGCGCTCTGCTGGTGCACCACGGTGGCCCCGATGCGGGACAGGCCGTTGATGACGCGGAACACGGCGTTCTCGTTGCCCGGGATGAGCGAGGACGCGAGCACCACCGTGTCGCCCACGCCGACCGAGATCCGGTGGTCGCGGTTGGCCATGCGGGACAGCGCCGCCATCGGCTCGCCCTGCGACCCCGTGCACATGAGCACGACGCGGTCGTCGGGCAGGTCCTCGACCTGCTTCATGTCGATGAGGACGTTCTTCGGCACGTTGAGGTAGCCGAGCTCCGCCGCGATGCCCATGTTGCGCACCATCGACCGCCCGACCAGGGCGACCTTGCGACCGTGCGCGTCGGCGGCGTCCAGCACCTGCTGCACGCGGTGCACGTGGCTGGAGAACGACGCCACGATGATGCGCCGCTCGGCCCGGCCGAACAGCTGCTCCAGCACCGGCCCGATGCCGCGCTCGGGCGCGGTGAACCCCGGCACCTCCGCGTTGGTGGAGTCCACGCAGAACAGGTCGACGCCCTCGTCGCCGAGGCGCGCGAACGCGTTGAGGTCGGTGATGCGCCCGTCGAGCGGGAGCTGGTCCATCTTGAAGTCGCCCGTGTGCAGGACGAGGCCCGCGTCGGTGCGGATCGCGACCGCGAGCGCGTCCGGGATCGAGTGGTTCACGGCGATGAACTCGCATGAGAACGGCCCGAGCTGCTCGGTCTGCCCCTCCTTCACCCCGAGGGTGTAGGGGCGGATGCGGTGCTCCTTGAGCTTCGCCTCGATGAGCGCGAGCGTCAGCTGCGACCCGATGAGGGGGATGTCGCCCCGCAGCCGCAGCAGGTACGGCACGGCCCCGATGTGGTCCTCGTGGCCGTGGGTCAGCACGAGCGCCACGACGTCCTTGAGGCGGTCCCGGATGGGGCCGAAGTCGGGGAGGATCAGGTCGACGCCGGGCTGGTGGTCCTCGGGGAAGAGGACGCCGCAGTCGACGATCAGCAGCTTGCCGCGGTGCTCGAACACCGTCATGTTGCGCCCGACCTCACCGATCCCGCCGAGGGCGTAGACGCGCAGCGCGCCGTCGGCCAGCTTCGGCGGGGACGTGAGTTCGGGGTGGGGGTGGCTCATGCGGCTCCTCTGCGGCCTGGGCTGGCCGCCGTCGTGGTGGTGTGGATCAGGTGTCCTGGGGCGGGCCCGGCAGCAGCGCGGCGGCGTCGAGGTCGGTGCGCAGCAGCGCGACCTCCTCGGGCGTCGCCTCGAGCAGCGGCGGGCGGGTGGTGCGGGTGGCGAGAGCACCGGTCAGCTGCAGCGCGGCCTTCGCGGCGACGACGCCCTGGGTGCGGTTCATGATGGCGCGGACGGCGGGCAGCAGGCGCGTGTGCACGGCCCGCGCCGTGCCGAGGTCACCCGCGTCGACGGCGTCGACGAGCTGCCGGTACTGCCGCCCCGCGACGTGGCCCACGACGCTCACGACCCCCGAGGCGCCGTGCGCCAGCAGGGCCAGGTTCAGCGCGTCCTCGCCGGAGTAGTAGGCGAGCTCGGTGCGGGCCATGACCCACGACGTGGCGGTGAGGTCGCCCTTGGCGTCCTTCACGGCCACCACGCGGTCGTGCTCGGCGACGCGCACCAGCGTCTCCGTGTCGATCGCCACCCCTGAGCGGCCCGGGATGTCGTAGAGCATCACGGGCAGTCCCGTGGCGTCCGCCGCGGTGCGGAAGTGGTGCAGCAGGGCCGGCTGCGGGGGCTTGGAGTAGTAGGGCGTCACGACCAGCAGGCCGGCCGCGCCAGCCTTCTCGGCGGCCCGGGCGAGCTCGCACGTGTGCGCGGTGTCGTTGGTCCCGACGCCCGCGACGACGGACGCCCGGTCCCCGACCGCCTCCAGCACCGCCCGCAGCAGCCGGTCCTTCTCCTCGTCGGAGGTGGTGGGCGACTCCCCCGTCGTGCCGCTGACGACCAGGCCGTCGTGCCCCTCGGCCACGAGGCGGTCCGCGAGCGCCGCGGCGGCCGCGGTGTCGAGGGCGCCGTCGGTCGTGAAGGGCGTGACCATGGCCGTCAGCACCGCTCCGAACGGGCGGGGTGGTCGCGGGGCGGTGGCCGTCGGCATGCTCCGAGGTTACCGCCGCCGGGGCCGGGTCCCGGCGACCGACCCGGGAGGGGCCGGGAGCGGGACGGTGCGGCGGCGCGACCGTGCGGGGACGACGTGGGAGGACCCGGTCCCTGCCCGCTCGGGGGTCCGGGCAGCGACCGGGTCCGTGGGCACCATCGGCCTCCGTGGCCGGAGCGTTACACGCGGGTCGGGCCGGTGCGTCGCCCGCCCGCTCAGGCCGCGGCGCGCTCGGCCGCCGCGACCTCGGCGTAGCGCCAGCCCCAGCCGTCGTCCTGCACCAGCTCCACGGGGCCCGACCGGGCGGGGACGGCCGCCGGGCCGGCGTACTCGCGCTCGACGCCCGCGGCCCGGATCCAGGCGGCGGCGACGCAGTGCCCCGCGTCCGCCACCACGTGGTGGTGGGCGTCCCCGTCGTCGCAGCCGTCGACGCACTCGAGGCGGCAGGGCGCGCCCGCCGGTGCGGTGCAGGTGATCTCGGCCCGCAGGGAGCCGGCGTGGGTGTGGGTCCAGCTGATCGCGTGGACCGGCTCGGTGGTGGTGTGCGTGCTCATCGCGTCTCCGGAGGTTCTCGTGGTGCCGCCCGCGCAGCGGCCCGCTCCGATGGTGCGCGCCTGACGGGCCGCGGGCGCGCACGTGCCCCGGCGTGTCGCGCCCGCGCGCGGCGGGGCCCGCCCGGGGAGCGCCGGAGCGACCTCAGGCGAGGTGGACGCGGACGCCGTCCGGTCCCGCCGTCAGGCGGACGCCCGTGAGCCGGTCCACGACGAGGTCGGCGTCCAGCGGGCCCTCGGGGTGCGTCGTGCGCACGGCGAGGGTCGCGCAGCCCGCGGCGCGGGCCGCGGCCAGGCCCGCCGGGGCGTCCTCCACGACGAGGCAGTCGGCCGGGTCGACGCCGAGGCGGGCGGCGCCCAGCAGGAAGCACTGCGGGTCCGGCTTGCCGCGCTCGACGTCGTCGTAGGTCACCAGGGCCTGCGGGGCCGGGACGCCGCCCGCGCGCAGCCGGGCCGCGGCGAGCGCGGCGCCGCACGAGGTCACGACGGCCCAGCGCTCGGGGGGCAGCGCCGCGAGCGCCTCCGCGACGCCCGGCAGCAGCACGACGTCGGCGACGTCCGCCGTCTCGAGCGCGTCGATGCGGGCGACGGCCTGCGCCAGGTGCTCGGGCCCGACGAGCTCCGCGACGATCTCCGCCGCGGGGCGCCCGGCGCCCGCGGCACCCACGAGCGCCTCCCTCGTGATCTCCGCTTCGACGGCCCACGTCGTCCAGCTGCGGCGGATCGCGGCGCTGGAGTCGACCAGCGTGCCGTCCATGTCGAACAGCACGGCCGCGAAGCGTCGCGACGTCAGGGCGGCGGGCTCGCTCGGCAGGACCACGGCCCGACCCTACGAGCCGGTCGCGCGGCCCCCGCACTCCCCCGGACGGTGGACCCGTCCCGGACCGGCCCCGCGGGCCGCGGCGGGGGTGGCAGGCTGGCGGGGTGCGGACCTCGATCGCGACCGTCTGCCTGGCCGGCACCCTGCCGGAGAAGCTCGCCGCCGCCGCGGCCGCGGGCTTCGACGCCGTGGAGGTGTTCGAGCCCGACCTGCTCGGCTGTGCCCTGTCCCCGGCCGCGGTGCGGGAGCGGGCGGCCGACCTGGGGCTCGGGGTGTCGCTGTTCCAGCCCTTCCGCGACCCCGACCACGTCGAGGCCGCCGAGGTCGCCCGGGTGCGGCACCGCCTGCACCGCAAGTGCGAGGTGGCCCGCGCGCTCGGCACCGACCTGGTGCTCGTGTGCTCCTCGGTGCACGACGGGGCCGTGCGCGACGACGCGCGCCTGGCCGCGCAGCTGCACGACCTGGGCGAGGTCGCCGCCGGCCACGGCGTGCGGCTGGCCTACGAGGCCCTCGCGTGGGGCAGCCACGTCGACGACTACCGGCACTCGCTGCGCGTCGCGCGCGCCGCGGAGCACCCGGCCGTGGGCGTGTGCCTGGACTCCTTCCACGTGCTCTCCCGCGGCGACGACACCGCGGGCCTCGCCGACGTCCGGCCGCACGAGCTCTTCTTCCTGCAGCTCGCCGACGCGCCGCGGATGTCGATGGACGTGCTGCCCTGGAGCCGGCACCACCGCTGCTTCCCCGGCCAGGGCGCGTTCGACCTCGTCGGCTTCGTCGCGGACGTGCTGGCCGCGGGGTACACCGGTCCGCTGTCGCTGGAGGTCTTCAACGACGTCTTCCGCCAGTCCGACCCGCACGGCACGGCCGTCGACGCCATGCGCTCGCTGCGGCAGCTGGCCGACCGGGTCGGCGCCCGGCGCGCGGTCCAGCACCCGACCGGTGCCTCCGCGACCGGCACCCCCGACGCGGTCGCGCTGCCGGTGCTCCCCGTCGCGCCCCCGCCCGCCGCGTGGGCGTTCGCGGAGGTGGCGACCTCGCCCGCCCACGCGGACGGCGTGCGGACCCTCCTCACGCAGCTCGGGCTGCGCCGCAGCGGGACCCACCGCAGCGGCCCCGTGGAGCTGTGGTCGGCGGGCGCGGCGCGCGTCGTCGTCAACGCCCGCACGCCCGACGTCCGGGCCCGCATCTCCTCCCTGGGGGTGGATACCGCCGAGCCGGCGCTGCTCGGCGCGCGCGCCCGGCAGCTGCTCGCGCCGGTCGTGACCCGGGCCGTCGGGCCAGGCGAGGTGGACATCCCGTCCCTGGCCGCGCCGGACGGCACGTGGGTGCAGTTCTGCCGCACCGGCCCCGACGAGGCCGGCAGCTGGCTCGCGGACTTCCTGCCGGCGCCCGACGGCGGCGGCCCGGCGGCGCCGGGCGCCCCGACCCACGTCGACCACGTGGCGCTGCCCCAGCGCTTCGGCGAGTTCGACACCGCGGCGCTGTTCTTCCAGTCCGTCCTCGACCTCGTGCCCTCCGACGTCACGGTCCTCGCGGGCCCCCGGGGGCTCGTGCGCAGCCGCGCGCTGCGCTCGCGCGACGCGCGGATCCGGCTGCTGCTCAACGTCGTCCCGTCCGCGACCCTGCTGCGGGGCCGGGCCGGTGGTGCGGGCCACCTGGCCCTCGGCTGCCGCGACGTGTTCGCGACCGCGGCCGGGTTCGCGGCCCGCGGTGGCCGCGTGCTGGGGGTGCCGCAGAACTACTACGACGACCTCGAGGCCCGCTTCGACCTCGACCCCGTCCTGCTCCGGCGGCTGCGGGACGCCGACGTGATGTACGACCGGGACGCGGACGGCGAGTTCCTGCACTTCTACACCGTGGCCGCGAGCCGGGAGTTCTTCGTCGAGGTCGTCCAGCGCGTGGGCGGCTACGCCGGGTACGGCGCGGCCAACGCGTCGGTCCGGCTCGCCGCCCAGGCGCAGGGCCCGTCGGCGCGGCGGGCGGCGACGTCGGCGTAGGCGCCGGGCTCCAGCCGGGGGCGCGAGCTGCCGAGACAGTCGGGGAGCGGCCGTTCCGGACACGTCCCCGGGCCTCACCTCAGCCGCTGCGAGCGGCGAACCGCCGAGAGGCGACTGGCGGACGGTCCTCACACGGCGGTCACCCCGCCCCCGGGCGGGGTGACCGACCCGTGAGGAGTTCACGGATCCTCGTGCAGCGCAGCACGGGGCGTCGACGGCTCCCGCGGGCAGGCTCGGGACATGGACCTCTCCACGACCCTCGACCACCGCCTCCTCGCCCCCCTCACCGGCGCCCTCGCGGCCGGCGCGGTCCTGCTCTCCGGCTGCTCCGCCGAGGCCGCCGCGCCGGCCGCGTCCTCACCGGCCGCGCCGTCACCGGCCGCGTCCTCACCGGCCGCGTCCTCGCCGGCCGGGTCGTCGCCGGCCGGGTCCAGGCC
>NZ_JAAALN010000107.1 GCF_009906795.1 Kineococcus siccus
CGTGACGACGACCCGCCAGCCGGCGGCGGCGAGCGCCGCGACGGACGCGGCCGCGACGTCGGGGTGGGGGGCCCGCGCGGGCACGGACGCCCCCGGGTGGACCACGACGACGCGGCCGGCCGCGAGGTCGTCGCCCAGCTCGGCCGCCAGCTCGGCCGGCAGGGGCGGGAGCGGGTGGCGCAGGGTCATCCGCGGGTCGGCGGGCACGGCCCGGCCCGACGCGGCGACGAGGCCCAGGCTGGCCACGACCTCGTGCTCGCCGCCCGTGCCGTCGGGCGGGCCGGGGCGGCGGTGGCGCAGGTCCAGCAGGCTCCCCGGGTAGTCGTCGCTCGCCGCGATGACGCGCGGCACCCCCGCCAGGCGGGCCAGCAGCGCCATGGGCAGCGGGCTCTGGTGGTAGGAGGTGAACACGACCACCTCGTCGTAGGCCCGCTCGCGCAGGGTCTGCACCAGCGCCTCGAGCGGCGCGGCGTCGGGCGCGGGCGGCCGGTAGCCGGACCACGGGACGTCGGCGACGAGGACCTCCTCGACCCCCGGCAGCAACCGGGCGGCGGCCGCGCCGGGCGGGGCGGCGAGCAGGTCCACGCGCTCGGCGGCCACGCCGTCCGGGCCGCGGCCCAGCGCCGCGACGGCCGGGCCGGTCATGAGGACGTCGCCGTCGCTGTCGAGCCGGACCGCGAGGACGCGCGGGCCGCTGTGGGTGGTCTGCACACCGCCGTTCTAGCCGAGTGCACCGACACGAGCGCACCGGGGCCACCCGACCGCGGTGCGATGTGCGTCACCTTCGCGTCTCGGGCGGCGCTCTCCGCGCAGGTTCGGGTTAGGTTCTCGTTGCCTTTCGGCGTTCGTCCCCGCCCATCGGATCTGGTGAACGTGAGGAGTTGCCGATGGCCGTCACCGTGACCGCCTACCCCCGCCGCAGCACGGAGCTCGACGACGGCACCGAGCTCTGGAACTGGGCCGGGAACGCGACGCTCGGTCGCAGCGCCGCCCTCAGTTCCCCCGGCACCGAGGAGGAGCTGCGCGCGGCCGTCACGTCGGGCGGCGGCCGCCTCCGCCTGATCGGTTCCCGCATGTCCTCCGGCCGCATGCTGCGGGCCGCGGCCGAGGGCGACCGCCTCCTCGACACGCGCCGGTTGCGGGGTCTGCTGTCCGCCGGCCCGGACACCGCGACGTTCGCGGGCGGCACCCCGCTGCAGGAGGTCTACGACGTCCTCTCGGCGTCGGGCCGCGTGCTCCCGTCGTCCCCCGGCGTCATCGCGTCGCAGACGCTCGCGGGCGCCCTCGCCACGGGGACGCACGGGCAGGGCCTGCGGCAGGGTTCCATCGCCGACGCCGCGCTCGGCATCCGCATGGTCCTGGCCGACGGCTCCGTCGCGGAGTTCGACCGCGACCACCCCTCGTTCGGCGCCGTCCAGCTCGGCCTCGGCGTGCTGGGCGCCGTCAGCGCGGTGACGCTGCAGACCGTGCCGAGCCCCGTCTACAGCTGCCACAAGGACGCCGTCAGCGCGGACGACCTCGGAACCCGGCTGACGGCGTGGAACCGCGAGAACGCCCTGAGCAAGGCGTGGTGGTTCCCCGGGGAGAACCTCGTGCACGTGTGGACCGCGCAGGAGGCCGGCCCCGCGGAGGCACGCGCCTACCGCGACGGTGGCGGACAGCTCGTGACGCGCGCCGAGACGAGCGACGCCATGAACCGCACGATCGACGCCACGCTCACCAACATGCGCGGCGACACGCGGATCACCGACGTGAACGGCAAGCCGTACCGCACGGTGAACAGGTTCAAGGACTTCTCCGACGTGACGGGCGACGTCTACCAGGTGTTCTGCCGCGGGATCGCCACCCCGCAGATCAACGTCGAGATCGCCGTCCCGCTGGCCCGGGTCGACGACGTGGTGACGGTGCTGAAGGAGTGGCACGCGCGCACGAACCCGCACATGCACTACCCGGTCATCCTGCGCTGCACCGGTCCCTCCTCCGCCTGGCTCAGCCCGGCGCACGAGCAGGAGACGTGCTACTTCGGCTTCGTCGTGTACTACGCCGAGGACGGGACGCTGTCGGCCGGCGGCATGGACTTCCTGCGCGCCGTGGAGGAGGTGCTGGCCGTCGAGGGTGGCCGGCCGCACTGGGGCAAGTACTTCGAGGAACCCCTGTACGACTGGCCGGCGCTGTACCCCCGGTGGGACGACTTCCGCCGCGTGCGCGACCAGCTCGACCCGCAGCACCGGTTCGCCAACACCTTCACCGACGCGCTGTTCGCCTGAGCGCACGCCGCCCGTCACCACCGCCCGTCCGCACCACCCGACCGCTCGACGCACGACCGACTCCCGAGAACACGAGGAGACCACCGATGAAGGCGTGGGCCACGCTGCTGACGCAACCGGACTACCTGGTGGGGGTGCGCGTCCTGCACGCCTCGCTGCGCCGCTCCGGCACCGAGCACCCGCTGGTGGTGATGGTCACGCCCGACATCGACGCGGCGGCCCGCCGGACGCTGACCGACGACGGGTGCCTGGTCCGCGAGGTCGAGCCCCTGCGTCCCGACAGCCACCTCGAGGCGAGCTACGCCAACGCGAGGTTCGCCGAGGTCTGGACGAAGCTGGCGTCCTGGAGCCTGGTGGAGTTCGAGCGCCTCGTCGTGCTGGACGCCGACATGCTGGTCGTGGCCGGGATGGACGAGCTGTTCACCCTCGAACTGCCCGCGGGCGGCCCGGCGGCGTGCCACGCGTGCCGCTGCAACCCCAACCGGATCGCGAGCTACCCCGCGAGCTGGACACCCGCGAACTGCTTCTACACCCACTGCCGGGGCGTCGAGCACACCGAGGAACCGGACGTCGTGGACAGCTACTTCAACGGCGGGTTCCTCGTGCTCGAGCCGGACGCCGGCGTCTTCGAGGCGTTGCTGGCCCGGTTGCGGGGGCTCACGGACCTCACGCGGTACCAGTTCGCCGAGCAGGACTTCCTCAACGAGTTCTTCGCGGGCCGGTGGCGGCCGCTGCCCTACGTCTACAACGCGCTGAAGACCCTGCCGCACCAGCACCCGGCGCTGTGGGACGTCCGGCAGGTGAAGAACGTGCACTACATCATCGACAAGCCCTGGGAGGGGCGGACGGAACCCGGCAGCCGCTACCACGAGCTGCACGAGTGGTGGTGGGCGGTCGCCGACCAGGTCGTGCCCGCGGCCCCCGTCGCGATCGGCTAGTCGGCCGCCCCCGGGCTCGTCCCGCGCCGTCGGCAGACGAGCAGCAGGGCGGCGAGGCACGCGAGCGCCCAGACCAGCAGGACCAGACGAGGACCCCAGCGCTCCGTGTCGGGGAAGTACGCGGCGGCGCGCAGCGCGCTGACCGTCGCCCCCGACGGCAGCCACTCGTGCAGGACCGCGAAGGGCTGCGGAAGCAGGCCCGGGGAGACCGCGCCGCCGGAGGACGTGTTGCCGAGCAGCACGAAGACCGTCCAGGTCGGCAGCACGGCCCAGGGGCCGATCAGCACGGCCATCGTCCCCGCGAAGGTCGAGGCCGTGGCCATCTGCAGGCCCAGCGCCCACCAGGTCTCGACGAAGGGCAGCGGCAGGCCCAGGAGGCCGTCGACCGCGACGACGATCAGCAGGCTGCCCAGCGCGGCGAGGGCGCCGGTGGCGACGAGCCACTGGCGCAGGTCGAGGGGCCGGGCGTTGGCGCGCAGCTGGAACGTGCCGACGAAGCCGATGATCGTGGCCGCGATCGTCACGTAGAACACCGAGAGCCCCGACGGGTCGGACGCGGGCAGCGGGTGCAGGTCGGTCGTGGTCAGCCGGGTGCGCGTCGTCTGCTGAGCGGTCGCGGACGCCTGCGCGAGGACGCGCGTGACCGACGCGCCCGAGGCGCTCGAGGTCTCCAGCCGCACCGCGCCGTCGTCGCCGACGACCACCACCGCGTACAGCTCCTGCAGCTCCACGGCGCGCTGCGCGGCCTGCGCCGTCGGGAAGCCGGTCAGGACGAGCCCGTGCTGCGTCGCCTCGTCCAGCGCCCGGACGTACGGGGCCTGCGCGGCGTCGGGACCGACGACGCCGACGGCGATCGCGCGCGCCGTCGGGCGCCCGAGCGCGTCGAGGTAGAACGACGCGAACACCGCGCCCATGAGCGCGGCCACCAGCACGACGAGGGCGGCGTTGAGCGACGACGAGTGGCACCGGAGTCGACGCAGGTTCGGGCGCGGCACGCGTCGAGGGTAGGGACGGCGGCCCCGCCCGGCGCGCCGAGCGCCGGACCGCGGCTACCGCCACACGTCGAGGTCGACGTCGGGCATGCGCTCCGTGAACAGGCCCTCGCAGGCTGCTCTCGTCAGCAGGTCGCGCAGCTCGGCGTCGACGTCGGCCAGCCGGTCGCCGAACAGGGCGGGCGCCGCGCTGGACAGGGAGTGGACGGCGTCGAGGACCTGCTCGACGGTCCGCGTCGCGGTCTCGCCCGGCACGGTGAGGCGCTGCGGTCCGCGGAACCCGGCCGCCCGGTACAGGACCGCCTCGCCACCGCCGCCGATCGCCGGGCGGAACCCCCGGCCGGCGCGCGGCCGCGCCCCGAGGTGGCGCTCGACGAGCGCCGTCACCTCCGCCCAGGGCGGCCGCGGGAAGGGCGCCGCCCCGCCGTCCTCGGTCCCGCGGTGGGTCTCGGCGTGCACGTGCACGACGGCGCCCCCGGGCCGCAGGAGCCCCCGGACGGCAGGCAGGACGCGCGCGCCGTCCATCCAGTGCAGCGACTGCGCGAACGTCACGACGTCCACGGCGGGCAGGTCGCCCGACAGCTCCTCGGCCCGCAGCAGCCGCCACGCGGTGCCCTCGAGCCGCTGCGCGCGGGCCAGCCGGGCCGCCTCGGCGAGCATGTCCGGGTCGGCGTCGACACCGATCGCCCGGCCCACGTGCGGGGCGAGGAGCAGCGTCAGCGACCCCGGCCCGCACCCGACGTCGAGCAGGGTCTGGGAGCCGTCCAGCCCGAGCGCGCCCACGAGGGCCTCGACGACCCCGGGGCCGTAGGGCACCCGGCCCGCCGCGTAGTGCCGGGCGCTGCCCGCGTACAGCGTCGGGTCCCACGTCCAGCCCGCGTCCCCGGCCGGGTCGCCGCCACCGCTCACGGGACCAGCCTGCCCGGGGACCGTCGCGCTCAGGCGACGCGCGTCACGGCGACGCTCGCCCGCACGGTCGACGTCGGCCCGGAGTACACGCCGCGCAGCGGGCTGACGTCGGAGTAGTCGCGGGCCCGGGCGACCACGACGTGCCGGTCGCCGATGGGGATGTCGTTGGTCGGGTCCCAGCCCGTCCACTCCCCGTCGAAGAAGTCGATCCACGCGTGGCTCTCCCCCGCGACCTCGACGTTCAGCTCCGGCTCGCGCCGCGGGTGCAGGTACCCGGAGACGTAGCGGGCGGGGATGCCCAGCTCCCGCAGCCCGGCGAGCGCCAGGTGCGCGAGGTCCTGGCAGACGCCGCTGCGCTGCGCCCACGACTCCGCGGCCGTCGCCTGCACCCCCGTCGCGCCCGGCACGTACTTGACCTCCTCGCGGACCCACGAGCAGACGCGGTGCGCCGCCTCGCGGGGGTCGGCGCCCGCGGTGATCTCGTGCAGGTGCTCGGCGAAGCCCTCGGACGGCGGCACGGTGCGGGGCGTCTGCGTGAGGTGCTCGACGTGCAGGTCGAGGACCTCGTCGCCGCGCAGCCGCTCCCAGGAGGCGACCTCGTGCGCCGGGCGCAGCGGGCGGTCGACCTCGACGAGGCTGCTCGCCGTGGTCACCAGCTCGTGGTGGCGCGCGTGGATGTCGAACGCCGTGACGTGCGTGCCCCAGTAGTCCCAGTACCGGGAGATCGACGCCGCGGGGCTGACCTCGACCCGCGTGTCCAGGGCCGTCTGCTCGGGCGTCGTCAGGGGCGTCATGCGGGCCTCGTTGAACGACGCCCGCACGGGCCCCTCGTAGGTGTGCGTCGTGGTGTGCACGATCCGGTGGCGCATCAGGACCTCCCCGCCGTCCACGAGACCGCCCCGGCCATGGGGAAGAACCGTTCCGCGACCGCCTGCGACGCAGCCGAACACGCCTCCTGCACGGCACGCATCTGGGGGTGCAGGTCGCTGAGGAGCTGCTCGGAGCTCTGGAACTCCAGGCGGGTCCGGGCCTGCCCGATGATGCGCCGGGCGTCCTCGGCGTAGCCCACGCGGCGCTGCTGCGGGTCGATCGCGACGAGGCAGCTCTCCGCGACGTTCAGGGCGTTGACGACCGAGCGCGGGAAGAGGCGGTCCAGCAGCAGGAACTCCGCGGCGTGCTGCTCCCCCGCCGCGCCGGTGCTCGAGCCCTGGTAGGCGCGCAGGAACGCCTCGTACGCGCCGCACGAGCGCAGCAGCAGCGGCCACTGCGTGCCCGTGCCGCCGACCGCCCGCGTCGCGACGAGGCGCGCGGTCATGTCGGCGCGCTCCAGCGAGCGCCCCAGGACGAAGAACTGCCAGCTGTCGTCGCGGCTCATGGTCGCGTCGACCAGGCCGGAGACGACGGCCGTGCGCTCGCGGACCCAGGAGAAGAACCGGTGCGGGCTGGCGGAGCGCCACCGCCCGGACGCCAGGGCGTTCCACGTCGTGTTCAGGCTCTCCCACATGTCGGAGGAGACCGTCTCGCGCGCGCGGCGGGCGTTCTCGCGGGCCGCACCGAGGGCGCCCGTGATCGAGCTGGAGCTCACCGGGTCGTAGGCCAGCTTCTCCAGCAGCTCCCGGCGCCCCACCCGGCCGCCGCCCGGGTCCACCGTCGTCCCCATCACCGCGAGCAGTGACGTCGTGACGGCGTTCTCGTCGATCCACGGGTCCGCGAGGGTCCGTTCGACGTGGACGTCGAGGATGCGGGCGGTGGCGTCGGCGCGCTCGGTGTAGCGGCCGATCCAGAACAACGACTCCGCGATGCGGCTCAGCACGGGATGC
This sequence comes from Kineococcus siccus, assembly GCF_009906795.1. GTDB lineage: Bacteria > Actinomycetota > Actinomycetes > Actinomycetales > Kineococcaceae > Kineococcus > Kineococcus siccus. Next base: position 6,927 of record NZ_JAAALN010000107.1, read on the forward strand.
GCCTCCTCGGGGTCCGGGTCGGGAACGGTCTGCGGGTCGTGCCGGCGGGCGTCACTGCTGCTGCTGGGCCTGGTCGCCGCCGGTGCCGGGGCCCGGGTCGGCGGCGTGGTTGCCGCCGGGGGCCAGGGGCAGGGGCAGCACGTCGTCCGCGACCGGTGGCGGCAGCAGCTCCTCGACGGGCTCGCCCACCGCCGCGAGCACCCAGGTGTCCTTCGACCCGCCGCCCTGGCTGGAGTTCACGACGAGCGAGCCCTCCCGCAGCGCCACCCGGGTCAGCCCGCCGGGCAGGACCCGCACCCGCCGGCCGTCGTTGACGGCGAAGGGCCGCAGGTCGACGTGGCGCGGGCGCAGGTGCTGCCCGGCGAGGGTCGGCACGGTCGAGAGGGCCACGACGGGCTGCGCGATCCAGCCGCGCGGGTCGGCGAGCACGCGCGTGCGCAGGTCGGCGATCTGCTCGGGCGTGGCGTCGGGGCAGACGACGAGGCCCTTGCCGCCGGAGCCGTCGACGGGCTTGACGACGAGCTCCTCGAGCCGGTCCATGGCCTCCTCGCGCTCGGCGGGGATCTCCAGCCGGTACGTGGGCACGTTGCCGAGGATCAGCTCCTCGCCCAGGTAGTACCGCGTCAGCGCGGGCACGTAGGTGTAGACGAGCTTGTCGTCGGCCACGCCGTTGCCGACGGCGTTGGCGATGCTCACCCCGCCGGCGCGCGCGGCGTTGAGGATGCCGGCGACGCCGAGGACGGAGCTGCGCTTGAAGTGCACCGGGTCGAGGAAGTCGTCGTCGACGCGGCGGTAGACGACGTCGACGCGGCGGTCGCCCGCCGTGGTGCGCATGTAGACGCGGTTGCCGCGGCAGACGAGGTCGCGGCCCTCGACGAGCTCGACGCCCATGGCGCGGGCCAGCAGGGAGTGCTCGAAGTAGGCGCTGTTGTAGACGCCGGGCGTCAGGACGACCACGGTCGGGTCGTCCACGCCCGACGGCGCCGCGGCCCGCAGGGCGGCGAGCAGGTGCTGCGGGTAGTCGGCGACCGGCTGGACGCGGTGGGCCTCGAAGGCCTCGGGCAGCACCTGCGTCATGGCCTGGCGGTTCTCCAGCACGTAGCTGACGCCGCTGGGCACCCGCACGTTGTCCTCGAGGACCTTGAAGTCGCCCGCCTCGTCGCGCACCAGGTCGATGCCCGCGACGTGGATGCGGATGCCACCGCCGGGCTCCACGCCCACGGCCGCGCGGTGGAAGTGGCTGGAGGAGGTGATGACCCGGCGCGGGACGACGCCGTCGCGCACGCACGCCATCGGCCCGTACACGTCGGCGAGGAACGCCTCCAGGACGCGAACCCGCTGCTGGACCCCCCGCTCGACGCGGCTCCAGCGCTCGGCCTCGATGAGGCGCGGGACCACGTCGAGCGGGAAGGGCCGCTCCTCGCCCGCGTAGTCGAAGGTGACGCCGCGGTCGAGGAAGGTCGCCGCCAGCTGGTCGGCGCGGGCGCGCAGCTCGGTGACCGGGATGTCCAGGAGCGTCGCGTGCAGCGCCGCCCACTCCTCGCGCGGCAGGCCCGCGGCGTCGAACATCTCGTCGGCGGCGCGGCCGGCGGCCGCACCCGCCGGGGCGTCGCGGTAGCCGTCGAAGACGTCGGACATGAGGCGCACGCTAGAGGACTCGACGTGTCGTCGGGGTTTCGGTGAGATCACGCCGGTGTTGCCCGGTGCCCGGCGGCGCTCGCGTCCGGCACGGCGCGCGAGCGCTGGTAACCTGGCTGCTGCCTTCGCCGTCCGCGCGCGGAGGTCACGGTCCCCGCCGTCACCCGGTGCCCCACGCCGGAGTCCCCGGTGGGCCAGACCGCCCTCTGACATCGACCGGCTCGACGACAAGGAAGCTCACGACGTGGCGAACATCAAGTCGCAGATCAAGCGCATCAAGACCAACGAGAAGGCCCGCCTGCGCAACAAGGCCGTGAAGTCGGAGCTGCGCACCGCGATCCGCCACTTCAAGGAGGCGGCCGCCAGCGGCGACGCCGAGAAGACGACCGCGGCGCTGCGCCTGGCGAGCAAGAAGCTCGACAAGGCCGTCAGCAAGGGCGTCATCCACAAGAACCAGGCGGCCAACCGCAAGTCCTCGATCGCCAAGGCCGCGGCCAAGGTCTGAGGTCAGCTGCTCCAGGAGGCCGGTCCCCGCGAGGGGGCCGGCCTCCGGTGCGTCCGGGCGCGTTGCAGCTCAGCGGGTGCGGGCCTCGGCCGTCACCCGGACGGCCCGCTCGACGGCGTACTCCCCGTCCTCGGCACCGCCCTTGACGGCGTGGTCGGCGGCCGCGACGGCGAGCAGCGCCCGCGCCAGGCCCTCGGGCTCGACGTGCTGCAGCTCGCGACGCGCCCGGTCCACGAGCCACGGCGCCATGCCGAGGTCGCGGGCCACGTCGGCGGACTTGCCCCGGCCCGCCGAGGCCACCTTCGCCAGGGTCCGCAGCCGCGAGGCGAGCGCGGCGACGACGACGACGCCGGGGACCCCGGTGGCCGCGGCGTGCCGGGTGAGGGCGAGCGCCGCCCCGGCGTGACCGTCGATCGCGGCGTCCGCCACCTCGAAGCCCGTCGCCTCCCGGCGCCCGCCGTGGTACCGGTCGACGTCGGCCTCGGTGATCGTGCCGTCGGTGTCGGACAGCAGCTGGTCGACGGCGGCGGCCATCTCCCCCAGGTCGCTGCCGACGGCGTGCACCAGCGCCCGCGCCGCGTCCACGTCGATGCGCCGGCGCACGCGGCGCACGTCGGCGATGACGAAGTCGACCTTGTCCTGGTCGCGCTTGAGGGGCTGGCAGGCCACCTCGACGCTGCCGCGGGTGGCGCGGGCGCCGTCGAGGACCTTCTTCGCGCGGTTGCCGCCGCGGTGGCGCAGCACCAGCACGACGGCGTCGGAGGGGTCGGGCAGGTAGCCGAGCACGTCGTCGACGAACGCGTCCGTGGCCGCGTCGACGCCGTCCACCACGACCAGCGAGCGCTCCTCGAACAGCGACGGCGACGTCCAGGTCGACAGCTGGCCGGCCTGGTAGCCGGCGGCGGCGACGTCGGTGCGCTCGAACGCCGGGTCCGCGGCCCGCAGGTTCGCGATCAGCGACTGCAGCGCCCGGTCGGCGAGGTGGTCCTCGGACCCGGTGAGGAGGACCACGGGGGCGAGCGGGACGTCGTGCGGGTCGACCGCGGTGACCAGCGACTTCAGGGCGGTCTTCGCCGCCGCCTTGGCGGGCGCGGCCTTCCTCGCGGCAGGTGAGGCGGTGGTTCGGGCGGGCACGGCGACAGCCTGCCACCCGCGCCCGACAACCCCGGCACCCCGCGCCCGACGAGAGAGCGGCACCCGCGGGTCACCCCACCCCGTAGCGGTCGCGGCGCGCGGCGTCGCGCGGGTCGGAGCCCCGCACCACCGTCCGCAGGGCCTGCGCGGTGCCGGCCACCGCGAGGTCGCCGTCGCGGTCGGTGCGCAGCGTCCGGGCGCCGACCGCGTCCAGCACCGACAGCGCCTCGGGCGAGGGGTGGCCGTAGTCGTTGGCCGCGCCCACCTCGACCAGCGCGACCCGCGGCCGCGCCGCCTCGTAGAGCCGCGGGTCCTGCCGCGCGGACCCGTGGTGGGCGACCTTGACGACGTCGACCCGCGCCCCGCCCGGCCAGCGCGGCGACGTCGCCGCCAGCCGCGCCTGCGCCCCCGTCTCCAGGTCGCCCGTCAGCAGCACCCGGACGCCGCCGACGTCGGCCAGCACCACGAGGCTGGAGTCGTTGACCTCCGAGGAGTCCGGCGAGGTGAGCTCCGCGACCCCCGCGGGCGGCCACAGCACCGTCCAGGACACCGCCCCCGCCCGCCCCGACGTGCCGGCGCTCGCCACCTCCAGCCGCGCGCCGGCGTCGTCGAGCGCGGCGCGGAGCCCGTCCTCCACCGCACCGGGCGGTTGCAGCGGCGACGTCCACACGCGCCCCACCGACCGGCCCGCGAGCGCGCCGGCCAGACCGTCGACGTGGTCGGCGTGCAGGTGGGAGAGCAGGACCGCGTCCAGCCGCCGCACCCCCAGCCGGTCCAGGCACCCGTCGACCAGCTCACCGTCCGGGCCGGCGTCCACCAGCACCGCCGAGTCCGGGCCCGAGCGCAGGAGGAGGGCGTCGCCCTGCCCGACGTCGCACCCCACGACCAGCCAGTCGGGAACGGGCCACGGGCCCGCCGGGGCGCCGCTGCGCACGGTGCACCGCGTCAGCAGGACCGCCAGCAGCACCACGACCACCAGCCCCGCGACCGTGCGCCGGGCCCCCAGCCGCCGCCACAGCGGCGGGAGCGAGACGACGAGGACGAGCACGAGCACGGTGAGGCCGGCGAGCAGCGCCGCCCCGCGCACCCCCGACGGCAGCGGGACCGACGTGGGCAGGGACGCGGCGGACCGCGCGACGAGGGCTATCCACTGCGCCGCCAGCCCTGCGGGCCACACGAGGACCGAGGCCGCCCCCGGCCACGGCACCGCCACCACGGTCGCGGTGAGCCCGAGCACGGTGGCGGGGGCCACGGCGGGCGCGACGACGACGTTCGCGGGGACGGCCAGCAGGTTCACCGACGGCTGCAGCAGGGCGACCACCGGACCGCACACCGCCTGCGCCGCCGTCGGGACGGCCACCGCGAACGCCGCCCACCGCGGCCAGCCGGCCCGCACCAGCCGCTCCGCCCACGGACGGGCCAGCAGCAGCAGCGCCAGCGTCGCGAGCACCGACAGCACGAACCCGTACTGCCGCGACAGCCACGGGTCCACCACCAGCAGCACCACGACGGCCCCGAAGAGCACCGGCGCCCCTCGGGAGGGTCGCCCCGCGAAGACGCCCACGAGGCCGATCCCGCCCATCACCGCGGCCCGCAGCACGCTGGGTTCCGGCCGCGCCAGCACCACGAAACCCGCGAGCCCGGCCCCGGCGAGCACCAGCCGCGTGCGCCGCCCGGCCCCCAGCCACCCCGCCAGCGCGACGAGCGCGCCGACCACGAGCGTGGTGTTCGAGCCGCTGACCGCGGTGAGGTGCGTGAGACCCACGGCCCGCATCGCGGCCTCGAGGTCGGGCGGCAGGAGCGAGGTGTCGCCGACGACGAGGCCGGGCAGCAGGCCCCGCGCGTCGGCGGGCAGCCCGGCGCACGCGGCCCGCAACCCCGCCCGCAGGCGCTCGGCGGCGCGGTGCACGGGACCGCTGTCCTGCAGCCGTTCCGGTGGCCCGGCCAGCAGCAGCAGCGCCCGGACGCGGTCGCCGGGCTCGGTGGCCGCGAGCCTGCCCCGCAGCCGCACGCGGGTGCCCGGCTCCGCGCGCTGCCAGTCGGCGGCGTCCGCGAGGACCAGGACGGGGGTGGCGACCGCGGCGGTGGTCCCGCGCGCCGTCGCACGGCTCAGCTCGACGTCGACGACCACGCGTGCCGGCGCGTCCGGCCGGGGGGCCGGCACCCGCCGGGGGTCGGAGCGCACCTCGGCCACCGCGTCGACCGTCGCCCCCGCGGCCGCCCAGTCGCCCACCGGTCCGGTGCGGGCCAGGGCGAGCTGGCCGAGCGCGGCGAGCAGCACCACGGCGACGGCGACGCTGCTCAGCAGCACCAGACCGCCCCGGCCGCGGCGACGCAGATGCACGGCGGCCAGGACGGCCACCCCCGTCGTCACCGCGACCCCGATCAGGACGACCGCCGTCGCCGCGGTGACGGCCCACGCCGCCGCGGCCCAGGCGAGCAGCGCCGGAGGCAGCAGCCGCAGGTCCAGGGACGGCCGCGCCGGGGTCGTCGCAGGGGAGGTCGCGCCGGGCGCGGGCGCGCTCACACGCGCACCAGCGGTCGCAGCCCGTCCAGCAGCTTGGGCCCGATGCCCTGCACCTCGCCGAGCTCCTCGACGTCGTTGAAGCGGCGGTGCTCGGTGCGCCAGGCGAGGATGCGCCCCGCCAGCACCTCCCCCACGCCGGGCAGTCCGTCCAGGTCGTCCTCCGTGGCCGCGTTGAGGTCCAGCGGCCCCGCGGCGGCCCCACCGGCCCCGTCGCCGCGGCCTCCGTCGGCGAGGGGACCCGCCGGGGCGGGCGCCGCCGCGACCACTTCGCCCGGGGCCGGGACGAGGACCTGCTCACCGTCGACGAGCGGCCGGGCGAGGTTGACGCGGTCGAGGTCCGCCGCCTCGGTGGCTCCCCCGACCGCCGCCAGCGCCTCGGCCACCCGGCTGCCCGCGGGCAGGGTCACGACGCCCGGGTTCGCGACCTGCCCGGCCACGTGGACGACGACGCCTGCCGCCGGCGAGACCGCGGGCTCCCCCGGCGACGGCGACTGCGCCGGGGCCGGCGCTCCGGCGGGAGACGCCGACCCCCCGGGCTCCCCGGCGGCCGACGACACCGCGACCGGGTCGGTGCGGGGCGGCACCGCCTGACCCGCGACGACTCCCGACGGCCGGGGCCAGCTGAGCACCGCGGCCACCACCAGCCCCAGCGCGACCAGCCCCGCCACCACGACGGCGCCGCGCGCCGCGGACCGCCCGACGCGCCAGCGCAGCGCCCGCACCCCGGGCGGCACCCGGTCCGCTGCCCGCTGCCGCACCTCCTCCCGCCACGGGGCGATCCCGGCCCGGTGCCGCGCCCCGGCGCCCGCCGCCTCCCGCGGGTCCTCGTCGTCGACCGCGTCCAGGTCGTCCGTCTCGTCCGTCTCGTCTCGTCCGTCCGTGCCGGCCGGCGCGAACGGATCGGCGTTCCCGAGCGGGTCCCGGCCCGGCCCGCGCCGCCACTGCCGACGCGCCAGCTCCCGCGCGTCGACGTGCTGCGGCGCAGCGGGACGCGACCACGACGGGGAGTTCGGCACACCGGGACGCTAGGCCGCCGACGGCCACCGGAACCGGCGTCGCCCAGGACGGTGGACAGCGGGGGTCAGCCGCCGCCTGTGGACCCCGCGGCGACCGAGGGGCTCGCCGAGGCGCGGTCCCACCAGTCCAGGACCCGCGTGCCGTGCAGGGTGAGCCAGGGCGAGGGGGCGCCGGGCGCGACGTCGACCTCGAACCAGACCTCTCCCGCGTGCCGGGTCTGCTGCCGCCACGTCCCGTCGGCCTGCCGCGCGTCGCGGACCACGGCGACGGCGTCCGCCAGCCGGGGGTCGGGGGCGGTGCCGTCGAGCAGCGCCGCCGCCCGGAAGTGCTCCAGCGCGGGCAGCGCGGCGTAGGGCCAGCGGTAGGGGTGGGCGAACGTCGTGACCCACGGCCCGACCAGCTCGCCCGTCGACCGCCGGCGCAGCAGCCGCCGCTCGAGCAGGTACTCCTCGCCCGCGTGGCGGGCGGCGCGCAGGTCGTCCGTGCCGCCCGTGAGGACCTCGTGCGCCAGGAGCCCGCGCAGGACGTTGAGCGTGGAGTGGAACGAGGACCGCGTCGACCCCTCGACCCACGCGCAGTTCCAGCCGCCGTCGGCGAGGCGGTGCTCCGGGAACCACCGCACGAGCGCCGCCACGTCGGCGCCGAGCCACGCCCCGTCGGCCAGGGTCATCGCGTTGATGCAGCAGTCCACCTCGCCACCCCAGTAGGGCAGGTCGTCGTACTCCCAGCGGCAGTTCGCGGCGAGGAGCGCCGCCGTGCCGGTCAGGGCGGCGGCGTCGAGCCCCCACTCCCGCAGGGTCGTGAGGGTCCACGTCGTCGCCGTCCACGGT
>NZ_JAAALN010000108.1 GCF_009906795.1 Kineococcus siccus
CTCCAGCACCGCCGCCCCCGGGGAGTTCCCGACGGCACGGTTGGCCGTCCGCACGGCCGTGCGGTCGGCCGCGCCGGAGGCGGCGACCCCCTCGTCCAGGTGCCCGGGCCGGCCCAGGTCCTGCACGACGAGCTGCACCCCGGGACTCGCGACCTCGAGGGAGGACGGCGAGGCCACGGGCGCCGGCCGGGCGGGGGCGGTGACGACGAGCTCGCGCTCGACCGCCCGGAACCGCACCGCGGTGCCCGGGCCGAGCAGCGCGGGCGGGTCGCGGTCCAGGTCCCACATCGCGGCGTCGGTGCGGCCGATGAGCTGCCAGCCGCCGGGGCTCTCCCGCGGGTAGACGCCGGAGAACCTCCCCGCCAGCCCGACCGAACCCGCGGGGATCCTGGTCCGGGGGGAGGACCGGCGGGGCACGTCGAACACGTCGTCGTCGCCCACGAGGTAGCCGAAACCCGGGGCGTACCCGGCGAAGGCGACGGTCCACGTCGCCGCCTGGTGCCGGCGGACGAGCTCCGCGACGCTGATCCCCAGCAGACCGGCCGCCTCGGCCAGGTCCTGCCCGTCGTAGCGCACGTCGAGGGTGACCGACCGGCCCGTACCGGACGCCTGCGCGGCGGGCTGCACCGCACGCAACCGCCGCACGAGGTCGGTGGGGGAGACGCGCCGGGGGTCGAACAGCACCAGGACCGTCCGCGCGGCCGGGACGACCTCGCGCACCCCGGTGACCTCCGCGGCCGTCAGCGCGGCGAACACCCGTGTCGTGACCTCGAGGTCGGGCAGTTCCAGCATGACGGCCGTGTCGCTGACGGGCAGGACCCTCACGACGCGGGCCCGTCGTCCCCGTGCGAGGTGTCGTACCGGGAGTCGGGCACGTCGGTGACGAACATGTGCCCGGGCGCGTGGGTCACCGCGAACGGCGGCCGGGACTCCAGCAGCGCCACCTGCGGCGTGACCCCGCAGGCCCAGAACACCGGGACCTCCCCGTCGCGCACCTCCGGCGGGTCGCCGAAGTCGGGGGCGTCGAGCGACGCGATGCCCAGCGCGGCGGGGTCGCCGACGTGCACGGGGGCCCCGTGGACGGCCGGGAACCGGCCCGAGATCGCGACCGCGTCGGCCACCCGGTCCGCCGCGACGGGGCGCATGGAGACCACGAGGTCGCCGTGCAGCCGCCCGGCCGGTGCGCAGGCCCGGTCCGTCCGGTACATCGGGACGTTGCGGCCGAGCTCCTGGTGGCGGATCGGGATGCCCGCGGCGGCCAGCGGGTGCTCGAACGTGAAGCTGCACCCGATGAGGAACGTCACCAGGCCGTCCCAGTGCGGGGTCGCGTCGGTGACCTCCTCGACGACCAGACCGTCGCGCCAGACGCGGTAGGCGGGCAGGTCGGTCCGCACGTCCGAACCCGGCGCCAGCCGCGACTCGACCTCGCCGGGTTCCAGCACCTCCAGCACGGGGCAGGACCTCGGGTTCCGCTGCGCGAACAGCAGCACGTCGAAGGCCCAGTCGGCGGGGACGGCCACCAGGTTCGCCTGGGTCAGGCCGGGGGCGACCCCGCTCGTCGGTTCCCGCAGGCCCGCCCGGTAGCGGGCGCGGGCGGCCGCAGCGGTCACGAGCGGCCCACGAACGACGCGATCTGCACGCCCGCTCCGACCAGGGCGGCACGCGTCGCCGCGGCCATCCCGATCGCGCCCGGGCTGTCGCCGTGCACGCACACCGACTGCGCGCGCACCGCCACGTCGCTGCCGTCGACCGCCCGGACGACCCCCTCGGAGACCAGCCGGACCATCCGCGCCGCGACCTCGTCGGCGTCGTGCAGCACCGCGCCTGGTTCCTTGCGGGAGACGAGCTGCCCCTGCGGCGTGTAGGCGCGGTCGGCGAACGCCTCGGCCGCCGTCGCCAGTCCCGCGCGTTCGGCGACGTCGAGGACCACGCCACCGGCCAGCCCCAGCACGACCAGCGAGGGGTCGACGGCCCTGACGGCCGCGACCACGACGGCGGCGGTCGCCGCGTCGACGGCGATGGTGTTGTAGAGGGCGCCGTGGGGTTTGACGTAGGCGACGGAGCCGCCGACGGAGCGCGTCAGGGCCCACACCGCGCCGAGCTGGTACTCCACGTGCGCCTGCAGGGTGGCGGCGGGCAGGTCGAGGCGTTCGCGGCCGAAGTTCTCGTGGTCGCGGTACCCGGGGTGGGCGCCGATCGTCACGCCGCCCCGGGTGGCCGCCAGCAGCGTCTCGCGGATCCCCTCGGGGCTGCCGGCGTGGAACCCGCAGGAGACGTTCGCGCTGGAGACGATCCCGAGCATCGCCGCGTCGTCGGAGACCGGCCGGTCGGGTGTGTTCTCGCCGAGGTCGGAGTTCAGGTCGATGCTCGTCACGGTGGTCCTCTCGCTCAGGCGGACAGGAAGGCGAAGACGGGCCCGATGGACTGCGAGGCCATGAAGTAGCTGATCGCCAGGGCGACGGTCCCCACGACGAGCAGCCACCTCGGGTAGGCGTACCCGCCCAGGACGTCGCGCTGCCGGAACCAGCCGATGTAGAGGAAGACCGTCATGCCGATCGGGAGGATCAGCCCGTTGAACCCGCCGACGAACACCAGCAGCGCGGCCGGCGCGGTGCCGATCGAGAGGTAGACGACCAGCGAGACCACGATGAAGGCGACGGTGGTCAGCTGCAGCGGCCACCCGCCGGCCAGGCGGCGGGAGAAGGTCGAGAGGAAGGTCGAGGAGGTGTAGGCGGCGCCGATGACGGAGGTGATCGACGCGGCCCAGAAGATGGCGCCGAAGACGCGGATGCCGGCGTCGCCGAGGACGGCGCCGAACGCCTGTCCCGCGGGGTTGGCCGCCTGGCCCGACAGGTCGAGCGCGACCCCGGAGGCGACGACGCCCAGGATCGCGAGGAACAGGACGTAGCGCATGACGCCCGTGACGAGGATGCCGGTCACCGAGGCCCGGTGGACGTCGCGGACGTGCGCGACGCCGGTCTGCCCGGAGTCCAGGTAGCGGTGGGCGCCGGCGTAGGTGATGTAGCCGCCGACGGTGCCGCCCACGATCGTGGTGATGGTCGCGAAGTTGACGGTGTCCGGCACGAAGGTCTGCCGGAAGGCGTCGCCGACGGGCGGGCCCGAGACGACCGCGACGACCACGGTCATGACGATCATGCCGATGCCCAGCACCACGACTACGCGGTCCACGACGGTGCCGGCCCGCTTGAACAGGAAGATGGCGATGGCCAGCGCGCCGGTGAGCAGGCCGCCGACCTTGGGGTCGAGGCCGAGCAGGGCGTTCAGGCCCAGCCCGCCGCCGGCGATGTTGCCGATGTTGAACGCGAGCCCGCCCACGACGATCAGCACGGTCAGGACGTGGCCGCTGTACGGGACCGCGCTGTTGGCCAGGTCCCCGGCGCGCTTGCCGGTGACGGTGATGAGCCGCCAGACGTTCATCTGCACGGCGAAGTCGATGAGGATCGAGATCAGGATCGCGAAGGCGAAGGCCGCCCCGAGGGTGGCGGTGAAGGTCGCCGTCTGGGTGATGAACCCCGGACCGATGGCCGAGGTGGCCATGAGGAAGATCGCGCCCACGATCGGGCCGCGCCTCGACCGGCGACTCGTGGCGAGGGCGGGGGTGCCGCCCTCCTGCGTGCTGCTGCTGCCGGTCATGGGCTGCTCCCGTGGACTCCGTGGCGACGCTGCCTGGACGGCAGCACTCTGGCACCGCTGGTTGCAGAACACAATGGCCTGGATTGTTGAACAACGTGTTTCTCACTGTTGCGTTCGTGTGACGTCCTGCCGCGACGACAGCCGTCCGGCCGCTGCCTCGAGACCTACGATGAGCCGGTGATGACGCGGTGACCGCCGAGATGGTGCCCGGGACCGCGCGCGAGGACGGCACGCTGGCCGAGCAGCTCAGCGCCCGGATCGCCGCCGGGGAGTTCCGCCCGGGGCGCCGGCTCTCGGAGGCGGAGCTGGCCGAGCGGTTCTCCGTCTCCCGCAACACCCTGCGCGAGGCCTTCCGGGTCCTGGCCGAGCAGGGCCTCCTGGAGCACGTCCCGCACCGGGGGGTCTCGGTCACCGCCCCGCGGGTGGCCGACGTCCTGGACATCTACCGCGTCCGGCGCCACCTCGAGGCGGGCGTGCTGGCCCGGGCCGACCCGCGGCACCCCGCCACCGTGCAGGTGCGCGCGGCGGTGGAGGCCGCCGAGGCCGCGGCGGCCGCGGGGGACTGGGTCGGGGTGGGGACGGCCAACACGGCCTTCCACGCCGCCCTGGTCTCCCTGGCGGACAGCCCGCGCCTCACGCGGACCTACCGGCAGCTCGGCGCCGAGCTGCGGCTGGCCTTCCTCGTCATCGGCGACCCGCAGACGCTGCACGGCGCCTTCGTGGGCCGCAACCGCTCGGTGCTGGAGACGTTCGTCACGGCCGGCGGCCCGGCGGCCGCCCGGGAGCTGGAGGACTACCTGACCGAGTCCGAGCGGACCGTGCTCGGGGCGTACGCGCGGCTGGGTCTGGGCTGAGCCGCTCCGCGGGTGCGGTCCCGAGGCCGGCGCTCCCGCCCGCGGGCCGGGTGTCCGCCCGCAGCGAAGCGGTCGCCCGACCGCGGAACAGGGGCGCCACCCCGCCCGTTCGAGCAGTGAGCGGCCGGGATGAGCACGCGGGCTGCGGTGTACCGTCAAGAGTTCGCAGGGCTAGCAGGAGGGACAGGGGGCGACCCCTCCACCGATGAATCTGAAGCGCATCTTCCGCGGTCCGATCGTCTGGATCGTCGTCGCCATCGCCGCCGTCGCGATCGGCGCGTCCTTCTTCGCCAACGGCAACACGACCGAGGTCTCCACGACGCGCGCCCTGCAGCTGATCCAGGACGGCAAGGTCAAGAGCGCGGTGCTGACCGACGGCGCCCAGCGCATGGACCTGACGCTGACCGCGGGGACGCGCGAGAACGGCGCCGAGCAGGTCCGCTCCTACTACATCGCGCAGCGCGGCGTCGACGTGGTCAACGCTCTGGAGGAGGCCCCCAACCGGGGCGACCTGACGGTGACCGACGAGGTCCCCCGCACCGGCGTCCTGCAGTCGCTGCTCTTCACCATCGGGCCGCTGATCATCCTGCTCCTCCTCTTCTGGTTCCTCATGAGCCAGATGCAGGGCGGCGGCAGCAAGGTCATGCAGTTCGGCAAGTCCAAGGCCAAGATGATGACCAAGGACACCCCGAAGACGACGTTCGCGGACGTCGCCGGGGCCGACGAGGCCGTCGAGGAGCTCTACGAGATCAAGGAGTTCCTCTCCGAGCCCGCCAAGTTCCAGGCCGTCGGCGCGAAGATCCCCAAGGGCGTCCTGCTCTACGGCCCGCCCGGCACCGGCAAGACCCTGCTGGCCCGCGCCGTCGCGGGTGAGGCCGGCGTCCCGTTCTACTCGATCTCCGGGTCGGACTTCGTCGAGATGTTCGTGGGTGTCGGCGCGAGCCGCGTCCGGGACCTCTTCGAGCAGGCCAAGAACAACGCGCCGGCGATCATCTTCGTCGACGAGATCGACGCCGTCGGCCGCCACCGCGGCGCCGGCATGGGCGGCGGGCACGACGAGCGCGAGCAGACCCTGAACCAGCTCCTCGTCGAGATGGACGGGTTCGACGTCAAGACGAACGTCATCCTCATCGCCGCCACGAACCGCCCCGACATCCTCGACCCGGCCCTGCTGCGCCCGGGCCGCTTCGACCGCCAGATCGCGGTGGAGGCGCCCGACATGGAGGGCCGCCACAAGATCCTCCAGGTGCACGCCAAGGGCAAGCCGATGCTGCCCACGGTCGACCTGCTGTCGGTCGCGCGCCGCACCCCGGGCTTCTCGGGGGCGGACCTGGCCAACGTCCTCAACGAGGCCGCGCTGCTCACCGCCCGCGCCAACGCCAAGGTGATCGACGACCAGGCGCTGGACGAGGCGATCGACCGCGTCATCGCCGGGCCGCAGAAGCGCACGCGCCGGATGAACGAGAAGGAGCTGCGCGTCACGGCCTACCACGAGGGCGGGCACGCCCTGGTGGCCGCGGCGATGGCCAACACCGACCCGGTCTCCAAGGTCACGATCCTCCCGCGCGGCCGGGCCCTGGGCTACACGATGGTCCTGCCGACCGAGGACAAGTACTCCACCTCGCGCAACGAGATCCTCGACCAGCTCGCCTACGCCCTCGGCGGCCGCGTCGCGGAGGAGCTCGTCTTCCACGACCCCACGACGGGCGCCTCGAACGACATCGAGAAGGCCACCGGCATGGCCCGCAAGATGGTCACGCAGTACGGCATGAGCGAGCGCGTCGGGGCGATCAAGCTGGGGTCCAGCGGCGGCGAGGTCTTCCTCGGCCGCGACATGGGTCACGAGCGCGACTACTCCGAGGGCGTCGCCGGCATCGTCGACGAGGAGGTGCGCCGGCTCATCGAGGCCGCGCACGACGAGGCGTGGGAGGTGCTCGTCGAGCACCGCCCGGTCCTCGACGCCCTCGTCGTCGCGCTGCTGGAGAAGGAGACGCTGAACCAGGCGGAGCTGGCGGAGATCTTCCGGCCCGTCGTCAAGCGCCCGCAGCGCCCCGTGTGGCTGTCCAGCGAGCGCCGCGCCGTCTCGGAGATCCCGCCGGTCCCCGGCCCCTCCGAGCGCGCGCAGCTCAACGGCCACGGCGGCCAGTTCCAGACGCCTGTGAACGGCTACGGCCAGCAGAACGGGACCCACGAGGGGTCGTGAGCTTCGACGCCCTCCGCGCCGAGTCCGCGGTCCGGGAGCTCCTCCTCGCCCTCGGCGAGGACCCGGACCGCGAGGGTCTGCGCGACACCCCCGCGCGGGTCGCCCGCGCGTGGGCCGAGCAGCTCGCCGGCAGCCGGCAGGACCCGGCGGCCGTGCTGGCCACCGACTTCGGCCTGGAGCACGACGAGCTGGTGCTCGTGAAGGACATCGAGCTGCAGTCGACGTGCGAGCACCACCTGCTGCCCTTCTCCGGCGTCGCGCACGTCGGGTACATCCCGGGCGAGCACGGCCGCGTCACGGGCCTGTCGAAGCTGGCCCGCATCGTCGACGTCTACGCGCGCCGCCTGCAGCTGCAGGAGCGCATCACGACCCAGGTGGCCGACGCCCTGGTCACCGCGCTGCACCCGCGCGGCGTCGTGGTGGTCCTCGAGTGCGAGCACTCCTGCATGACGATGCGCGGCGTGCGCAAGCCCGGCTCGACCACGGTGACCTCCGCGGTGCGGGGGGCGCTGCGCAACCCCGCGACGCGCGCCGAGGCCATGAGCCTCATCCTGGCCGGGCGGTGACGCGGTGACCGCCCCGCTGCCCGGCGGACGCTGCCTCGTGGTGGGCGTCCTGAACACCACGCCCGACTCCTTCTCCGACGGCGGCCGGTTCCTGGCCCCCGACGTGGCCGTCGCGCGCGGGGTCGAGCTCGTGGCGCAGGGCGCGGACCTCGTCGACGTGGGCGGGGAGTCGACCCGCCCCGGGGCGGCGCGCGTCAGCGCCGACGAGGAGGCGCGCCGGGTGCTGCCCGTCGTGCGCGGGCTGCGCGCCGCGGGCGTCGTCGTGAGCGTCGACACCATGCGCGCCGAGGTGGCCCGCGCCGCCGTCGCGGCCGGTGCCGTCGTCGTCAACGACGTCTCGGGCGGCCTCGCGGACCCGGCCATGGCCGCGACGGTGGCCGAGCTCGCCGCCGACGTGCCCGAGCTGCGCTACGTCCTGTCGCACTGGCGCGGGCCCTCCGACGTCATGACCTCGCTGGCCCGCTACGACGACGTCGTCGCCGAGGTCGAGGCGGAGCTCGGCGCCCGGCTGGCGGCGGTCGAGGCCGCGGGGGTCCCGCGCGAGCGCGTCGTGCTGGACCCGGGGCTGGGCTTCGCCAAGGTGGCCGAGCACGACTGGGCGCTCCTGCGCGACCTGCCCCGGCTCGCCGGCCTGGGCCGCCCCCTGCTCGTGGGCGCCTCCCGCAAGCGGTTCCTCGGGAGCCTGCTGGCCGCGGGCGGCGAGGTGCCGCCCGCTCCCGAGCGCGACGACGCCACGGCCGCCGTGTCCGCCCTGGCCGCCGCAGCGGGCGCGTGGGGCGTCCGCGTGCACGAGCCGCGCGCGTCCGCCGCCGCCGTCCGGGTCGCCGCGGCGTGGTGCGGCCCCGCGGCGCGGCACCGCACGGAGCAGGGTCCCGCGTGAGCTCGCTCGACGCCGCCGGTCCCGTCCTGGACGCCGAGGGCCGGGTCCTGGACCGCATCGTCCTGCGGGGCCTGCGCGCGATCGGCCGCCACGGCGTCCTGGCGTCGGAGCGGGAGCTGGGTCAGCCGTTCGCCCTCGACGTCGCCCTGCACCTGGACGTCCGCGCCGCGGCCGCGGGCGACGACCTGACGCGGACGGTCCACTACGGCGTCCTCGCGCAGGAGCTCGTGGGCGTCCTGACGGGGGAGCCGGTGGCCCTGCTCGAGCGCCTGGCCGAGCTCGTCGCCGCGCGCTGCCTGGCGGCGTCGCCGCTCGTGGCCGCGGTCGACGTCGTCGTGCACAAGCCGCAGGCGCCGATCCCGGTGCCCTTCGACGACGTCGAGCTCGTCGTGCGCCGGGTCCGGGCGTGACGGCCGTGGACGCCGTCCTGGCCCTGGGCGCCAACCTGGGCGACCGCGCCGCCGTGCTCGCGTCCGCCGTCGCCGCGCTCGACGCCACCGACGGCATCGCCGTCACCGCGGTGTCGGAGGCGGTCGAGACGGACCCCGTGGGCGGCCCGGAGCAGCCCGACTTCCTCAACGCCGTCGTCCTCGTGACCACGACCCTGACCCCGCACGCCCTGCTGGCCGCGTGCCACCGCGTCGAGGCGGACCACGGCCTCGACCGCAGCACCAAGGTGCCCTGGGGCCCGCGCGTGCTCGACGTGGACGTCGTCAGCTGCGGGGACCTCGTGCTGGCCGACGACCGGCTCGTCCTGCCCCACCCCCGCGCCCGCGAGCGCGCCTTCGTGCTGGCGCCGTGGCTGCAGGTCGACGCCGCCGCGGTGCTGCCCGGACCGGGCGGCGGCCGGGTCGCGGACCTGCTCGCGGCGGCGCCCGACGCGGCCGGCGTCCGCCACCCCGAGCCCGCCGTGGTGCTGCGGTGAGGCCCACGCGGGGCGGCGTGCTCGTCGCGGTCGTCGTCGTCGTCGCCGCCGTGACGTGGTCGGGGCTGCGCATCTGGACCGCGCGCGGCGGCACGGAGCCCGAGCTGCTGTGGCGCACGGTCCTCACCATCGGGCTGCTCGCCGTCGCGGTGTTCGGGCTCGGCTGGCCCGTGCGCCAGTGGGTCCGCGGCGACAAGAGCCGCCGCATCGACGCGCTCCGCGCGGCCCGCACCGCCGCCCTGGCCAAGTCGGCGTCCTACGCCGGTGCGCTGCTGATCGGCTTCTTCGCCGGCTACGTCGTCCACTTCGTGCCGACCGCCGACATCGCCGCGCGCCGCTCGCAGCTCGTGCTGGGCGTCGCGGACCTCGTGGTCTCGGCGCTCCTGCTCGCCGCGGGGCTGATCGTCGAGCGCTGGTGCCGGGTGCCGCCCGAGGACGACGACCGGGGCACCCTCGCCCGCTCCTGAGCCGTGCCGCCGTGCCCGGGCGGGTCGCCGGGTGGTTGGGTGGAGCATGCGCATCTTCTTCACCGGCGGCAGCGGCAAGGCCGGACACCACGTCGCCCCGTACCTGGCCTCCCAGGGCCACCACGTGACCAACGCCGACCTCACCCCGCTGCGCCACCCCGACGTCACCGACCTCCGGGTCGACCTGACCGACGCCGGTCAGGTCTACTCGGCCCTGGCGGGCATGCCCACGATGGCCGACCTCGAGGCGGCGGACCCCCGGGCCGGCGGCGGGTCGGGCTACGACGCCGTCGTCCACTTCGCCGCGATCCCCAGCCTCCTCCTGGCCCCGGACGCGACGACGTTCGCGGCGAACGTGCTGGGGCACTACCACGTCCTCGAGGCCGCGACCCGGCTCGGGATCCGCAAGGTGGTCTTCGCCTCGTCGGAGACGACCTACGGCGTCTGCTTCGCGCGGGGCGAGCGCAAGCCGCTCTACGTTCCCGTGGACGAGGAGCACCCCGTGGTGCCGGAGGACGCCTACGCCATGTCGAAGGTCGCGGGGGAGGTGGTCGCGCGCTCGTTCGCGGCCCGCACCGGTGCGGACGTCTACGGCCTGCGGATCAACAACGTCATCGAGCCCCACGAGTACGCCGAGAAGTTCCCGCCGTTCCTGGCGGACCCGTCGCTGCGGCGGCGCAACATCTTCGCCTACATCGACACCCGCGACCTGGGCCAGCTGACCCTGCGCGCCCTGGAGACCGACGGGCTCGGTTACCAGGTGTTCAACGTCGCCAACGCCGACATGTCGGTGGCGGCGACCACCCGGGAGGTCATCGACACGTTCTACGCCGACGTCGAGGTGCGCCGCGAGATGGGCCGCGACGAGACGTTCTACAGCATCGACAAGGCGCGCGACCTCCTCGGCTACGCCCCGCAGCACTCGTGGCGCGACGTCCTGGCTGACCCCCGCGCCGGCGCCTGAGGGGGCGATCGCCAGCGCGGGGAAGCTCCGTCACGGTCACCGCGGGGGCGGCAGCGTCCCGAGGACCGCGGCCACGACGTCCGCCCCCCGGTCGGCGTGCGGGTCCTCGCCGTCGTCCCACAGCCCCAGGGAGACGGGCGGGTCGCCGTCCTCCCGCGCGCACACCAGCCGGGTGCGCGGGTAGGCGCCCTGCAGCTCCAGGCGGGCGAGGCCCGGCACCCGGTGGCGGACCTCCTCCAGCGCGGCCCGCTCGGCGGCACCCGCGCGGTCGCCGGCGTCCGGCGCGCAGCGCGCCAGGGCCGTGGCGACCAGCGCGGTGAAGTCGTCCTCGTCCCCGGCCCAGTCCTCGGCGAGGAGCAGCAGGGCCGGGTGCAGCGCGGGGTCGGCGAGGACGGCCGCGGCCTCGAGCTCCAGGGTCGTGAGGGTGCCCCGCGCGTCGAGCCGGGTGAGCAGGGCCGCCCGGGCGCGGTCGTCGCCGGTCCGGGCCAGCGCCACGAGGGCCTCGCACCGGGCGTCGACGTGGTCGTCGGCGAGCATCCCGGCGAGGGCGTCGCGCACGGCCAGGGTGTCCGCCGCGAGCTGCCCGAGGCCGAAGGCGGCCCAGTCCCGCACGGCGGGCTCGTGGTCCGCCGTGAGGGTCACGAGAGCCTCGACCACGCGATCGCGGATCCCGTCCTCGTCGCCGCCTGCGTCGTGCTCGCCCACCCCGCCGGGCAGCGCCTGCGCGAGCGACAGCCGGACCCGCGCGTCGGGGTGCGCCACGGGCACGAGGTCGAGCAGCACGGCCGCGGCCCGCGCGTCCCAGGCGTGCCCGAGCGCGTCGACGGCCGCCTCGAGGACCTCGGCGTCGTCGGTCGCCGCGAGCAGCCGCGCGAGGGCGGGCACCACGTGCGGGACGTGCTCCGGGTGGCCGTTCACCAGGTCGCCCAGGCGGCGGGCCTCCTCGGCCGGGCCGGCGCTCAGGACGTCGTCCGGTACAGGCCCGCGGCGTAGTCCTCGCCGTAGTAGCGCGCGAGTTCCGCGACGTCGGCCTCGGGACGTTCGAGCGTCTTGCAGATCTCGGCGCGGCCGGTCACGGCGTCCGGCGCCCAGGTCTCGGGCTTCCACAGGTCCGAGCGCAGGAACGCCTTGGAGCAGTGGTGGAACACCTGCTCGACGTCGACGACGACGGCCAGCACCGGGCGGTGGCCCCGCACGACCATCCGGTCGAAGAACGGGGCGTCGCGCACGAGGCGGGCAGACCCGTTGATGCGCAACGTGTCCCCGCGTCCCGGCAGGAAGGAGATGAGGCCGACGTGGGGGTTGCCGAGGATGTTGCGGAACCCGTCGACGCGCCGGTTCCCGGGGCGTTCCGGCAGGGCGATCGTCGTGTCGTCCAGCACGAGGACGAAACCCGGCGGGTCGCCCTTCGGGGAGACGTCGCACGTCCCGTCGGCGCCGGCCGTGGCCAGCAGGCAGAAGGGCGAGGCGGCGAGCCACTCGCGGTCCAGCGCGTGCAACCGGGTGCGCTCCTTGGCCAGCGCAGCCGGCAGCGGGGTCCCGAGCAGCTCGCGCAGCTCCGACTCCCGGGTGACGACGACCGCGCCGTCCGTGCGCGTGTCGGTGCCTGCGTCGGTGCCCGTGCCCGCGGTGTCCACGCCGGTCAGTCTGCACCCGGCGCGCGCCCCGCGGCCGTCGTCGACGCGGGCGGTGCGTCGCGGAAAGACCGCCGCCCCTGCCGGACATGGACGATCGTGGACCCTGTGGCCGACGTCGACGGGCGGGACCGCTTCGCGGCCGTGACCCGTGAGGTGGTCGAACCCGTGCGCCGCTACCTCGCGCGGCGCACCGACGCCGCCACCGCGGACGACGTCCTCAACGAGGTGCTGCTCGTGTGCTGGCGGCGCTTGCCGGAGGTGCCGCCGGAGGCTGCCGTGGCGTGGTCGATCGGGGTGGCGCGGCACTGCCTGGCCAACGCGGAGCGGTCGCGGCGGCGCGGGTTCCGGCTGGTCGAGCGGCTGCGCGTGCTCGACCCTCCGCGGCAGGTCCTCGAGGGTCCCGACGCGGGGGGCCCGGACCTCGGCCACGACGTCGGGGCCGCGCTCGCGCGGCTGCCCGCCCGCGACGCGGAACTGCTGCGGCTGTGGGCGTGGGAGGAGCTGGCCCCGCGCGAGATCGCCCTCGTCCTGGGGGTCGGCGCCGACGTCGTCTCGGTCCGCCTGCACCGCGCGAAGAAGAAGCTGCGGACCGAGCTGGAGCGCGGTGCAAGGGACGGACTCCCGCCGGACACGAGGCCAGTGACGGGAGGGGGTCGGCAGTGACGGGTCCGGAGGGTCCTCGCGAGGGGGACGAGGCGCTGCGGGCCCTGCTGCGGCGGGCCGATCCGGCGCGCGACCTCCTCCCGCTCGAGGCGGAGCACGTCCACACGAAGGGGGAGCGAGTCATGGCGATCGACGAGCAGGAGCAGGTCCGCGGGGCCGGGCGGGAGCGCCGCCCGGCGCGGCGGAGGTTCGTGGCGGCCGCGGCGGGGTTCGCCGTGGCGGCGAGCGTGGCGACGGTCTTCCTGACGGCGCGGGAGCCGGCGCCCACGACGACGTTCACGACGGCGGTCGCGGACCCGTCGGCGAGCTGCGCCGTGCTGACGCCGGAGGCGCTGGCGCAGCGGCAGACCGCCTTCGAGGCCGAGGTGACGGCCGTGGCGGGGCAGCAGGTGACGCTGGAGGTCCTCGCACGGTTCAAGGGAGACGTCGACGACCGCGTGGTCGTGCGGCAGCCGGCCGAGGGCCAGGACGACTCCTCCGCCGTCCCCTTCGTCGCGGGGGAGCGCTACCTGCTCGCGGCCGACGGCGGCGTCATCGCGGGCTGCGGCGCGAGCGGTCCCGCCGGCGACGACCTGCGGAGCCTGTACGACCGGGCGTTCGCCTGACGGGACCGGTCCCGGGGGGACCCGGGACCGGTCCGCCGCTCAGCCCAGGGACACGCGGTGCGTCTCGTGCCACCGGCCGCCCGGGACCTGCTCCAGGACGCTGAGGTGCGCCACGGTCACCGTGACGGGCAGCTGCGGGGCGAGCGCCGCGGCGACCTCGCGCTCCAGGTCCGGCAGTTCCGCGGGCGCCGCCAGCGCGACCGTGAGGTGCGGCACGGGGTCCCCGTGCCGCCCGCCGTAGGGGAGCTGGTCCGGGAACGCCGCCAGCACCCGGTGCACCAGCCGGCGCACCTCCTCCTCGGGGTCGGGGCGCAGGAAGAGGACGCCCCCGTCGGCGAAGGTCCCGAGGCGCGCGAACGTGAGGGTGACGGCGCCGGCCCCGCGCACGGCGGTCTCGAGCCGGGCCAGGTCTGCCGGCGCCACGGGTCCGGGCACCCACGGGAAGAGGACGGTCACGTGCGGCGGGGCCCCCGCCGCCGCCGTGGGCACCGTCGGCAGCGAGGTCCGGTCGAGCACCGGGGCGAGCGCGGGGACGGTGAGGACCAGGCCGGTGGTCGTCGGCCGGGACGGCGCAGGAGGGCTGTCCACGGGGGACATCCTCTCCAGCCGGCCGCGCGTGCGGGTGGCTGTGGACGGTTCCGGTCCGCGGGACCCCCTGCGCCGCTAGCGTGCCGAGTCCCGTCGACCCACCCCCGGAGGACCGCATGAGCCCGGCACGCGAGGTCGACGACGCGCTCCTGCGCCGGGAGCTCGCCGAGCAGTTCGCGCAGTTCAACGACGGCCTGCAGCGGATCGGCGAGCGGCTCGTCAGCATCGAGGGGCTGCTGCGCGAGCGCGAGGGCGGCGAGCCGCGGCCGGCCGTCGCCGCGCCTCCCGTCGCCGCGCCGCCCGTCCCCGCGCCGCCCGTCCCCGCGCCGGACCTGGCCGGGGCGCCGCCGCCCCTGGCGCCGGCCCGGGCGCCCACCGGCCGGCGC
>NZ_JAAALN010000109.1 GCF_009906795.1 Kineococcus siccus
GTCCGGGGGTGGGCCGATAGCCTGGGGCCCGTGACCCAGGACGCCGGATCCGCCAGCGAACCCCCGAACTTCGACCCGCCGCCGGGGACCACTCCGGACGACGTCGGGCGCGACCTGCCGGTCGTCGGGGAGCCCACGGCGGAGGCCGCCGCCGAGCGCGAGCACCGCCCCGTCCTCGTCGTCGACTACGGCGCGCAGTACGCGCAGCTCATCGCGCGGCGCGTGCGCGAGGCGGACACGTACTCCGAGATCGTCCCGAGCTCGATGTCCGTGGACGCGATGCTCGCCAAGGACCCGGCGGCGGTCATCCTGTCGGGCGGTCCGGCCAGCGTGTACGCCGAGGGCGCCCCGCAGGTCGACCCGGCGCTGTTCGAGGCCGGCGTCCCGGTCCTCGGCATCTGCTACGGGTTCCAGGCCATGGCGGCCTCGCTCGGCGGCGAGGTCGCCCGGACCGGCCGCCGCGAGTACGGCGGGACGACGGCCCGGGTCGCGGACTCCGCCGCGTCGACGCTGCTGCGCGACCAGCCGGCCGAGCAGTCGGTGTGGATGTCGCACGGCGACTCGGTCGCCCGTGCGCCGCAGGGCTTCCGCGTCGTCGCGCGCTCCGACGGCGCCGAGGTCGCGGCCTTCGAGGACGACGAGCGGCGCCTGTACGGCGTGCAGTGGCACCCCGAGGTCAAGCACTCCGCGCACGGCCAGGAGGTCCTGGTGAACTTCCTGCGCCACGGCGCGGGCATCCCCGCGGACTGGACGACCGGCAACGTCATCGAGGAGCAGGTCGCCCGCGTCCGCGCCCAGGTGGGCGACGGCAAGGTCATCTGCGCGCTCTCCGGCGGCGTCGACTCCGCCGTCGCCGCGGCGCTCGTCCAGCGCGCCGTGGGCGACCAGCTGACGTGCGTGTTCGTCGACCACGGCCTGCTGCGCGCGGGCGAGGCCGAGCAGGTCGAGCAGGACTTCGTCGCCGCGACGGGCGTGAAGCTGCACGTCGTCGACGCGGTGCAGCGCTTCGCCGACGCCCTCGCGGGCGTCAGCGACCCCGAGCAGAAGCGCAAGATCATCGGCCGCGAGTTCATCCGGGTCTTCGAGGTCGCGGCGCGCGACGTCGTCGCGGAGGGCGCGGCCGACGGCGGCGAGGTGAAGTTCCTCGTGCAGGGCACGCTGTACCCCGACGTCGTGGAGTCCGGCGGCGGCGAGGGCGCGGCGACCATCAAGAGCCACCACAACGTGGGCGGGCTCCCGGACGACCTGGCGTTCTCGCTCGTGGAACCGCTGCGGGCGCTGTTCAAGGACGAGGTGCGCGCGGTCGGCGTGGAGCTCGGCCTGCCCGAGGCCATGGTGTGGCGGCAGCCGTTCCCGGGCCCGGGCCTGGCCATCCGCATCGTGGGCGCCGTGACGCCCGACCGGCTGGCCACGCTGCGCGCGGCGGACGCGATCGCGCGCGAGGAGCTCACGCGGGCGGGCCTGGACCGCACGATCTGGCAGTGCCCCGTCGTGCTGCTCGCCGACGTCCGCTCGGTCGGCGTGCAGGGCGACGGCCGGACCTACGGCCACCCGATCGTGCTGCGGCCCGTGAGCTCCGAGGACGCCATGACGGCGGACTGGACGCGGCTGCCCTACGACGTGCTGCAGCGCATCTCGACCCGCATCACCAACGAGGTGCCCGAGGTGAACCGCGTCGTGCTCGACGTCACGAGCAAGCCCCCGGGCACGATCGAGTGGGAGTGAGCCCGCGCCGCTGAGCCCGCCCCGTCGCCGCGGTCGACCGCGACGACGGGGCCTCGCCTCAGCTGCGCCCGGGCAGGTCCGCGGGCGCCGTGGCCCACGTCGTGTTCGGGGTGGCGCCGAGCCGGTGCTCGATCGTGCCGCCGCCCACGACCCAGGAGCCGGGGACCCACGACCGCGTGAGGTCGCTCCCGTCGAGGGTCGCGGACTGGACGAACCGGTATTCCGACGAGGCGCCCGGGGCGAGGACCACGAGGTCGCGGGCACCCTCGCGGTCGAGGGTCACGCGGTCGAAGACGGGGCTGGAGACGACGAGGTCGGCGCCCGTCGGGTCCTGCGGGAACAGCCCCATCGCGGCCCAGACGTACCAGGCCGACATCGTCCCGAGGTCGTCGTTGCCGGGCAGACCCCGCGGTCCGGTGCCGTAGGCCTCGTCGACGATCGCCCGGACCGTGTCCTGCGTCTTCCACGGCTGGCCGAAGGCGTTGTAGAGGAACGGCGCGTGCAGACCGGGCTGGTTCGTCGCGTCGTAGCGCAGCGGGTCCCCGGCCGTGAACGACCACGAGCCGTCCTCGGCGCGGAAGAACCCGTCGAGGCGCTGCGCGGCGACGTCGCGGCCGCCCATCGCCGCCGCCAGGCCCTGCGGGTCCTGCGGCACCATCCAGGTGTAGGTCGCGCTGGTGCCCTGGGCGAACCCCACCTCCGAGGCCGGGTCGAACCCGGGCAGCCAGCTGCCGTCGAGCAGGCGCGGGCGGACGTACCCCGCCTCGGGCGTCGCTTGCGGGTCGTAGACGTTGCGCCACCAGCCGGCGCGCGGCGCGAACCGGGCGGCGACGTCGTCGCGGCCGAGCTGGCGGGCCCAGCCCGCCAGGGCCGCGTCGGCCACCGACATCTCCAGCGTCTCCGCCGCCCCGCCCCAGCAGTGGCAGGCGTCCTGCGCGGCGTAGCCGGAGGCCAGGTACTGCGCGAGGTTCGGCCGCTGGCCCTCGCACTGGCCGGGGCAGCCCGCGTCGGACAGGCCCTCGGGCCGCGGCTGCTCGGCCTGGGCGACGAGGGACTCGAACGCCGCGTGGACGTCGAAGTTCCGCACGCCGAAGGCGTAGAACGTGGCGAGGGCGACGGCGGAGGGGTCCCCGTTCATGACGTGCGTCGCGCCGTTGACGTGCACCCACCGGTCCCAGACGTCGTCGTTCTGCCGCGAGTAGTTCAGCAGCGACTGCGCGAAGTCGCCCGCGACCTCCGGTTCGAGCAGGGCGAGCAGCTGCAGGTGGGCGCGGTACTGGTCCCAGCCGGAGAAGTTGCCGTACTGCGCCCCCTGGAACTCCTCGAGCCGCTGCACGGCACCGTCCATGCCGGGGTAGCGGCCGTCGACGTCGCTCACGAGGTTGGGCTGCAGCAGCGAGTGGTAGAGCGCGGTGGTGAAGGCGACGCGCTCGTCGGGCGTGCCGCCCTCGGTGGACACCCGGCGCAGCCGCTCGTCCCACGCCCGCGCGCCCTGCTCGGCGACGTCGGCGACGCCGGCCCCCGCGGGCAGTTCCGCCGCCAGGTTCTGCTCGGCGCCGACCAGGTCGACGTAGGAGATCGCGACCCGCATCCGGACGGTCGTCGAGGCGGAGGTGTCGAAGGTGACGTAGCCGCCGGACCCCCGGCCGGCGCGGTCCGCGCCCGTGAGGTACCCCTCGCCGCCCGAGACCGTCGTCGCACCCGGGTGCAGCCGCCCGTCCTGCCATGTCCCGGTCCCGACGACGGGTGCGTCGAAGCTCGCCGTGAAGTGCAGGCGGTAGTAGCTGTTCCGGTTGTTCTCCCCGCCGTTGGCGCGCCGGCCGCAGAAGGCGCCGGTGAGCACGGACCCCGTGACCGTCCCGGTGGCCGGGTCGATCCTCGTCTCGGCGTCCTCGCTGCCGTTGAGCGAGTTCGACGTGCGGAACAGCAGGTTGGCCTGCTCGCCCGCGGGGAAGGTGAACTCGCCGACGCCGGCGCGGTCGGTGACGGCGAGGTCGGTGGTGACGCCGTTGTCCAGGCCGACGCGGTAGTGGCCCGGGTCCGCGAGCTCGTCGTCGTGGCGGAAACCGGCCGCGAACACCGCGTCGGTGACGTCCGCCGACGGCGACGACGTGACGGGTCCGGTGAACGGCATGATCGGCACGTCGCCCGCCGCGCCGGGGAAGCAGCCCGCGCCGTTGACGTGGGTGAGGCTGAACCCGCGGACGCGCGGGGTGTCGAAGGAGTAGCCGTTCGAACCGCCCGTCCCGGTCTGGTCGCCCGCGGTGGTCGTCGGGCTCCAGGCCAGCATCCCGAAGGGCCGCACCGCGCCGGGGTAGGTGTTCCCGCCCCCGGCCGAGCCGATGAGGGGGTCGACGAGGTCGACCGGTCGCGGTGAGGCGGTGGCCGGTGCCGGCACCCCCACCGCCGAGGCCGGGACCGCGGTCGCGGGCGCGCCGAGGGCGGCGGCGAGCACCACGCAGATCGCGGCGGACCAGCCGGCGGCGCGGGGTGCCGCCCTCCCGCCGGGTCCCTGGCGGCCGGGGGTGCTGCGCGAGCGGGGCATCGGGTCTCCGTCCTGAGCCGCCGGGGCGACGACGCGGGGCGAACCTAGTGATCTCCTGTGAACGGCCGTGGCCGCCGGCAGACCCCCGCGTGAACACCCGGCAGCCGGCCGCCCTCCCGCCCGCGCGGGGCGAGGGACCGCGGCGACCCGGGGCCGGAGCCGCTGCGCGCGCTCAGGCGGCGACGAGCAGGTCGTCCATCTGCCCCATCGCCAGCCGCATGCCCTCCTCCATGCCCATGCCGGCGAGCTGCTGCATCTGCTCGGCGCTGGCGAAGCGGGAGACCACGGTCATGCGCGAGGAACCCCCGGTGTCCTCGACGACGACGCGGGCCGTCGTCGTCGGCAGGCTGTCGTCGGGGCTGCCGTCCTCGCGGGCGAAACCGTCCTCGAACTCGAGCGAGCGCGGTGCGTCGACGGCCGTGACGAGCCACCAGCCGTGCGCCTGCCCGCCGTCCGGCCCGGTCATGACGTAGTGCGACCGGCCGCCGACCACCAGGTCGTGCTCGGCGAACCTCGCCGGCCAGGTCGGCGGGCCCCACCAGCGCTCGAGCTTGCGGGGATCGGCCCACAGCTCCCAGACGGCGGCCGGTGGGGCGGCGAACTCCGCGACGATCGTGAACGTGAGGGCCTCGGGGTCGGGGGTGGTGCGCAGGACGGTCACGACGGTTCCTCTCCTCGTGGGGCGGGGGCCTCCTCGGCGAGGAGCCCCTCCATGCGGTCGATCCGGGTGCGCCACAGCGTCTCGAACTCCGCGAGCAGGCCCGCGGCCGAGCGCAGGGTGCCGATCTCGGCGCGCACCACCTGCTCGCGCCCGCGCCGGGTCTTGCTCACCAGCCGGGCCCGTTCGAGCACGGCGACGTGCTTGGCGACGGCCGCGAAGCTCATGGCGTAGCGCTCGGCGAGCACGGAGACCGAGGCCTCCGGCTGCGTGAGCAGGCGCCGGACGATGTCGCGCCGGGTCGCGTCCCCCAGGGCGGCGAAGACGCGGTCCACGGCGACCTCCCGCCCGGGGGCCGGGCCGTCGCCGGTCTCACGTACAACCACGCGGTTGAACGTAGTCACCGCGCCCGGCCGTGACAAGGGCCCGGGCCGGCGGGAATGTTTGAAGACGCAAACATGCTGGCCTGCGCATGAGCGCACCGAGCACCACCGCGACCGCCCGCGTCGCCACCGCCGTCGTCGCGACCGCCTTCGGAGGGCCCGACGTCCTCGCCGTCGTGACCACCGACGTCCCGGCCCCCGGCCCGGGCGAGGTCACCGTCGACGTCCGCGCGATCGGGACCAACCCCGTCGACCACAAGCTGTTCAGCGGGCTCATGGGCGCCGACGCCTCGACCCTGCCCCGCCCCGTGGGGATGGAGCTGGCCGGCGTCGTGTCGGCCGTGGGCGAGCGGGCCGGCGAGGTGGCCGTCGGCGACGAGGTCATCGTCTCGGGCATCAGCGGGGCGTACGCCTCGGCGGTGACCGTGCCGGTCTCGGCGGTCGTGCCCAAGCCCGCGTCTGCGTCCTTCGAGGAGGCCGCGGGCGTCATGCTCGTCGGCGGCACCGCCGTGCACCTGCTCACCGCGACCTCCGTCGCGGCGGGCGACACCGTCCTCGTGCACGGCGTCGCCGGCTCGGTCGGGCTCGTCGCCGCGCAGCTCGCCCTGCACCGGGGGGCGAGCGTCGTCGGGACGGCGGCGCCGCACCGCCACGAGGCGCTGCGCGCCTTCGGCATCGTCCCCGTCGCCTACGGCGAGGGCCTCGCCGACCGCGTCCGCGCCGCCGCTGCGGGAGGTGTCGACGTGGCGCTGGACACCGTCGGCACCGACGAGGCCGTCGACGTCTCCCTCGAGCTCGTCGCCGACCGCGACCGCATCGCGACCATCGCCGCCTTCGGGCGCGCGCCCGAGGCCGGCATCAGGCTCCTGGGCGGCGGCCCGGGCGCCGACCCGGGCACGGACGTCCGCGACGGAGCGCGGCCGGGGCTGGCCGCGGCGCTGGGCGCGGGCGAGCTCACGGTCGTCGTCGCACGCACCTTCCCGCTGACCGAGGCGGCCGCGGCCCTGTCCTTCGTGGCCGAGGGGCACGCGGGCGGCAAGGTCGTCCTCCTGCCCTGAGGGCCTCAGGCCGCGTGCAGGGCCCGCGCCAGGCGGTGCACGGCGTCCGGCACGTGCGCGGCGTCGAGCCCGGCCACGCACAGCCGCAGGTGCGCGGCGTCCTCCTCCGCGACCACGTAGTGCCGGCCCGGCCCGACGGCGACGCCCTCCGCGAGGGCCCGCCGGGCCAGGTCGGCGTCGTCGGTGCCGCGCGGCAGCCGCAACCACAGCGAGAAGCCGCCGCGCGGGCGCCGGAACGAGCACTCTGGCAGCTCCCGGGCCAGCGCGGCCGTGAGCGTGTCGACTCGGTCGGCCAGCGTCGCCGACAGCGTGCGCAGGTGGGGGCCCCAGCCCGCCCCGGTGACCAGCTCGACGGCCGCCTCCTGCAGGGGCCGGGAGACGAAGAGGTCGTCGACGATGCGCAGCGCGGCGATGCGCTGCATCACCGGCCCGCGGGCCACGACGCAGCCGATGCGCAGGCTGGGTGCGGCGCTCTTGGTGAGCGAGTTGACCGTGATGACGCGGCCGTCGGCGTCGTCGCGCAGCAGGGACGGGGGTGGCGTCGGCCCGTGGCCGAGCCACCGCGCGAAGTCGTCCTCGACGACGAAGGCGCCGGCGGCCGCGGCCAGGTCGAGCACGGGCCGGCGCCGGTCGGCGGCCAGGACGTGGCCGTCGGGGTTGGCGTAGGTCGGCTGCAGGTACAGCACCCGCGCTCCCGTGGTCGCGAAGGCGCGCTCGAGCAGCTCGGGCCGCACGCCGTCGGCGTCGGTCGGCACGGGGACCGGGACCAGGCCCGCGCTGCGCAGCAGCGAGATGACGCCCGGGTAGCCGGGTACCGCGACCAGGACGGGGCTGCCCGCCGGCACGAGCGCGCGCAGCACGGTGGACAGCGCCCCCTGCCCGCCGGGCGTGACCAGGACGTCCTCGCGGTCCGCGCCGAGCTGGCGGGCGAACCACGAGCGCAGCTCGCCGAGGCCCTGGTGCGGCGGGACGGACCAGGCCTGTGGGCGCCGCGCGGCGCGCGCGGTCGCGGCGGCCAGCCGCGAGGTCGGCTGCAGCGCGGCGTCGAGGTAGCCCCGGGCCATGTCGTGCACGTCCTCGGGCGGTTCCGCGAGCGCCGCGACGATGCCCGCGGCCTGGACCGGCGAGGCGCCGAGCGCGACCCGCTGCCAGTCCGTGTCGGCGGCCGCGGTGGCCGCGGGCCGGGCCACGAAGGTCCCGGCGCCGGGTCGCGTCGAGACGGTGCCGTCGGCCACCAGCTGGTCGAGCGCCCGCTGCACCGTCACCGGGCCGACGCCGAGCTCGGTGACGAGGGCCCGGCTGCTGGGCAGCTTCGCGCCGGGCGCCAGGCTCGACGCCCGGTCGCGCAGGGTGGCGACGACCCGGGCGACACTGCTACCGTTGTCCATGAGAAGCAACAGTAGCGCTATCCAGCGCCACCACGGTAGCGGTCTCCGGTGACCGGCCTCGTCGTCCTCGCGGTGCTCCTGCTCGTGGCCCTGCTCGCCCCGCGGTTCGGGGCCGACACGCGCTGGGAGGGTGCCGACCGGCGCCCCGACCGGTCCGCCCGCGCGACCTCCCGAGCCCGTCCCCGCCCCCGCACCGCGGCGACGGGCCACCGCGCGAGGCGCCTGCACGGCGTCTGAGCCGACCGGCCCGCCCGGCGCCCACCCGGGCGCCGGGTCCGTCGCCGCGGCGACGTAGCCTGGGCCGGTGACCCCGACCGCCGGCGCGAGGGTGACGGCCCGCTCCGTCGCCCTGACGCTCCTCGCGGCCCTCGTCGTCTGCGTGATGGTCGGGCTCGGCGTCTGGCAGTGGCAGCGGGGGCACGTCATCGTCACCGAACCGCCCGCCCGCGAGGCCGCCGTCCCCGTGGCCGACGTGGTCTCCGGCGCCGCGGCCGCCGGCACGCCGCAGGCGACGCTGACCGCCGACGAGGTCGGTCGCCACGTCACCGTGAGCGGCACCTTCGACCCGCAGGCCGACCTGCTCGTCGCGTTCCGGCGCCTCGACGGCCGCGACGGCGCGTGGGCGCTCGGCATCGTCCGCACGGCCGACGGCTCCGGCGTCCCGGTCGTGCGCGGGTGGGTGCCCCAGGGCACGCCCGCACCGCCGCTGCCGCCGGGGCCCGTCCTGGTGGACGGGGTCGTGCAGGCGCCCGAGGGCAGCGACATCGCCGAGACGACCAACGCGCTGGCGCCCGGCCAGGTCAGCGTCGTGAGCGCCGCCCTGCTCGTGAACCTCGTCGACTACCGCCTCGCCAACGCCTACGTCACGGACTCCGCGCCGGCCGCCGGCCTCGCCGCCGTTCCCCCCACCGACCCCGGCCGGTCGACGCGACGGCTCGACTGGCGCAACCTGGCCTACGCGGCGCAGTGGTGGGTGTTCGCGGCCTTCGCGGTCGTGGTCTGGCGGCGCGCCCTGCGCGACGACCGCGACCTGGCGCTCGCGCGCGCGGAGCGGGCCGCGGACCCCGACGGCTCCCTCGACGACGACGGCTCCCTCGACGGCGACGGCCCCCTCGACGGCGACGGCCCCCTCGACGGCGACGGCCCCCTCGACGGCGGGGACGACGCCGGCGCCCCCGAGAACCCCGGTCGCACCGCGACCTCAGGCCCTGGAGGACGACAGAACATGAGCAGCACCCGATGACGACGGGACCCGCCACCGACGCGGGCCTGCGCAGCCACCCGAAGATCGCGTCCGCGCTGCTGCGCTACCGCGTCATGGCGTGGCTCACCGGGGTGGGCCTGCTGGTGCTGACCTACTCGCTGCTGCGCTACCTGCCGGGGCTCGGGGACCTGCCGCACGCCGAGGCCATCAGCCGGGTGCTCGGGCCGATCCACGGGACGTTCTACATCCTCCTGCTCATCACGACCTTCGACCTGGGGACCCGCGTCCGCTGGCCCTGGGGCCGGATGCTGCTGACGGCGCTCGCCGGCACGATCCCCTTCCTGTCCTTCGTCGCCGAGCGCCGGAACCAGGCCGCGGTCAAGGCGACCCTGTCCCGGTGACCGGCCCGAACGCCCCGTCGACGACGTCTGGGGGACCAGGACCGGCTGCGCTGCAGCGGGTCGCCGTCCACGTCGCGCTGCGCTCGCGCGGTGAGGTGCTCGTGGGGGACGACGGCGTCCTGCCCTGGGCCGTGCTGAGCCACGGCGAGGCGCCGTCCGCGGGGGCGCGGCGCGCGCTGGCGGCGCTGGGGGCTCCTCCCGCGCGCACGGGCGCCCCGCTGGAGATCCGCGACGCGGTCCGCCCCGTCCGGCTCGACGGCCCGGGCCCCGCCGAGGTCGCCGTCCACACCGTGCACGTGGTGCTCGGGGCGGAGGTCGTCGACCACGCCGTGCGGGACGCGCCGCGCCCCGGCCGGTGGGTGCCCGAGCAGCGGCCCCACCCCCTGGTGCCGGACGAGCTCGTGGCGGTCGGCGCGGACGAGCGGGCGCGGCTGGCGCCCGCGGGGGACGGCGTCGTGGCACCGGTGCTGCGCCAGCGGCTCGCGGCCTACGCGGTCGTCGTCAGCGCCCGCGACGAGATCCTGCTGACGCGGCTGTCGACGGCGACGCCCAGCCCGGGCCGCTGGACCCTGCCGGGGGGCGGCGTGGACCACGGCGAGCACCCCGTGGCCGCGGCCGTGCGCGAGGTGCACGAGGAGACGGGCATGGACGTCGAGGTCGACGCGCTGGTCGACGTCGGCTCCGAGCACTTCACGGGCCGCTCGCCGCGCGGCGTCCTGGAGGACTTCCACGCGCTGCGCGTCCTCGTCACCGCGACCGCGCGCGAGGTCCGGACGCCCCAGGTGCTCGACGTCGGGGGCAGCACCGACCTCGGCTGCTGGGTGCCGCTGGCCGACGCCGCGGGTCTCGGCCTCGTCGGGGTGGCGCACCGCGGCGTGCAGATCGCCCAGCGCCGACGGGGCACCACGCTGCGGTCCTGACGGACGCTCTCGCGCAGCCCGCCCGTCCCGCCGCCCGCGCGGCGTCCGCGTGCGTGGACGACGTGCAGCTCCGCGGCGCTGCCTAGACTGCGGTCCTCCGGGGAAGGGGAGGGTCGTGCCGGTGGAGGACGCAGTGGCGCTCGAGCGCGCAGTGACGGTCGAGGACGCGGACGTGACCGGGGTGGACGGGACCGAGGTGGAGGGGGCCGGCCGGGGCCGGTGAAGTCCGCCGAGCGGACCGTCCGGATCCTGCAGGCGCTGGCCGAACCGCCGTACACGTTCACGGTCGCGCAGCTGCAGGAGCGCACGGGCTACCCGCGCTCGAGCCTGCACGCGCTGCTGCGGACCCTGGTCGACCTGCGCTGGATCGAGCCGCCGACCGCGACGGGCGGCTACGGCATGGGGGCCCAGGCCCTGCTGACGGGCACGGCCTACCTCGACCGCGACGAGGCGCTGCCCCGCGCGATCGCGTGCATCGAGGCGATCCGCGACGAGACCGGCTGCACCACCCACGTCGCCCGCCTCGACGGGGCGAACGTCATCTACCTCGCGACCCGCGAGGCGCCCGACGCGCACCGCGGCACGTCCCGCGTGGGCCGCTACCTGCCGGCCCACGCCACCTCCCTCGGCAAGGCGCTGCTGTCCGAGCGCACCGCGGCCGAGCTGGACGAGCTGCTGCCCGCCGAGCTGCCGCGCCTGACCCCCGACACCGTGGCCGACCGGGGTGCCCTCGAGGCCGAGCTGGCCGCCACCCGCGAGCGGGGCTACGCCGTCGAGCGCGGGCAGAACCTCGCGGGCACGACGTGCGTCGGGGTGCGCATCGAGTACCGCATCCCCGCGACCGACGCGATCAGCTGCAGCATGCGCTCCGAGGCGGCGACCGACGACGAGGTCGCGCGCGTCGCGGCCGTCGTCCAGCGCCACGCCGGACGGCTCGCGCGCGACCTGCGGGCGGCCGGCATCCGCTGACCGGCTCGCCAGGCGAGGGCGTCAGGACCGGGTCGGCGACGACTGCGGGGCGGACCCGGCGGGTTCCCCGTCGGGCTGGCCCTCGCGCGGACTGGGCACGCTTCGCTCGAGCGCCGCACCCTCGACGTCCAGCGTCGGCAGCCAGCGCAACCACCGCGGCAGCCACCACGCCGAGCGGCCGAGCAGCGCGAGGGCCGCGGGGACGGCGACCATCCGCACGACGACGGCGTCGGCGAGGATGCCGATCGCCAGGGCGAAGGCGATGGGCTTGAGCGTCGCGTCGCCCTCCGGGACGAAGCCCGCGAAGACCGCGAACATGATGGCCGCGGCCGCGAGCACCACGGGAGCGGCCTGCCGGAACCCCGTCACGACGGCCTGCCGCGGGTCGGCGCCGTGGGCGTGCGCCTCGTGCATGCGCGAGACCAGGAACACCTGGTAGTCCATCGCGAGGCCGAAGAGGATCCCCACGACGATGATCGGCGCGAGGCTCAGCAGGGGTCCGGTGGTGTCGGAGAGCACGAGGTCCTTCAGCCAGCCCCACTGGAACACCGCGGTGGTGGCCCCGAGCGAGACGCCGATGGTGAGCAGGAACCCGAGGACCCCGACGACGGGCACGAGGATCGAGCGGAACACGAGGACCAGCAGGACGAACGCCAGCCCGACGACGAGCACGAGGTAGACGGGCAGCTGGTCGGCGAGCTTGGCCGTGACGTCGACGCTGACCGCCGTCGCGCCCGTGACGTAGGCCCGGGTCGGCGTCTGCGGGTCGGCCGCGAGGCGCGCCCGCAGCGAGCGCACGAGGTCGGCGGTCTCCTCCGACTGCGGCGCCGTGGTCGGGATGACGGTGACGAGCGCGGCGCTCTGG
The DNA here is from genome assembly GCF_009906795.1 of Kineococcus siccus. Taxonomy (GTDB): domain Bacteria; phylum Actinomycetota; class Actinomycetes; order Actinomycetales; family Kineococcaceae; genus Kineococcus; species Kineococcus siccus. Next base: position 12,117 of record NZ_JAAALN010000109.1, read on the forward strand.
TCGGCGTTCGGCTGCGGGGGCGTCGCGAGCGCGACGCCGGGCAGGCCGGCCGCCTCCGTGCTCACGGCCTGGGCGCGCGCCACGGCGCCGGGCCCGTCCACGAGCACCACGAGCGGGCCCGTGACCCCGGGGCCGAAGCGGTCGGAGAGGATCGCGGTGGCGCGCGCCTGGGTGCTGCCGGGCGCCGGCGGCTGGTCGAGCGAGGTCTGCATCGAGAACACCGGCAGGGCCACGACGCCCAGCGCGACGACGGCCACGAGGAGGCTCGGCCAGCGGTGGTGCGTCACGGTGCGGCCCCAGCGCCGGAACAGGGCCCGCTCGGTGGTGGCCGGCGCCGCGACGTGGCGCCCGCTGCGGTGCGTGAGGGCCCGGTTGGCGGCCCGCGGGAGGGCCTTGAACCCGACGTAGCTGAGGACCGCGGGCACGAGCGTCAGCGCGACGAGCACCGCGATGACGACGGTCGCTGCGGCCGCGAGGCCCATCTCGGTGAGGAAGGGGATGCCCGCGACCGAGAGCCCCGCCAGGGCGATGACGACGGTCGTGCCGGCCGTGAGCACCGCCGACCCGGCCGTGCCGACGGCGATCGCGACCGCCTCCCGGACCGCGCGGCCGGCCACGAGCTCGGTGCGGAAGCGCGTGAAGATGAAGAGCGCGTAGTCGATGCCGACCGCCAGGCCCAGCATGATCGCGAGGATCGGGGTGGTCGACTGCAGGTCGACGAACCCGGTGAGGGTCGTGACGCCCAGGGCGCCGATGCCGACGCCGACGACCGCCGTCAGCAGGTTCATCCCGGCCGCGACGAGCGAGCCGTACGTGATGCCCAGGACGACCAGGGCCGCGACGACGCCGACGACCTCGCCGATGCCCCCGACCTCGGTGACGGGGACGGTGGCCTCGCCCGTGACCTCGGCCTGGAAGCCCTGCGCGCGGGCCTCGGCCACGACGTCGAGCAGCGCCTCGCGCTGGGCCTCGGTGATCTCGGGGGCCGGGGCGGTGTACGTGACGCTCGAGTACGCGGCGCGCTGGTCGGCGGAGACGGTGGGCGCCCGCGGGTCCAGCGGGTTGCTCGCGCTCGCGACCCCGGGCAGCGTCCCCAGCTCGGCGACGATCGCGGCGACCCGCTGCGCGTTGGCCGGTGCGGTGATCTGCTCCTGCCCCGGGGCCTGCAGGACGACCTGCGCCCCCGCCCCGCCGCTGCCCGCGCCGAAGCGCTCGTCGATGAGCGTCAGCGCGGTCGTCGACTCCTGGCCGGGGATGTCGAAGGTGGAGATCGTCTTGCCCGCGAGCGTCGCGGCGCTCACGCCGGTGCCCACGAGGACGAGCAGCCAGACGGCGACCACGAGCAGGCGGTGGCGGTGGGCGCCGAGCCCCAGGCGGTGCAGGAAGGTGGCCATCAGGTGGTCCTCTCGTGCCCGAGGGCGGCGTAGGCGGTGGCGATGATCACGGGCCGCACCTCGGCGGCGGGCGCCTCGTGGCAGGCGAGGGACGAGACGGCCAGGGCGCCGAGCGCCCCGACGACCCGCAGCGTGCGCTCGGAGGCGCCCTCCGAAGGGGCGTCGAAGGCGCGGAAGAGACCCTCGGCGATGTCCTGCAGGCCGGCCGAGACGGGGGTGCCCTCCTCGGCGCCGAGCGCGCCGAGCATGAGCGCGACGTAGCCCGGCCGCTGCAGCGCCAGGTCGGCCACCGCCGTGACGACCGCGCGGTCGCGGGCCGGGCCGGGCGGCAGCGGTGCGACGTCGGCCGCGATGCCCGCGACCAGGTCGACGCAGCGCCCGACGGCGGCGACCTGCAGCGACTCCTTGGTCGGGAACCGGTGCAGGAGGCCGGTCTTGGAGTAGCCGACGGCGTCGGCGATGCGCTGCACCGACGTCTGGTCGAAGCCGTGGCGGGCGAAGAGCGCGGCGGCGGCCTCGACGATGTCGTCGTCGATCTGCTCCCGCGTGGGTCGCGGCACGGTCCTCGGCACGCCTCCAGGGTAGACGCCTGCCGGACCAGCGCGGTCCGGAGTGGACCGGATCGGTCCAGCGGCGTGCGGGGACGGCCGCGGGCAGGACCCGCACGAGGAGTCCACCGCGTCCCGCCCGGCCGCGCGCGGCGGCCCGTGTCGTCGCGGCGGCCTACCCTGGCCCCACGATGAGCACACTCTTCGACGACCTGCCGCTGGGCGGCGCCGGG
>NZ_JAAALN010000010.1 GCF_009906795.1 Kineococcus siccus
CGTCCGGTCCCGTCGCCGACGAGGCCGCCGCGAGGCGGGAGGCCAGCGCCACCGCGGCGGCCTCGTCGGCGACGGGACCGGACGTGGTGCGGCGCACGAGGCCGTCGAGGCCGCCGACCGCCACCACGAGGGTGAGCACGCCGCCGGAGCTCGTGGCGTGGGCGCCGACGGGCGCGGAGCAGCCCGCCTCGAGGGCGCCGAGGACGCGGCGCTCGGCGGCGATCGCGAGCCGGTCCGCGGGGGACTCCAGCGCCGCCAGCGCGGTGCGCACCTCGGTGTCGCCCGCCCGGCACTCCAGCGCCAGCGCGCCCTGCCCCGGCGCCGGGACGAACCCCGCCGGGTCGAGCAGCTCGCTGGCCTCGCCGAGGCGGCCGAGGCGGTTCAGGCCCGCGGCGGCGAGGACGACGCCGTCGAGGCGGCCGTCGCCGACCATCCGCAGCCGCGTGTCGACGTTGCCGCGGACCGCGACGACGTCGAGGTCGGGGCGCACGTCCAGCAGGAGCGCGCGGCGGCGCGGCGACCCCGTCCCGACCCTCGCGCCGGCCGGCAGCTCGGCGAGCGTGCGCCCCGCGGCCACGAGGACGTCGCGCGGGTCCTCGCGCTGCGGCACCGCGGCCAGCACGAGGCCGGCGGCGGGCGCGGTCGGCAGGTCCTTGAGGGAGTGCACGGCGAGGTCGACGGTGCCGGCCAGCAGCGCGTCGCGCAGCGCGGACACGAACACGCCCGTCCCGCCGATCACCGCGAGCGGCTCCTTGGAGACGTCGCCGTGCGTCGTGATCTCGACGAGCTCGACCTCGTGGCCGGTGCGTCGCAGCGCGTCCGCCGCCCACCCGCTCTGCGTCGTGGCGAGCAGGCTGCGCCGCGTGCCGAGCCGCAGCGGCCTCACGGCAGCCTGCCCACGGCGTCGGCGACGGTGCCCGACAGCGGCGCCTCGCCCACGCGCGCCCCGCCGCCGACCTCGAGGTCGAACAGCGCGCGCAGCGCGGCCGCGTAGCCGACGCCGCCGGGGGCCTCGGCGAGCTCCTTCACGCGCACGGTCGGCGTGTGCAGCAGCTTCTCCACGATCCGGTGCACCGTGCGGTCGACCTCGGCCCGGACCTGCGGCGACAGGTCCGCCCGCTGGTCCAGGCGGCGCATCTCGGTCTCCACGACGTGCCGGGCCTGCGCGCGCAGCGCCACCACCGTCGGCGCGACGTCGGCCGCGCGCAGCGACGCGGCGTGCGCCGCGAGCTCCTCCGCGACGATCCCGCGCACCGCCCGCAGGTCGGCCGCGACGCCCGTGCCCGCGAGGTCCCGGCCCAGGCCCTCGAGGTCGACGAGGTGCGCGCCCGGCAGCGTCGCGACGTCCGGGTCGACGTCGCGGGGCAGCGCCAGGTCGGCGAGGAACAGCGGCTGCTGCGGGCGGGTCAGCAGCGCGCTCGCGACGACGGCCACGTCCAGGACGTGCCCGACGGCGCCCGTGCAGCTGAGGACCAGGTCCGCGGCGGCCACCTCGGCGCGCAGGGCGTCGAGCCCCACGGCCCGGCCGCCGACGGCCGCGGCGAGGCGCTGCGCGCGCTCGGGCGTGCGGTTGGCGACGACGACCTCGGCGGGCTGCAGGCGCGCGAGCGTCGTGGCGACCAGCGCGCTCATCGCGCCCGCGCCGACGACGAGGACGCGGCGGCCCTGCACCGGGCCGAGCACGGACTCCGCGCGCGCGACGGCCGCGTCGACGAGGGAGGCCCCCGCGGCGTCCAGGCCCGTCTCGGCGTGCGCGCGCTTGCCGACCCGCAGCGCCGCCTGCAGCAGCCGGTCCAGGGTGCCGCCGGCCCCGCCGCCGCGCTGGAGGTCGTGCAGGGAGCCGCGCAGCTGGCCGAGGATCTGGCTCTCGCCCACGGCCATCGAGTCCAGCCCGCAGGCGACCCGGAAGAGGTGCTCGACGCCCGCGTCGTCGTAGTGGACGTAGAGCTGGTCGCCCAGCTCCTCCAGCGGCACGCCGATGCGGCGGGCCAGCGCGTCGCCCACGTCGGCCACGCCGCCGTGGAAGCGGGTCACCTCGCAGTACAGCTCGACGCGGTTGCAGGTGGAGAGGACGAACGCCTCCTCCACGTGGGGCGACGCGGTGATCTCGGCGACCGCCGCAGCCGCCGACGCGGCGTCGAACGCCGCGCGCTCGAGGACCTCCAGGCCCGCGGTGCGGTGGGACAGGCCCACGACCATGAGCGTCACTCAGACCACCTCCCCGACCCGGACGTGCGCCTTGCGCTGCGCGTGGAAGGCGAGGATCTGCAGCTCCGACGCCAGGTCCACCTTGCGCACGTCGACGTGGTCGGGCACGCGGATCACCGTCGGCGCGAAGTTCAGGACGCTCGTGACCCCGGCCGCGACGAGGCGGTCGCACACGCCCTGCGCGACGCCCGCGGGCACCGTGAGCACGGCGATCGTCGCGCCGCCCTCGCGCACGGTCGCCTCGAGGTCGTCCAGGGGCCGCACGCGCAGCCCGCTGACGACCTCGCCGACCACGGTGGGGTCGACGTCGAAGAGGCCGACCACGCTGAAGCCACGCGAGGCGAAGCCGCCGTAGCCCGCGAGCGCGTGCCCGAGGTTGCCGATGCCGACGATCACGACGCGCCAGCTGGACGTCAGCCCCAGGCGGTCGGCGATGTGCTGGTGCAGCTCACCGACCTCGTAGCCGACGCCGCGGGTGCCGTAGCTGCCGAGGTAGGAGAGGTCCTTGCGCAGCTTCGCGGAGCCGACGCCGGCCGCCTCCGCGAGCGCCTCGGAGGACACGGTCCGCAGGCCCGCCTCGGCCAGGGCGGACAGCGCGCGGAGGTACTGCGGCAGGCGCGAGACGGTCGCCTCGGGGACCTCGACGGGCATCGGCACAGCGGACTCGCAGGGACCGAGGTCGGCGAGGTCGTCCCCCGCCCCCGGACGGTTGCGCCCGGGGCGCAGGCGCGCGCTTCTCACCACGTCGTCGTCCACTGCGGTCAGACCTGACACCCTCTTCGGAGCGGTACCTGCTTCGTGCGACGTCCAGCGTAAGCGTTTGTGAAGGCACGCACAAAGTCGTCGGGGCCCGGCGTGACGAGGGTCTCGCACGGTGTCTGAGCTGCCCGTTCACCCGCGACGGCGGCGCCACCAGCGGCGGCCCGCGAGGGCCTCGGCCAGGCGCTGCTCGTCGAGGCGCCCGAAGTCGGTCTCGGCCCCGTCCACGAGCACGACGGGCACGCGGTCGGAGTAGCGCCGCAACAGCTCCGGGTCAGCGTCGACGTCGACCTCGGCGAAGCGCTCCCCCGCCCGCTCGACCACGCGCCGCACGACCTCGCGGGCGTCGTCGCACAGGTGGCACCCCGCCCGGGAGACCAGCTGCACCCGGGTGACCCCGTCGTCGTGCTCCACGCGTCTCCCCCGGTCCGCCGCCTATGGTGGCGAGCATGCCTCAGCCGGCCGAGGCCGCCTTCTTCGACCTGGACAACACCATGGTCCGCGGTGCCTCGCTGTACTACCTCGCCCGCGGGCTGCACGCCCGCCACTTCTTCTCCCGCCGGGAGCTGCAACTGTTCGCGCGGCGCTCGCTGCACTTCGCGCTGCGCGGGGAGAACCTGGGCCACCTCGTCGAGGTGCGCGAGCTCGCGCTGGCGCTCGTCGCGGGGCACCGGACGGCGGACCTGCGGGCCATCGGTGAGGAGGTCTACGACGAGTACGTCGGGGCGAAGGTCCGCCCGGGCACGCAGGCCCTCGCCTCGCGGCACCTGGCCGCGGGCGTCCCCGTGTGGCTCGTGACCGCCGCGCCCGTGGAGCTGGCCGACGTCATCGCCCGCCGGCTCGGCCTGACGGGGGCGCTCGGGACCGTCGCCGAGAACGTCGACGGCACCTACACCGGCCGCCTCATCGGCGAGCCGTTGCACGGCGAGGCGAAGGCGCGCGCCGTGCGCGACCTCGCGGCCCGCCGCGGCCTGGACCTGGCGCGCTGCGCGGCCTACTCCGACTCCGCTAACGACCTGCCCCTGCTGTCGATGGTGGGGCAGCCCGTGGCGGTCAACCCGGACGCGACGCTGCGCCGGCACGCCGCCGCGCACGGCTGGCCCGTGCACGAGTTCCGCCACTGGCGCACCGCGGCGCGCTGGACCGCGCGCCTGGGGACCGCCGGCCTCGCCGGTGCGGCGGCCGTGTCCCTCGTGGGCCTCGTGCAACGACGCAGCGGGCGCCCCTGAGTGCAGGGACGCCCGCTGGGCCGAGCTGGGGTCAGCTCACTTCTTGTTGCGACGCTGGTGGCGCGTGCGGCGAAGCAGCTTCCGGTGCTTCTTCTTCGCCATGCGCTTGCGACGCTTCTTGATGACAGAGCCCACGGGGGTCCTCGCTCACTTCGACGGCTGATCGCGGAGGAGTCTACGCGGTGTCGATGAACGACTGGCGCAGGTAGTCGTGGACCGCCCCCTCGGGGACGCGGAAGGACCGCCCGACGCGCACCGCGGGGAGGTCCCCGTTGTGCACGAGCCGGTACACCGTCATCTTCGACACGCGCATCATCGACGCCACCTCGGCCACGGTCAGGAACCGGACGTTGGACAGCGGGTGGTCCTCAGGCATCCCCACAGCACCCTTCACGTCGCGCGCGCAGGGCGCGTCCGGAGACCACTGTAGGGGTCCGAGTGACGTCTGTGGAAGATCTCAGCTACCACTCAATTACCGAGAGTGACAGCACGAGGAGTGACCGCGCGTCGCGCTCAGTCGAAGTCGGGGTCGAGCCCGTGCAGCGGGAAGGCCGCCCGCCGCGTGGCCAGCACCGCGCGGTCGAGCGCCGACTCCGGGTCGTAGCCGGACTCCCAGCCGGTGAAGGCCGCGTCGCGACCGTCCGTCATGCGCGGCGGGGCCGCGTGACCGGTCAGCTGCCGGGCGTGCTCCAGCCAGGCCGCGGGCACGGGCGTCGCGGGGTCCAGCGGCCGGTGCGAGGCGATCGCGACCAGGTGGGCCCACGTGCGCGGGACGACGTCGACGACCTCGTAGCCGCCTCCGCCCAGGGCCAGCCAGCGGCCGCCGGCCGCGGAGTGCGCCAGCTCGTGCATCGACTCCGACGCCCGGCGCTGCGCGTCCACCGAGACCGTGAGGTGCCCCAGCGGGTCCAGGTCGTGGGTGTCGCAGCCGTGCTGCGTCACCAGGACGTCCGGCGCGAAGGAGGTGACCAGCTGCGGCACGACGGCGTGCAGCGCCCGCAGCCAGCCGGCGTCGCCCAGCCCGGCCGGGAGCGCGAGGTTCACCGCGCCGCCCAGCGCGCCGGGCCCGCCCAGCTCGTCGGCGTACCCCGTGCCCGGGAAGAGGGTCGTGCCCGACTCGTGGACGCTCACCGTCAGCACCCGCGGGTCGTCCCAGAAGGCCGCCTCGGTGCCGTCGCCGTGGTGCACGTCGAGGTCGACGTAGGCGATGCGCTGCGCACCGGCGTCGAGCATGGCGCGCATCGCCACGGCGGCGTCGTTGTAGACGCAGAAGCCGCTCGCGCAGCCCGGCTTGGCGTGGTGCATGCCGCCGCAGAAGTTCACCCCGTGCGGCACCTCGCCCGCCAGCACGGCGCGCGCCAGGTCGACCGTGCCGCCCACGATCCGGGCCGCCGCGTCGTGCATGCCGGGGAAGGCGGGGTCGTCGTCGGTCCCGAGGCCGTAGTCCGCGCGGGCCTGCCGGGGATCGGCCGAGGCCGCCCGCACGGCCTCGACGTAGGCCTCCTCGTGGACCGTCGTGAGCAGCGCGTCGTCGGCGGGCTGCGCCGAGACGACCGAGAGGCCCGGCACGTCGAAGAGACCCAGCTCGGTGCACAGCCGCGCCGTCAGGTCGAGCCGGACGGGCGCCATGGGGTGCCAGCGCCCGAAGTCGTAGCGGTTGAAGACCGGGTCCCACACCACGCGGACCTGCTCCGCCGCCGCGGTCGACGCGCTCACGTCAGCTCCCCGACAGCTGCCGGGACCGGGCCCAGGCGGCCTCGACCGCGGAGACCAGCGCGGCCCGGACCCCGGAGGAGTCCAGCTGCCGTAGCGCCGCCGCCGTCGTGCCGGCCGGGGACGTCACCTGCTCGCGCAGCACCGTGGGGTGCTGGCCCGTCTCGCGCAGCATGGCGCCCGCACCGACGACGGTCTGCACGACGAGCTCGGTGGCCGTGGCGCGCGGCAGCCCGAGCAGGACCCCGGCCTCGACCATGGCCTCGACGACGTAGAAGACGTACGCGGGGCCCGAGCCCGACAGCGCCGTGACGGCGTCGAGGTGCTTCTCGGCCAGCACGGCGGTGCGCCCGCACGAGCGCAGCAGGGACTCGGCGAGCGCGAGGTCCTCGGCGCCGCACGCGCTGCCCGGCGCCAGCGCCGCCATGCCCTCGTCGACCAGCGACGGCGTGTTGGGCATGACCCGCACGACCGCGGTGCCCGGGCGCAGCCGGGCCTCCAGGAAGGCCGTCGTGGTGCCCGCCGCCAGCGACACCACGAGCGCGTCCGGCGCCAGGTGGCCGGCGAGCGCGTCCAGGAGGTCGCCCATGTCCTGCGGCTTCACCGCCAGCACCACGGTGGACGCGGCGGCCGTGGCGGCGACGTCGGCGACCACGCGCACGCCGAAGCGCGCGTGCAGCTCCTCGCCCCGGCCGGTGCGCCGGTCCACGACCACGACGCTGCCGGGGTCGCGGCCCGCGCGCAGCAGCCCGCCGAGCAGCGTCTGGCCCATGACCCCCGCCCCGACCAGCGCGAGGGTGTCGCTCACGCGGCGCCCCCGGGCGCCGCGGCCATCGCGAGGTGCGTGCGCGCGAAGGCCAGGGCCGCCGCGAGCTCGGCCTCGCGCTCGGCGCGACCGCGGGCCCGGCGGGTGTTGACCTCCATGACGACGGCCCCGTCGAAGCCCGTGCCGGCCAGGTGCTGGAGGACCTCGGCGCACGGCTGGGACCCCTCGCCGGGGACCAGGTGCTCGTCCTTGATCGAGCCCGAGCCGTCGCACAGGTGCAGGTGGGCGAGGCGGTCGCCGAACGCGCGGGCCAGGGCCAGCGCGTCCAGGCCCGACGTCGCGGCGTGGGAGATGTCCAGCGTCAGGTGCTCGTAGTCGTGGTCGGTCGGGTCCCAGCCGGGCGCATACGCGACGACCTCGCGACCGCGCGCGCGCCACGGGAACATGTTCTCCACCGCGAGCGTCACCCCGGTGCGCTGCTCGAGCGCCCGGATGCCGTCCACGAAGCCGGAGGCGTAGTCGCGCTGCCAGCGGAACGGCGGGTGCACGACGACCGTGCGCGCGCCCAGGCCGGCGGCCAGCTCGCAGGACTTCTCGACCTTGCCCCACGGGTCACCGCGGCCCCAGATGCGCTGCGTCAGCAGCAGCGTCGGTGCGTGGATCGACAGCACGGGCAGGCCGAAGTGCTCGACGAGGCGCTGGATGGCCACGCCGTCCTGGCTCACCGGGTCGGTCCACACCATGACCTCGAGGCCGTCGTAGCCGAGACGGGAGGCGATCTCGAAGGCGGCGGTCGTGGACTCGGGGTAGGAGCACGAGGTCGAGAGGCCTACCGGGATGGGACCCATGCCCCCCACGCTAGACCGCGTCGAGCACGCCGCTCGTCGCGGCGGGCGCGGCGATGGCGTCGAAGCGGCGCAGGATGATCCCCTCGCGCAGCGCCCAGGGGCAGATCAGCGCCTCGGCGACGCCGAGCAGCTCGAGGGTGGCCTCGGCGACGAGCGCCCCCGCGAGCAGCTGGGGAGCGCGCTCCTCGCTGACGCCCGGCAGCCGCCGGCGGCCGGCCAGGTCCATCTCCGCGAGGCGCGGCACCCAGGGCACCAGCTCGTCGAGGCGCAGCACGCGGCGCTCCTGCGGACCGGCCGCGCTGGGGGCGGCTCCCGTCAGGCGCGCGAGGCTGCGCAGCGTCTTGCTGGTGGCGACCACGAGGTCCGCCGGGCCGCCGCGGGTCACCTCGCGCACGCAGCCGGCGACCTGGCGGCGCACGTGGCGGCGGGTCTCGCGGACCTCGTCGGCCGACGGCGGGTCGCCCCGCAGCCGGTCCCGCGTGAGGCGTCCCGCGCCCAGCGGCAGCGAGACCGCGGTGTCCGGGACCTCGTCCAGGCCCGTCGCGATCTCGAGCGAGCCGCCGCCGATGTCCAGGACGAGCAGCCGGCCGGCGGACCAGCCGAACCAGCGGCGCACGGCCAGGAAGGTCAGGTCGGCCTCGGCCTGGCCCGGCAGGACCTGCAGGCGCACGCCCGTGCTCGCCGCGACGTGGTCGAGGACCGCGTCGCCGTTCGCCGCCTCGCGCACCGCCGACGTGGCGAAGGCGAGCACCTCCTCCGCCCCCGCGTCCTCCGCGGCGCGGACCGCGTCCGCGACCGCCTCGGTCAGCGCCTCGACGCCGCTCGCGTCGATCGCCCCGTCCGCGTCCAGGTGCTCGGCCAGGCGCAGCAGCCGCTTGGTGGAGCTGGCGGGCAGCGGCCGGGCGCCGGGGTGGGCGTCGACCACGAGGAGGTGGACCGTGTTGGAGCCCACGTCGAGAACGCCCAGCCGCATGCCGCGACCGTACTGGACGTCCTACCGTGGGCCGCGTGAGCGTCGAGACCCCCCTGGACGGTCCGCGGCTGTGGATCGAGTTCCCCGACCCGGAGGACTCCGGTGACGCCCCGGACACCGTGTACCGCTGCGACCTGACCTGGCTGACGTCGGACTGGTCCTGCATCTTCGGCAACGGCTGCCCCGGCATCTACGCCGACAGCGTCAACGTCGGCTGCTGCAGCCTCGGGGCGCACTTCACCGAGCCCGCGGACGAGAAGCGGGTCCGGGCCGCGGTCAAGCGGCTGACGCCCGCGACGTGGCAGCACCACGCGACCGGCCGCAAGGCCGCCGGCGGCTGGATCGAGGTCGAGGACGGCGCGCGCAAGACGCGGGTCGTCGACGGCGGCTGCATCTTCGCCAACCGGCAGGGCTTCGCGGGCGGCGCGGGCTGCGCCCTGCACGTGCTCGCGGTCGCCGAGGGCGTCGACCCGCTGACGCTGAAGCCCGACGTGTGCTGGCAGCTGCCCCTCAAGCGCGGCTACCGGACCGTGACGCGCGGCGACGGCACCACCTACCTCGAGGTCAGCATCTCCGAGTACGACCGGCGCGGCTGGGGCGAGGGCGGGCACGACCTGGACTGGTACTGCACGGGCAACCCCGCCGCGCACGTGGGCACGCGGCCGGTGTTCCGCAGCATGGCGGCCGAGCTGCGCGAGCTCATCGGCGACGCCCCCTACGAGGAGCTCGCCCGGCACTGCGAGGCCCTCGTCGCCCGCTCCGCCGGCGCCTCGGCGCACCGCCGGTTGCTGCCGCTGACCGTGCACCCCGCGGACCGCCCGCGCGTGTGAAGGGCGTCGTCCCGAGCCCCAACGTGTGGGGCTCCCCGGCCGTGTACGAGCTGGAGAACCGCGCCGTCGACCGCCCGCAGCGGCTCGAGGCGGCCGTGCGCGCCGTGCACGACTGGGCGGGCCTGGACGTCCTCGACGTGGGCTGCGGCACGGGGTTCCACCTGCCGCGCTTCGCCGTGGACGCGGCCTCGGTGACGGGCGTCGAGCCGCACCCGCCGCTCGTGCAGCTGGCGCGGCGGCGCACGGCGGGCCTGCCGGGCGTGCGGGTGCTGGCCGGCTCGGCCGAGGAGCTGCCGCTGCCCGACGCGAGCGTCGACGTCGTGCACGCGCGGTGGGCGTACTTCTTCGGCCCGGGCTGCGAACCCGGCCTCGCGGAGCTGGACCGCGTGCTGCGCCGCGGCGGGACGGCCTTCGTCATCGACAACGACGCCTCGCGCTCGACGTTCGGGGCGTGGTTCCGCCGGTCGCTGCCGGCGTGGGACCAGCGCGCCGTCGACCGGTTCTTCGCGCGCCGCGGCTGGGCGGCCGAGCGGCTCACCGTGCACTGGGAGTTCGAGGACCGGGCGAACTTCGAGGCCGTCGTCCGGATCGAGTTCGCCCCCCGGCTGGCCGCGCAGCTGCTGGCCGAGCACCCCGGCACGTCGGTCGACTACGCGGTGGTGCTGCGGTGGCGGAAGCGTGGATGATGGGGGCATGAGCCACGCGCACACGAGCAACGCCCCCGCGGAGGGCCAGCGCGCGCTGGCCCCCATGCGCAAGCTGCAGCCGAACAAGGGCGTCGTGGTCGCGCTCCTCATCTGGCTCGTCGGCCTGCTGCTCGCGGGGGTCGTGCCGCTCATCCTGCTGGGCGCCAACCCGTACGAGGCCGCCAGCACGGCCATGATCGTCACGGCGCTGAGCTTCACGCTCGCGGGCTGCCTGGTGATGGTCTTCTCGGCGTACCTGCTCTACCGCAAGACCAACAGCATCGGCGCGGCCATCCTCGCCTTCGTGCCCAGCTTCACCCTGGCCACGCTCGGCATGCTCATGACGACGATGAAGGCGCTCTACGGCACCTGAGCCGGCTGTCGCACGCGGCGTCTAGCGTCGGGGCCATGCCCGCGAAGAGCCCCTCCCGCCCCGTCCGGCCCGCCTACGCGTGCGCGGAGTGCGGCTGGCAGACGGCCAAGTGGGCCGGGCGCTGCGGGGAGTGCCAGGCGTGGGGCACCGTCGCCGAGCTCGGCTCCCCCGTCGTGCGGACGACCGCCCCCGCGCACGTGCGCGAGCCGGCCCGCCCCATCGCCGAGGTGGACGTCGAGGCCGCGCGGGCCGCGCCCACGGGCGTCGAGGAGTTCGACCGCGTCCTCGGCGGCGGCCTCGTCCCCGGGGCCGTCGTCCTCATGGCCGGGGAGCCGGGCGTCGGCAAGTCCACCCTGCTGCTGGACGCCGCGTCGCGCGTGGCCTCCAGCGGGCGCACCGTCCTCTACGTCACGGCCGAGGAGTCGGCCGCCCAGGTCCGCCTGCGCGCCGAGCGCATCGGGGCGCTGCGGCCGCGGCTGCTGCTGACGGCGGAGACGGACCTGGCCACGGTGCTCGGCCACGTGGAGCACTCCGCCCCCGACCTCCTCGTCGTCGACTCGGTGCAGACGGTCGCCTCGGGGGCGGTCGAGGGCGCCGCGGGCGGCGTGACCCAGGTCCGCGAGGTCGCGGGCGCGCTGATCGCCGCGGCCAAGCGCCGCGGCATGTCCACGCTGCTCGTCGGCCACGTCACGAAGGACGGCTCGATCGCCGGCCCCCGCACGCTCGAGCACCTGGTCGACGTGGTGTGCCAGTTCGAGGGCGAGCGGCACTCCCGCCTGCGGCTGCTGCGGGCCGTGAAGAACCGCTACGGCCCGACCGACGAGGTGGGCTGCTTCGACCTGTCCGAGGACGGCATCGCCGGGCTGCCCGACCCGAGCATGCTCTTCGTCTCCGCCACCCCCGAACCGGTGCCGGGGACCTGCATCACGGTCACGCTCGAGGGCCGGCGGCCGCTGCTGGCCGAGCTGCAGGCGCTGGTGGCCGGCGAGCCCGCGCCGGGCAGCGCGCGGCGCGTGACGAGCGGGCTGGAGGCGAGCCGGATCGCCATGGTCCTGGCCGTCCTGCAGCGCCGGCTGGGCCTGAAGATCGCCGACCGGGACACCTACGTCGCGACCGTCGGCGGGGTGAAGCTGACCGAGCCCTCGGTCGACCTCGCGGTCGCCCTGGCCGTCGCGAGCGCCAGCGTCGACGAGCCGCTGCCCGCGGGTCTCGTCGCGGTCGGGGAGGTCGGGCTGGCCGGGGAGGTGCGCAGCGTCTCGGGCGTGCCCCGCCGGCTGGCGGAGGCCGCGCGCCTGGGTTTCACCTCGGCCGTCGTGCCCGCGGGCTCGGTGCCGACGGGCAAGGCCCCGGCGGGGATCCGGGTGCACGAGGCCGCGAGCCTGGCCGACGCCGTGCGCCACGCCCGGCTGGTGCGCTGACCCGCCTGCGCTGCGGCACAGGGCTAGACTTCGCCCGACCACGCACCAGAGAACCGATCGGCCGCGAGCGGCCCTCGTCCGCGAGGAGGGCACGGTGGCGACCGCAGACCGCACGCCCGAGGACCTGCTCCGGGCCACCCTCGCGGTGCTCGCCCCGGGCACCGAGCTGCGGGACGGCCTCGAGCGGATCCTGCGCGGCCGCACCGGCGCCCTCATCGTGCTGGGCTTCGACCGCACGGTGGACGGGCTGTCGACGGGCGGGTTCAGCCTCGACGTGGAGTTCTCCGCCACCCGGCTGCGCGAGCTCGCCAAGATGGACGGCGCCATCGTGTGCGACCGCGACGTCTCCCGCATCCTCCGCGCCGCCGTGCAGCTGGTCCCCGACTCCTCCATCGAGACGTCGGAGTCGGGCACCCGGCACCGCACCGCCGAGCGCGTGGCCAAGCAGACCGGGTACCCGGTCATCTCCGTCTCGCAGTCCATGCGCATCGTCGCGGTCTACATCGGGGCCCGCCGCTACGTGCTGGAGGGTTCCGACGCCATCCTCGGCCGCGCGAACCAGGCCCTGGCCACCCTCGAGCGCTACCGCGCGCGGCTGGACGAGGTCACCGGGACGCTCTCCGCGCTGGAGATCGAGGACCTGGTCACGGTCCGCGACGTCTGCTCGGTCGTGCAGCGCATCGAGATGGTGCGCCGGATCGCCGACGAGATCTCCGGCTACGTCGTCGAGCTCGGCGTCGACGGCCGCCTGCTCTCCCTGCAGCTCGACGAGCTGATCGGGGGCGTCGGCCCCGACCGCGAGCTCGTGGTGCGCGACTACTTCGAGTCCACGCGCCACGAGGGCCCGCTCGACGTGGTCCTCGAGGACCTCGCCAACCTGCACTCCACCGACCTCGTCGACCTCACGCAGGTCGCCCGCGTGCTGGGGTTCACGGTCGGCGGGGACTCCCTCGACTCCGCCGTCAGCCCGCGTGGCTTCCGCCTGCTCAACCGCGTCCCGCGCCTGCCGGGCGCCATCGTCGAGCGGCTCGTCGACCAGTTCGGGGACCTGCAGAAGCTGCTGGCCGCGAGCATCGACGACCTGATGACGGTCGACGGCGTGGGCGAGCAGCGGGCCCGGGCCGTCCGCGAGGGGCTCAGCCGCCTCGCCGAGTCGAGCATCCTCGAGCGCTACGTCTGACCCGGCCACCGCGGCCGGAGGTCAGCGCGTGAGGGAGAAGCTGGCCCTCGGCAGCGGCACGTCGCCCCAGGCCCCGCTCACGGTGTAGGTCCCCGGCTCGACCGCCGGCAGGCCCGTCGGGCAGCCGGGCGCGGAGCGCTGCAGGCTCCACTTCTGCGTCATCACGGTGGTGTCGGAGTCGTCGCCCTGCTCCACGCCCGAGGCCAGCAGCGGCACGGTCGTCGCGGCGGCCGACGGCGAGCAGTCGGCGGAGGACCACACCTGCGCGCCCGCGGCGTCGGTGACCACGAGGGTCCGCGTGCCCGCACCGACCCGCGCGTCGCACGGGAACCCCGCGGTGTTGCGGACGATGACCTTCAGCTGCGGGTTGACGTTCGGCCCGTACACGGGCACGTCGGTCGTCGTCGTCACCTCCAGCTGGCCCGGGGTGCAGGCCACGGGGGTCCCCGCGACCGGAGCGCCGGACGTCGACGGGGTCGGCGGGGTCGGCGTGGCCGCCCCGGTCGGCGAGCCCGTGGGCGAGGCCGCGACGGTGGGCGACACACCCGCGGGGTCGATGACGGCCCGGCCCGCGGGCTGCGCCCCGGCGTCGGAGCCGAGGCTGCGGACGAGGACGGTGACCCCGGCGACGAGGGCGAGCAGGACGAGGACGACCACGAGGCGGCGTCGCCAGTAGGTCGCCCGGCGCTCGGGCCCGACGGGGTGCAGCATGCTGCTCACCCGGCGAACCGTAGGCGGCTGGGCACGCGCTGTGGGGAAGGCGCGCCGCGGGTGTCGGCCTGCGGCGCAAGGCATCACCGACCGTGCATCGTCGAGCACGCTGCGGTCCTCGTGGGACCATCGGGGGGTGCTCGACGCCGTCCTGGACTGGTACGCCGCGAACGCCCGCGACCTGCCGTGGCGCGACGCGGAGTGCTCCCCGTGGGGCGTGCTGGTCAGCGAGGTGATGCTGCAGCAGACGCCCGTGGCGCGCGTGCTGCCGCAGTGGGAGGCCTGGTTGCGGCGGTGGCCCACGGCCCCCGACCTCGCCGCCGACGCCCCCGGCGAGGCCGTCCGCGCGTGGGGGCGGCTCGGGTACCCGCGCCGCGCGCTGCGGCTGCACGCCGCGGCGGTCGCGATCACGGAGCGGCACGACGGCCGGGTGCCGTCCGAGCACGCCGACCTGCTCGCGCTGCCCGGCGTGGGCGCCTACACCGCGGCGGCGGTCGCGGCCTTCGCCTTCCGCGCGCGGCACGCGGTGGTCGACACCAACGTTCGCCGGGTGCACGCCCGCGCGGTCACGGGCGCGGCCAAACCGGCGCCGGCCCTGACCAGCGCCGAGACGCGGCTGGCGGCGGACCTGCTCCCCGCCGACCCCGAGACGTCCGCGCGCTGGGGCGTCGCGGTCATGGAGCTGGGGGCGCTGGTCTGCACCGCCCGGGCGCCGCGCTGCCCGCTCTGCCCGCTGCTGGCGGAGTGCGCGTGGGTGCTCGCGGGCCGCCCGGCCCACGACGGCCCCGCCCGGCGGGCGCAGGCGTGGGCGGGCACCGACCGGCAGGTGCGGGGACGGCTGCTCGCGGTGCTGCGCGAGGCGCCCGGCCCCGTCGGCGCCGACGAGCTCGCCGCGGCCTGGACCACCGATCCCGTCCAGCGCGGCCGGTGCCTGGACGGCCTCGTCGCCGACGGCCTCGTGCAGCCGCGGCCCGGCGGCCGCTTCGCCCTGCCGGGGACCTGACGCGCCGCCTCAGTCGTCGGTGCTGCGGCGCAGCCGCTTGACGTCGCCGCGGGCGCGCTTGCCCGCCAGCCGGCGGCGCTGCGAGCCCCGCGTGGGCCGCGTCGGGCGGCGCGCCGGCGGGTCCGGCGCGACGGCGGCCGCGAGCAGCTCGCTCATCCGCTGGGCGGCCGCCGCGCGGTTGCGCAGCTGGGCGCGGTGCTCGGACGCCACCACGGTGACGACGCCGTCGACGAGGCGGCCGGCCAGCCGCTGCAGCGCCCGCTCCCTCAGGTCCTCGGGCAGGGCGGCCGAGCGCGCGACGTCGAAGGACAGCTCGACGCGGGAGTCGGTCGTGTTGACGCCCTGCCCGCCGGGGCCGCCGGCGCGCGAGAAGCGCTCGCGCAGCTCCACCGCGGGGACGGTGAGGCGGCGGTCGACCACCAGGTCACCCTCCACGGTGCGGCCGCAGGTGGCGCAGCACGGCGGCCAGCACCGCGTCCTCGCCGCCCTCGACCGGGACGACGAAGCCCCGCTCGTCGGGCTGCAGGGGCTCGAGCGTCTCGAGCTGGCTGCGCAGCAGGGACGCGGGCATGTAGTGGCCCTCCCGGTGGGCCATCCGCT
This sequence comes from Kineococcus siccus, assembly GCF_009906795.1. GTDB lineage: Bacteria > Actinomycetota > Actinomycetes > Actinomycetales > Kineococcaceae > Kineococcus > Kineococcus siccus. The sequence goes on from NZ_JAAALN010000010.1 coordinate 15,298, forward strand.
CGGCGAGCACGGCCGCGGGGACCTCGAGCATGCAGAAGACGACCGACGGGTGGCCGTCGGCGAGCAGGTCGCGGTAGCTGCGCTTGAGGGCCGAGCACGTGATGACCACGCTCTCGCCCAGCGCCTCGCGGTCGCCGATCCAGGTGGCGATGTCACGCAGCCACGGCCAGCGGTCCTCGTCGACGAGAGGGTGGCCCGAGCGCATCTTCTCGACGTTCGCGGGCGGGTGGAAGTCGTCGCCCTCGGAGTACTTCCAGCCCAGCGCCTCGGCGACCCCCGTGGCGACGGTCGTCTTGCCGCTGCCGGAGACACCCATGACGACGACGGTCGTGGTGGGGGGGTTGCTCATGCGTGCTCCTCCTGCGGGCCGGCCGCGGGGACGACCCGCAGCATCCGGGCGTTGCCCAGGGTGTTGGGCTTGACGCGGGCGAGGTCGAGGAACTCCGCGACCCCCTCGTCGTGCGAGCGCAGCATCTCGGCGTAGACGTCGGGGGCCACGGGGGTGCCCTCGATCTCGACGAAGCCGTGCGCGCCGAAGAACCGCGTCTCGAACGTGAGGCAGAACAGCCGGGTCACCCCGAGGTCGTCGGCGCGCCGCAGCAGGGCCTCGAGCAGCCGGTGCCCGACGCCCGTGCCGCGGACGGCCGGGTCGACGGCGAGGGTGCGCACCTCCGCGAGGTCCTCCCACAGCACGTGCACCGCACCGCAGCCCACCACGGCGCCCGCGACCTCGGCGACCACGAACTCCTGGACGGCCTCGTAGAGGGTGATGGTCTCCTTGGCGAGCAGGATGCGCTCCGCCGCGTAGGACTGCACGAGCCGGCGCATCGCGGGCACGTCGGCGGTCCGGGCGGGGCGCACCGTCACGTCGGTCCCGGCGGCACTCACACGCGTGATCCTCCCAGACGCGCAGAGGCCCGGTACCCCGCAGGGGGTACCGGGCCTCTCGTCTCCCGGCGGTCTCACCGGGAGGTCACGTCACTCGGGGTCGACGGCCCCGCTGGCGTCCACCGGCACGGTCACCGGCAGGTCCTCCTTGAGGGTGCCCTCGAAGGTGAACTTCTGGTCGACGCCCTCGCCCTCGGTGCCGACCATGACGATCTGGCCGGGGCGCAGCTCGCCGAAGAGGATCTTCTCGCTGAGCACGTCCTCGACGTCGCGCTGGATGGTCCGGCGCAGCGGCCGGGCCCCCATCACGGGGTCGTAGCCCTTCGTCGCGAGGAGGACCTTGGCCGAGGGGGTCAGCTCGATCCCCATGTCCTTGTCCTTCAGGCGGTCGTCGAGCTTCGCCAGCATGAGGTCGACGATCTGGATGATCTCGTCCTGCGACAGCTGGGGGAAGACGACGATGTCGTCGACGCGGTTGAGGAACTCGGGGCGGAAGTGCTGCTTGAGCTCCTCGTTGACCTTGGACTTCATCCGGTCGTAGTTCGTCTGCGTCCCGCCCGAGGCGGCGAAGCCCGTCGCGACACCCTTGGAGATGTCCCGGGTGCCCAGGTTCGTGGTCATGATGATCACGGTGTTCTTGAAGTCCACCGAGCGGCCCTGGGAGTCGGTCAGGCGACCGTCCTCCAGGATCTGCAGGAGCGAGTTGAAGATGTCCGGGTGGGCCTTCTCGACCTCGTCGAAGAGGACCACGGAGAACGGCTTGCGGCGCACCTTCTCGGTGAGCTGCCCGCCCTCCTCGTAGCCCACGTAGCCGGGGGGCGAGCCGAAGAGCCGCGACACGGTGTGCTTCTCCGAGAACTCGCTCATGTCGAGCTGGATGAGCGCGTCCTCCTCACCGAAGAGGAACTCGGCGAGGGCCTTGGCCAGCTCGGTCTTCCCGACGCCGGTGGGGCCGGCGAAGATGAACGACCCGCCGGGACGCTTGGGGTCCTTGAGCCCCGCCCGGGTGCGGCGGATGGCCTGGGACAGCGCCCGGACCGCGTCGTTCTGGCCGACGATGCGCTGGTGGAGCTCGTCCTCCATCTTCAGCAGACGGGTGGACTCCTCCTCCGTCAGCTTGAAGACCGGGATGCCCGTGGCGGTGGCGAGGACCTCGGCGATCAGGTTCTCGTCGACCTCGGCGATGACGTCCATGTCGCCGGACTTCCACTGCTTCTCGCGCTCGCCCTTCTGCGCCAGGAGCTTCTTCTCCTTGTCGCGCAGCGACGCGGCCTTCTCGAAGTCCTGCGCGTCGATCGCGCTCTCCTTCTCGCGGCGCACGTCGGCGATGCGCTCGTCGAACTCGCGCAGGTCCGGCGGTGCGGTCATGCGGCGGATGCGCAGGCGCGCGCCCGCCTCGTCGATGAGGTCGATCGCCTTGTCGGGCAGGTAGCGGTCGTTGACGTAGCGGTCGGCCAGCGTGGCGGCCGCGACGAGCGCCGCGTCGGTGATCGAGACGCGGTGGTGCGCCTCGTACCGGTCGCGCAGGCCCTTGAGGATCTCGATCGCGTGGGCGAGGTTGGGCTCGGGGACCTGGATGGGCTGGAAGCGCCGCTCCAGGGCCGGGTCCTTCTCGATGTGCTTGCGGAACTCGTCGAGGGTCGTCGCCCCGATGGTCTGCAGCTCCCCGCGCGCCAGCATCGGCTTGAGGATGGAGGCCGCGTCGATGGCGCCCTCGGCGGCACCCGCCCCGACGAGGGTGTGGATCTCGTCGATGAACAGGATGATGTCGCCGCGCGTGCGGATCTCCTTGAGGACCTTGCGCAGCCGCTCCTCGAAGTCACCGCGGTAGCGGCTGCCGGCGACGAGCGCGCCGAGGTCGAGGGTGTAGATCTGCTTGTCCTTGAGCGTCTCGGGCACCTCGCCGCGCACGACGCTCTGGGCCAGGCCCTCGACGACCGCCGTCTTCCCGACGCCGGGCTCGCCGATGAGGATCGGGTTGTTCTTCGTCCGGCGCGACAGCACCTGCATGACGCGCTCGATCTGCGGGTCCCGGCCGATGACCGGGTCGAGCTTGCCCTCGCGGGCCGCCTGCGTCAGGTTGCGGCCGAACTGGTCGAGCACCAGGGAGCCGGACGGGGTGCCCTCCTGGGGCCCACCGGACGTCGCGGGCTCCTTGCCCTGGTAGCCGGACAGCAGCTGGATGACCTGCTGGCGGACCCGGTTGAGGTCGGCTCCGAGCTTCACGAGGACCTGGGCGGCGACGCCCTCGCCCTCGCGGATGAGGCCGAGCAGGATGTGCTCGGTCCCGATGTAGTTGTGCCCCAGCTGCAGCGCTTCGCGCAGCGAGAGCTCCAGGACCTTCTTGGCCCGGGGGGTGAAGGGGATGTGACCCGACGGGGCCTGCTGGCCCTGCCCGATGATCTCCTGGACCTGCTCACGGACGGCGTCCAGCGAGATGCCGAGGGACTCGAGGGCCTTCGCAGCGACGCCTTCGCCCTCGTGGATCAGGCCGAGCAGGATGTGCTCGGTCCCGATGTAGTTGTGGTTGAGCATCCGGGCCTCTTCTTGGGCCAGGACGACGACCCGTCGGGCGCGGTCGGTGAACCTCTCGAACATGCGGCGCTCCTCGCGGGTGGTCGGGTCCAGGGGGCTGTCCCCCAGCGGACCACTCCGATGCTAGACCCGGGCACTGACAGTCTCACTCCCATCGGCTGTCACCGCGAGGTCGTGAGCCGTTCGTGACCCGGTCGTGGGTACCAACCTGCGCCTGCCCGGGGCGATTCCGCCACCGCCGTTCGCTGGTGGCGTAGTGACCGGCCTCGCGCGGAGCCCCTCGGCGCGGCGGGTCAGACCCCGCCGCCGGCCCCCACGGGCCGCCGGCGGGCGTCCGCGGGCGCGTCCCGCGCAGCGAGCCAGGCGTCCAGCTGCGCCACGGGCATGGGGCGCGCCACGTGGTAGCCCTGCGCCGTCGTGCACCCGAGGTCCGCGAGCGCCGCGAGCGTCGCGCCGTCCTCGATCCCCTCGGCCACGCAGTCCAGGCCGAGGCGCCGCGCGAGCTCGATCCCCGTGCGCACGATCGCGGCGTTGCGGGGCTCGTCGAGCATGGTCGTGACGAAGGAGCGGTCCACCTTCAGCTCGTTGACGGGCAGGTCGCGCAGCGAGGCCAGCGAGGTGTACCCGGTGCCGAAGTCGTCGATCGACAGCGCCACGCCCAGGGCGCGCAGCCGCTCGATGATGACCTGGGCGCGCCGCGGGTCGGCGATGATCGCGCTCTCGGTCACCTCCAGCTTCAGCAGCCGCGACGACAGGGCCGTCCGCGCCAGCTCGGCCGCGACGCGGTCCGGCAGGGTCTCGTCGAGCAGGCAGCGGGCGGAGACGTTGACGGACACGACCAGCGGCCGCCCCGCGCGCTGCCAGCGGCGCGCCTGGTCGCAGGCCACGGCCAGGACGTGGTGGGTCAGCCGGTGCACCAGGCCGCTGCTCTCGGCGAGCGGGATGAACTCGCCCGGCCCGAGCCGGCCCTCGTCGGGGTGGTCCCAGCGCACGAGCGCCTCGACGCCCCGCACGCGCCCGCTCGCGAGGTCCAGCAGCGGTTGGTACTCCAGCACCAGCTCCCCCGCGTCGATGCCCGTGCGCAGCTGCGCGAGCAGCCGCAGCTTGCGGGGGTCGTGGTCGTCCAGGGCGGAGCGGTACACGGCGAGCGACTCGTGCGCCGCCTTCGCGAGGTACATGGCGACGTCGGCGTGCTGGACGAGCCCGGCCTGGGAGTCGCCGTGCTGGGGCGCGACGGCGACGCCGGCGCTCGCCCCCAGGGTCAGGGTCACGCCGTCGACGGGGAAGGGCTCGTCGAAGGCCTGCAGGACGCGCCGCACGACGCTGACGACGTCGGTGACCGCCGCGTCGCCCTCCTCGGGCGTGACCAGGACGAGCCCGAACTCGTCGCCCCCCAGGCGCGCCACGAGGTCGCCCTCGCGCAGGACCTGCTGGATGCGGGGGCCCACGAGGCTCAGCAGCTCGTCGCCGCAGTGGTGCCCGAGGGTGTCGTTGACCTCCTTGAACCGGTCGAGGTCGAGCAGCGCGACGGCGACGCTGCCGCCGGTCGCGCGCGCCGCGTCGAGCGAGGCGGTCAGGCGGGCGGTGAAGTGCGCCCGGTTCGGCAGGCCGGTCAGCGCGTCGTGGGCGGCCTGGTGGGCCTGCTCGGCGGCCTGCGCGGCCAGCGCCGAGGCGAGCTGGCGGGCGTCGGCGAGCGCGCTGGTCTGGGCGCCGAGCATCATGACGAAGTCCGTGACGGGGTCGGCCGCGGCGAAGTGGTCCAGCCGCAGGCCGAGGGGGCCCAGGGCGGCGAGCGTCGTCACCCACGGCGAGCCCAGCAGCAGCACGCCGTCGGGCAGCGTGAGGAGCTGGCCGCGCAGGACGAGGGGGCCCGCGACGGCCTCCACGAGCACCAGGCCCGCGGGGGCGGCGTGGTCCGCGTCGAAGGACCAGCCCGTGCCGCGGGGGCTGCGCACGCGCAGGTGCTGCGCGACGTCCACGCCCGGCACGAGGTCCGGGCACGCGATGCGCAGGGACGCGCCGACCCGGACCGCCGTGCCGGTGCCGTCGAGCACGAGGTGGAAGGGGAACGCCTCGTCGAGGATCCGGTCGGTCAGCGCGTCGGGGAGACCGCCCGGGCGGCTCACGTGGGCCGCGGGGCGTGGTGGACGAGGAACTCGTCGTGGTCGGCGCCGTCGTCGGTCCCGCGGGTCTGCCTGGCCGTCGCCTCCTGGCCGAGGAGCTCGCCGAGCCCCTCGACGAGGCCGACGACCATCGCGGACAGGCCCGGCCGGTCGGAGTAGTAGTGCAGCACGAGGCTGGTGGCGTCGATCGGCTCGCAGCGGAAGGACGGCGGGCGCAGCTCCGGCATCATCAGGCTGATGCGCGCGTGGAGGGCGTCGAGCCCGGCCAGCACCTCGGCGACGGAGCCCCCCGCGGCCTGCAGCAGCGGCCCCCAGCCCTCGGCCGCCGTGAAGGTCACCCAGTGCCGCCCGAAGGCGACGAGGACCTGCTCCGTCGTGAGGCCGAGCTCCTCGCTGGCGGCCTGGACGAGGCGGTAGGTCACCTCGTCGGGGTAGCCGGTCATGCCGACGAAGGCCACCTCGGTGACGCCCGCGCGGGCGCGGATGGCCTGCCAGGTGTCCTCGCCGCCGACGGCGCGCGCGAGGTCGGCCACGGCGGTGTTGACCAGTCCGTACACGGTGGGCTCCTGACGCGGGGGCGCAGCGGGCCGTGGCATCGACCTCCAGGTGTCCATCGGCAGCCCCAGGCTCCTCCTGAAGACCTCCCAGGTCTACGGCCGCGGCGGCACCGGGCGCGGGGGCGGTCCCACGTAGCGGGCGGACGGGCGCACGAGGCGTCCCTCGTCGGTCTGCTCGAGGACGTGGGCGCACCATCCGACGACGCGGCTGACGGCGAAAGTGGGCGTGAACAGCACGCGGTCCAGCCCACAGAGCTCCATGACCACCCCGGCCTGGAACTCGACGTTGGCGTGCAGGGAGCGGCCCGGCTTGAGCTCGGCGAGCACCTCCACGACCCGGCGCTCCACGGCGGCGGCCCGGTCGGCGAGCTCGCCGCCGAGCTCCCGCGCCGTCGCCGACAGCAGCACCGCGCGCGGGTCGGCGGTGCGGTAGACGGCGTGGCCGAAGCCCATGACCCGCTCCCCCGCCGCCAGCCGGTCCCGGACCCACGCGCCGGCGCGCTCGGGCGTGCCGATCTCGTCGAGGGCGGCCAGCGCGCGGTCGGGGGCGCCGCCGTGCAGGGGACCCGAGAAGGCGCCGAGGGCCGCGACGACGGCGGCCGCCACGTCGGCCCCGGTCGACGTCACGACGCGGGCCGTGAAGGTCGAGGCGTTGAAGCCGTGGTCCAGCGTCGCGACGAGGTAGCGCTGCAGCGCCCGCACGTGCCGCGGGTCCGGCTCCTCACCCGTCAGCATCCACAGCCAGCCCGCCGCGGTGCCGAGGTCGGTGCGCGGCGGCACGGGGTCGAGGCCCCGGCGCAGGCGGTGCAGGGCCGCGAGCACGGTCGGCGTGACGGCGCACAGGCGCAGGGCGTCGCGGGCCCGCCGGGCGGGGTCGAGGTCGAGGACGGGCCGCAGCCCCTCCTCGGCGGCCAGCAGCGACAGCGCGGTCCGCAGGCCCGTGAGCGGCGCGGCGCCTTCGCCGGCCGCCGCGATGCCCGGGAGGGCCGCCCGCACCGCGGCCCCCGGCTCCCGCGCGGCCGCGACCTCGGCCCCGAAGGCGGCGCGCTCGGTGGCGGACGGCAGGTGGCCGCGGTGCAGGAGGAACCACACCTCCTCCACGTCGCGGGTCAGCGCGAGCTCGACGCCGGAGTAACCGCGGTAGTGGAACGACCCCTCCTCACCCAGGACGTCACCCAGCGTCGTCTCGGTGACCACCACGCCCCGCAGGCCGGGCGGGGCGAGGGACGCGGTGGGCGGTGTCGTCATGGCGCCAGGGTCGGCTACTTGACAGCAGGCGTCAACGTTGATCGAATCAACCATGGCCGACCTGACGTCCGCCGAGGCCGCGCACCGGCTCGGGGTCAAGCCCCAGACGCTGTACGCCTACGTCAGCCGCGGCCTGCTCACGAGCCGCCGGGCGCCGGGCCGGCGCGGCAGCCTCTTCGACGCCGCCGAGGTCGACCGCCTCGTCGCCCGCGGCCGCGGCGACCGGGCGCCGTCGGGCGTCGTCGAGACCGTGCGCACGGCCATCACCTCCCTGGACGGCGACGACCTGCACTACCGCGGGCACCGCGTGGTCGACCTGGCGCGGACGACGACGTTCGAGGCCGTCGCCCGGCTGCTGTGGACGGGTGAGCTCGACGACCGGCCCTTCGACGCACCCGCCGACCTCGTCGACCTGGTGCGCCGGGCCGTCGCCGTGCTGCCGCCCACCGCCCGGCGCAGCGACCACCTCCGGGTGGGCGTCGCCGTGCTCGGCGGTGCGGACCCGCTGCGCTCCGACCTCTCCCCCGGTGCCTTCCTGCGCCACGGCGAGCGGGTGCTGGGGACCGTCACGGCCGCCCTCTCCCCCACCGCGCACCCGTCGGTGGCCGGGCGCCTGTCGCACGTGCTGCTCGGCCGGGCCGAGCCGCAGCTGCTCGACCCCGTCCTCGTGCTGCTCGCCGACCACGGCCTGGCGCTGTCCACGCTCGCCGCCCGGGTGGCCGCGAGCGCCCGCGCGACCCCGTACTCGGTGCTCGCGGCCGGGCTCGCGGCGGCCGACGGCGACGCGCACGGGTCGGCCAGCACGGTGGCGCACCGCTTCCTCGCCGAGGCGCTGGTGGACCCGCTCGCGGCCGTCGCGGAGCGGCTGCGGGCAGGCCTCGGCGTGCCGGGCTTCGGGCACGTCCTCTACCGCGAGCGCGACCCGCGCGCCGAGGCGCTGCTCGACGCCCTGCCCGACGGCCCGGTGCGCGCGGCCGTCGAGGTCGTCCGCGACCACGTCGAGGACCTCCCCAACGTCGACCTGGCGCTGGCGGCCTTCCAGCACGCGCACGGCCTGCCGCCGGACGCGGGCGAGCTGCTGTTCGAGGTGGCGCGCACGGCCGGGTTCCTCGCCCACGGGCTCGAGGAGCTGGCGGCGCCCGGCCTGCGGTTCCGCGCGTCCGGGCTGTACACCGGGGGCCCGCACAGGCGCGGTCCTGGGACGGGGCACAGGCCTGCCACAGGCCCGGCGCCGAACCTCGCAGGGACGGCCGGACCAGCCGGCCGACGCGAGGAGGGAACGACCCCGTGAAGAAGAGGATCGCCACCGCACTGGCCATCGGCGCGCTCGGCGTCGGCGGGCTCGCCGTGTCGGGATCGGCCTCGGCCGCCGACGAGACGGGCACGGCGCCGACGTCGCGCGTCCAGGCGATCAAGGACGCGCTCGCCGGGCTGGTGGGCGACGGGTCGATCTCCCAGGACCAGGCCGACGAGGTCGCGACGACGCTCGGCTCGGCCGACCTCGGCGGCCGGGGCGGCCCCGGCGGGGGTCACGGCCCCGGGGGCGGCGCCGACCTGGCGACCGCGGCCACGACGCTCGGGCTCAGCGAGGACGACCTGCGGACCGCGCTGCAGGACGGCCGGACACTGGCCGAGGTCGCCGGTGACCAGGGCGTCGCCGTGGACGACCTGGTCACGGCCCTGGTGGACGCGGAGAAGACCCGGATCGCCCAGCGCGTCACCGACGGCGACCTCACGCAGGCGCAGGCCGACGCGCGCCTCGCGGAGCTCACCGAGCGGGTGACGGCCCGCGTGGACGGGACGGCGCCCGCGCGCGGCGGCCGCGGCGGCGGCCCGGGGCCGGACGGTGACGCCGGCACCCCGGCGCCGTCGGCGTCCCCGAGCGCGAGCGCCACGTCCGGCACGTGAGGCGGGGCGGCCTCAGCGCACCTCGACGCGCACGACCTGGTAGTCGGCGGTCGTGGGCGAGGGGTTCGCGAAGCGCCCGTTGACGAGGTAGAGCGCACCCGCGGAGAGGATCCCGGTGGTGGGCCGGTCGAGGTCGGGGTCCCCGACCTCGCCGACCACCGCACCGCTGCGGCCGTCGGCGGCCAGCCGCACGACGGCCGCGGAGTCGGTGGAGAACCCGTACACGACGTACAGCGTGCGCCCGCGCAGCACGAGGCCGTCGCCCGCGGTGAGGTCGCGCCCGCTGATCTCCAGACGGTCGCTCGCCCCCGTGGCGGGGTCGACCCGGAACAGGTCGCCCGTGCTCGACTGCGTCACGACGAGCGCGCCGTCGCCCAGCGCGCGGATCCCGTTGGCGTTGAAGCCGGGGCCGTACTGCAGGTCGCCCGTGATCGGCAGCGTGCGGGCGCCGTCGGCGGCGGGCAGCGCACCGCGGCGCCCGAGCGGCACGACGACGAGGCGCTGGACGGAGGAGTCGGTGACGTAGGCCGCGTCGCGCGTGATCTCGACGTCGTTGAGGAAGCCGCTGCCCGGCACGACCCAGCGCCCGAGCTCCGCGCCCGTGCCGCCGTCGTAGACCGTCACGGCCCCGGTCGCGCCGCCGGCCACCCAGAGCCGGTCGGTGCGCGCGTCGTAGACCATGCCGACGGCGATCCGGCCCGGCACCCCGGGGACCAGGACCGAGCTGCGGCCCGTGCGCAGGTCCCCGCGCACGATGCTGCCGTCGGCGCGGGACCCCGCGTAGAACGTGGTCCCCTTCCCGGCCGCGATGCCCTCGGGCAGGGAGCCGGTGGGCAGCGCGACGGTGCCGGGGACGTTCCCGCGGCACTCGGCCGCGGCGGGGGCGGCGGCGGGACGGTCGGCGGCGGTGGCCACACCGGGGGCGGCGAGGAGGAGGGCGGAGGTGGCGGTGGCGAGCGCGACGGTGCGCAGGGATCGCTTCATGTCGGGACCGTAGGTCGGGTTCGCCGGGAAAGCCAGGTGAACCTTCACCTACATTGGCCGGAGGACGCCCGGCCGGGCGTCGTCGAACCCTGGAGGACCCGCGTGGCCGCAGCGAAGAAGACCGTCCCGTTCGTCGTCGACGCCCGGGGTTCCGGTGTGGCGCAGACGCTCACGGTCAGCGGTGAGAACCAGCACGTGTTCCACGCCGACACCTACCCGTCCTTCGGCGGCGACGACGCGCACCCGAGTCCCCTGAGCTACGTGCTCGGGGCACTCACCTCGTGCAACCAGGTCACCGGCAGCATCGTCGCCAAGGACCTGGGCCTGACGCTCGGCACCTGGACGTTCCACGTCCAGGGCGACCTCGACCCCTCGGTCATCGGGGCCGGCGCCGAGGGCAACGCGAACTTCGACCGCATCGCCCTGCGGCTGGAGCTGCAGACCGACGCCGACGCCGAGCAGTTCGCCCGGCTGAAGGCGGAGACCGAGCGCCGCTGCCCCGTCACCCAGATGGTCAAGCGCAGCGGGCTCGAGTTCACGAGCGACTGGAGCGCGGCGCCGCTCGCCTGACGGCCGCCAGCTGAGCGTCGAGGTCGAAGACGCGTTCCAGCGGGACCATCGAGGCGTCGGGCGAGCCCTGCGGCAGGTCGACGAAGAACTCCGCCATCTCCGCCTGCCAGCGGGCGTTGACGGCGGTGGCGGCCATGGCGGCCTGTGCGGCGGGCAGGTCGTCGGTCTCGAGGACCCCCACCAGCAGGCCGTCCGGCCGCAGGTCCAGGGTGTAGGAACTCCACCCCGCGGCCTGGAGCGCCTCCAGCATCTCCGGCCAGACCGCCGCGTGGCGACGGCGGTACTCCGCCAGGCGGTCCGGCCGGACCTGCAGGGTCACGACGACGCGTCGGGGCACGTCTCCTCCTCGGGGTGGTCTCGCCGCGACCGTACCGCGCGGCGGACACCGTTCCCCGTTCCCCGTTCTCAGACGTCGCGCGTGCGGGCGCTCAGGGCACCGGCCCCGAGCAGCACGGCGACCCAGACCGCGAACACGGCGAGCCCGGCGCCGACGGAGAGGTAGTCGGCGTGCTGCTGCACGGCGATGAGGTTCGTCGTCGTGTTGGCGAAGTAGTACTCGCGCAGCGTCGGGCCGCCCCAGGACTCGGGGATGGCCATCAGCAGCAGCGGCAGCACGAACAGCGCCGCGAGCAGGGTGCAGATGGCGCCCGCGGAGTTCCGCATCAGGGCGCCGAGACCCAGACCCGCGAGGGCGATGCCCACGAGCATCGCGACGTTGCCGAGCACGGCCCGCAGGACACCGTCGTCACCGAGCGACGCACCCGCGCCGTCGCGGTCCAGCACGGCCTGGCCGAGGAGGAACGCGATGAACACCGCGGCCCCCAGGACGAGGGCGACCGTGACCGCCAGCACGACGGCCTTGGCCAGCAGGACGCCCAGCCGGCCCGGGGCGCTGACGAAGGACGTCCGGACCATCCCGGTGGAGAACTCCCCCGCGATGACGATGACGCCGACCGCGGCCACGATGAGGCTGGCCAGCTGCGCGCCCTGCAGGCTCACGGCGGTCGCGTCCAGACCCTGCTGCGCGGCCTCGGGCCCCGAGAGCTGCGACCCCACCGCCAGCGGCAGCAGGACGCCGAACCCGACGATGGCCACGAACGCGGCGGCCATGGTGACCACGACGGAGCGGACGCTCCAGAACTTGATCCACTCCGAGCGCAGCAGCCCGGCGAACGTGACGCGGCGCTCGACCGCGCGGTACCGGGTGGGGGCGGGGGAACTGGTCCAGGTGCTCATCGAGCGACCTCCTTCTCGGTGCGGGACGGCTGCTGCGGGGTGGACGCGGTCGGCGCCGCGACGACGGGGGGCTGGGGGTCGGCGCCGTGCGCCTGGTACTCCAGCGATCCCGCGGTGAGTTCCATGAAGGCCTCCTCGAGCGAGGCCCGGACGGTGGTGAGCTCGTGCAGGGCGACCCCGCCGGCGAGCGCCGCGTCGCCGATCCGCTCGGCGCTGAGGCCGACGACCTCGAACGCCCCGTCGCCGGTCGGCGTCAGGGAACCCCCGGCGTCGCGGACGACGTCGTGCAGCTGCTGCACCTGCGGGGAGCGCACGGTGACGCCGCGCGGGTGCACGCGGTCGATGAACGTCGCGACGCTCTCGTCGGCGATGAGGCGGCCGCGGCCGATGACGACGAGGTGCTCGGCGGTCAGCGCCATCTCGCTCATGAGGTGCGAGGAGACGAACACCGCGCGGCCCTCGCGGGCCAGGTCCTGCATGAGGTGGCGGATCCAGAGGATGCCGTCCGGGTCGAGGCCGTTGACGGGTTCGTCGAACATCACGGTGGACGGGTCGCCCAGCAGCGCGGAGGCGATGCCGAGGCGCTGGCCCATGCCGAGGGAGAACCCGCCGGCGCGCTTGCGGGCGACCTCGCGCAGGCCCACGAGGTCGATGACCTCCTCGACGCGCGAGCTCGGGATCCCCGCGGTGGCGGCCATGGCCTGCAGGTGCCGGAACGCGGACCGGCCCGTGTGCACCGCCTTGGCGTCCAGCAGGGCGCCCATCGTCGACAGCGGGGCCACCGACTGCTGGAACGGCTTGCCGTCGACCAGCACCTCCCCCGCGGTCGGCCGGTCCAGCCCGACGACCATGCGCATCGTCGTGGACTTGCCCGACCCGTTGGGTCCCAGGAACCCCGTCACGATGCCCGGTCGCACCGTGAAGCTGAGGTCCTCCACGGCCACCTTGCGGCCGTACACCTTCCGCAGACCGATCGCCTCGATCATGGTTGTCCTCCCTCTCGACCAGCGGCCGCCGCACGGTGACCCGGCGCGGCTGTTCCGCTGTCGAGACTGGCGGCAGCGCCGTCCCGGGCGCGTCCGCCGACCGGCCGATGCTCCCTCCGGCGTTCGGGGTGCCCGGCGGGTGCGGACGTCAGCCGTCGAGCCCCGACACCCTGGCCTCGGAGTAGAACCCCACGATGTGCGAGCGCACGGCCTCCGTCGCGGCGGCGGCCTCGCCCGCGCGCACGGCGTCGAGGATCGCGGTGTGCTCGGCGCGCAGCCGCCGCGCCGTGCCCTCCCAGTCGGGCAGCGCGGCGACGGCCGTCATGACGTAGGAGTGGATCGCCTCGCGCAGCGCCACCATGACCGCCGTCACGAGGACGTTGCCGGCGGCCTCGGCCAGGGCGACGTGGAACTCGGCGTCGAGGCGGTGGAAGGCGTCGGCGGGGAGCGACTCCTCGGCCATGTCCCCCAGAAGCTGCGCGGCGCGCTCGAGCGCGGCCGCACCCCCGCGGCCGGGGGCGGCGGCGGACGCCGCGGCCCACGTCTCCAGCAGGACGCGCGCGTCGACGACGTCGCCGATGGGCAGCGCGCGGGTGCCGAGGTGCAGGCGGACGGCGGCGGCGAGGGGGACGGCCGGGTCGGCGACCACGACGGTGCCCGCCTCGGGCCCCGAGCCCACCCCGGCGCGCACGACGCCCATGGCCTCCAGCACGCGGACGGCCTCGCGCACCGAGGCCCGGCTCACCCCGAGCTGCTCGGCGAGCGCCCGCTCGGGCGGCAGGCGACCGCCGAGGCGGAGCCGGCCCGCGGCGAGGTCGGCCTCGATGCGCTGCAGGACCGCCTCGTGCGTGCGCACCCGGGGCGGGTCAGTGGGCGTCGTCGTAGGCCTGGACGACCTCGGCGGAGATGCGGCCGCGGTCGGAGACCGTGAACCCGTTCTCCTTGGCCCAGGCGCGGACCGCGCCCGTGTCGCGGGCGGGCTCGCCCGAGGAGGCGGCGGCGCGGGGCGCCTTGGCGGCGGCGCGGCGGCCGCCCGTGCGGGCGCCGACGCGGCGCGCGTGCCCCACCCAGGTGGCGAAGGCCTCGCGCAGGGCCGTGGCGTGCTCGGAGGACAGGTCGATCTCGTAGTTCACGCCGTCGAGGGAGAACGACAGGGTCTCGTCGGCGTCACTGCCGTCGATGTCGTCCATGAGGATGACCTGGACCTTCTGCGCCATCTCGAGCACCACTCCCTGGGAATCCGCCGGTCATCCACGGAATGCGGACGACGTCATTCAGGGTGGTGCGTCGGGACGGCTTTGTCAAAAAGCCTTCAGGAAGTCGGCGAGCCCGGATCGCGGGATTGCCGGAGCTCGCGGCGGACCTGTGCCTCGGCGGCGCGCTCCCGTCGGTCCGCGTGCAGGATCGAGCGGACGAGGAGGAGGAAGAGCACGAGCAGCCCGGCCGAGGGCAGCACAGCGGCGAGGACGTCCACGGCCCCACAGTACGTCAGCCCGGGAGAGGTGCGTCAGCGCGGCTTGACCAGCGGGAACAGGATCGTCTCGCGGATCCCGAGGCCGGTGAGGGCCATCAGGAGGCGGTCGATGCCCATGCCCATGCCGCCCGAGGGAGGCATCGCGTGCTCCTGCGCGCGCAGGAAGTCCTCGTCGATGCGCATGGCCTCGTCGTCACCCAGGGAAGCGAGCCGCGCCTGTTCTTCGAAGCGCTCCCGCTGCACCACGGGATCCACCAGTTCGGAGTAGCCGGTGGCCAGTTCGAAACCGCGCACGTACAGGTCCCACTTCTCCACCACGCCTTCCGCGCTGCGGTGCGCGCGGGTCAGCGGAGAGGTTTCCACGGGGAAGTCGCGCACGAAGGTCGGCGCGTGCAGGGAATCCGCGATGCGGTGTTCCCAGAGTTCTTCCACGAGCTTCCCGTGCGTCCAGCGGGCCTCGTCCACGGCCACGCCGAGGCGGGCCGCGACGGCCTGCAGCTGCGCCACCGGCGTCTGGGGCGTGATCTCCTCGCCGAGGGACTCCGACAGCGACGGGTACATCCCGATCGAGGTCCACTCGCCGCCGACGTCGTACTCGCTGCCGTCGGCCAGCGTGACGACCTGCGTGCCGAAGGCCTGCTGCGCCGCGGTCTGCACGAGGTCCTTGGTCAGCGCGCCGATCGAGTCGTAGTCGCCCCAGGCCTCGTACGCCTCGAGCATCGCGAACTCCGGGGAGTGGGTGGAGTCGGCGCCCTCGTTGCGGAAGTTGCGGTTGATCTCGAAGACCCGCTCGATCCCGCCCACGACGCAGCGCTTGAGGAACAGCTCGGGCGCGATCCGCAGGAAGAGGTCGGTGTCGAAGGCGTTGGAGTGCGTCACGAACGGCCGCGCGGAGGCGCCGCCGTGCTGCACCTGCAGCATCGGCGTCTCGACCTCGAGGAAGTCGCGGTCCTCCAGCGTGCGGCGCAGCGAGCGGACGACGGCCGAGCGCGCGCGCACGGTCACGCGGGCCTCGTCGCGCACGATGAGGTCGACGTAGCGCTGCCGCACGCGCGTCTCCTCGGAGAGCTCGCGGTGCAGGACGGGCAGGGGCCGCAGCGCCTTCGACGCCATCCGCCACGCGTCCGCCAGGACGGACAGCTCACCGCGGCGGGAGGAGATCACCGCGCCGTGCACGAACACCAGGTCGCCGAGGTCGACGTCCGACTTCCAGGCCGCGAGCGCGTCCTCGCCGACGCCGGCCAGGGACACCATGACCTGCAGGCGGGTGCCGTCGCCCTCCTGCAGGGTCGCGAACGCGAGCTTGCCCGTGCCCCGCTGGTAGACCACCCGGCCCGTCACGCCCACCAGGTCGGTCGTCTCCTCACCCGGGGCGAGGTGCGCCCAGCCCGTGCGCACCGCGGCCAGGGACGTGGTGCGGGGCACGGACACCGGGAACGGCTCGACGCCCGCGGCGAGCATCCGGTCCCGCTTGTCGCGGCGCACCCGCACCTGCTCGGGCAGGTCGTCGGAGTCCTCGGGGCCGTCCACCGCGTCGTCGTCCACGGCGCCAGGTTATCGGGACGGGCTCAGCCGCCCGCACGGCCGATCACGAGGGGCACGTTGTCGATCAGCCGGGTGGAACCCACGCGCGCCGCGACGGCCAGCAGCGCCTCGCCCCGGAAGTGCTCGGGGACGTCGGTCAGGGTCAGCGGGTCCACCAGCGCGAGGTAGTCCACGCGCGCGGCGGGCTCGGCGCGCAGGACGTCGCGCGCGGCCCGGCGCACGGCGCTCGGCCCCTCGGGGGCGGCGGCCTCCCCCGCCGACAGGCTGCGGTGCAGCGCGAGCGCGACCTCGCGGTCGAAGGGGGACAGGTAGCGGTTGCGGCTCGACATCGCCAGGCCGTCGTCCTCGCGCACGGTGGGCACGGCCACGACCTCCACCCCGAGGTCGAGGTCGCGGACCATGCGGCGCACGAGGAGCAGCTGCTGGGCGTCCTTCTGCCCGAACAGGCACACGTCGGCGCGCGTCAGGTGCATGAGCTTGGCCACGACGGTCAGCACGCCGTCGAAGTGGCCGGGCCGGCTGGCCCCCTCGAGCACGTCGCCCAGCGCGCCCGCGCTGACCCGGACCCCGGGGTCCCCGTCGGGGTAGACGACGTCCGGGCCGGGGGCGAACACCACGGCCGCCCCCTCGGCGGCGGCCAAAGCCAGGTCGGCGTCCAGGGTGCGCGGGTAGCGCGCGAGGTCCTCCCCCGCGCCGAACTGCAGCGGGTTGAGGAACACGGTCACGAGGACGGACTCGCCGCGCGAGCGCGCCTCGCGGACCAGGCGCGCGTGCCCCGCGTGCAGGGCCCCCATCGTCATGACGACGGCGACGGGCGACGGCAGGGCGTCGCGGGCGGCCGCCAGCTCGGCGCGGGTGCGTGCGACGACGAGGTCGCTCACGGGTGGTTCCTCTCCTCAGGCGGGTGGCAGCGCCTCGGTGACGGCGCGCGCCGCGGCCGCGGTCAGCCGGCCCGACGCCGCGGCGCGGTCGGCGGCCGCACGGGCCAGCTGAGCGTAGGTGGTCGCGGTCTGCTCCCCGGCACGGGCCCGCAGGACGGCCAGGTGGGCCGCGACCGTGCCGGCGTCGCCGCGCGCCACCGGCCCGGTGAGGGCGGCGTCGCCCGCGGCGAGCGCGTTGTCCAGGGCCGCGGTCAGGAGCGGGCGCAGCACCGCGGCCGCGTCGTCGCCTGCGGCGCCGTCCAGGACCGGTTGCAGCGCAGCGAGAGCCTGCGCGACGAGGGTGACGAGGTGGTTCGCCCCGTGGGCGAGCGCCGCGTGGTAGAGCGCGCGGTCCGCCTCCGCGACGACGACGGGCGTCGAGCCCCACTCGCGGACGAGCGCCTCGGCGACGGGCAGGAGGACCGGCGAGACCGTCACTGCGACGGCCGCCCCGGACAGCCGCGCCAGGTCGAGCGAGGTGCCCGTGAAGGTCATCGCGGGGTGCAGCGCCGCCGTCAGCGCCCCCGCCGCGGCCGCGGGGGCCAGCACGGCGGTGCCGTGCAGCCCGCTCGTGTGCACGACGAGGCTGCCCGGCCGGACGTGCGGCGCCGACGCGGCCACGAGGGGCCCGAGGACGTCGTCGGGCACGGCGAGCAGGACGAGGTCCGCCGCGAACGCGTCCTGGGCCGGGACCCACGGCACGCCGGGCAGCAGGGCCTCGACGCGCTCGGTCGCCGCCCGGGTGCGGGCGGCGACCCCGACGACGCGGTGCCCGGCCGCGCGCAGGGCGGCGCCGAGCACCGGCCCGACGCGGCCGGCGCCGACGACCGCGACGTCGAGCCGGCCGGCCGCGCCCGCACCCGACGGGCTCACGCCAGCAGGGCCGCCTGCTCGGCGCGCAGGGCGTCGATGAGCCGGCCCTCGGGCAGCACGACGTCGGCGTAGGTGAGGACCTGGTCCTTGGCGACGGCGTGCTTCAGGACGCAGCCCTCGGCGACCCCCATGGGCAGGAGGTCCTCCGCCTTCGTCGCCGCGTACGTCTCGGCGACGCCGTAGGTGTCGTACCCGCCGAGCCGGTCGATCTCCTTGCCGGCCGCGAGGTCCGTCTTGGCCGTGGTGACGACCTCGACCTTGACCTCGTCGCCGGGGACGATGGCCGCGTCGCCGAACAGCACCGCGCGCGCCACCGTGAGCGGCACCTCGAAGTGGCACAGGTGGTACGGCGTGTAGAACGAGTACAGCGGGCCGGTGCCGAGCTTGTACAGGTTCAGGTAGTGCTGCTGCTTCGGGTCGTCGTGCGTGCCGAGCACGTAGACACCCGGGCCCGGCTTGGACCCGACGACGTAGTCGACGACCCCGCCGAGCTCCTTGAGCGCGTCCACGTCGTACGTCGTCGTGAGCTCGTCGACGTGGCCGCGGTGGTCGGCGCCCCGCATGCCGCGCTTCTCCACGGAGAACCCGGCCGCGTTGGCGACGAGCGCCTGCTCGAACGACACCTTGGTGCCGTCGGCGAAGCTCGTGACCATGTACGGGTCCTGGCCCCACTGCTTCGCGAACCCCTCCTGCGTCGTGGGGTTGCGGTACTCGTCCTGCAGGCCCTTGATGTTGCCGGCCACGAGCGGCGTGACGCCGATGCTGCGGACGAACCGGATGAGGTTCATCTGCACGCCCGGCTGGTCGCCGTCGCAGCCGGTGTAGATCACACCGGCCTTCTCGGCGCGGGTGCGCAGCGCGAGGCCCGCGGTGCCGTCGACCTCGGCGTTCAGCAGCACGACGTGCTTGCCCGCCTCGATCGCGCGGACCACGACGTGCGCGCCGTACTCGGTGTTGCCCGTGGCCTCGATGACGGCCTCGACGCGCTCGGCGTCGACGACGGCCTCGTAGGAGGCGGAGACGACCGGCGTGCCGGCCGCGATCGCGCGGTCGACCGCGGCGGCGTCGTCGGCCTCGACGATCCCGCTGAGACCGGCCTGCTCGTAGGCGTCGCGCGCCTTGGCGACGGTGCGGTTCGCGATCGCCACCAGCTCCATGCCGGGCACGGAGTTCACGACCTGGTTGACCACGCCGCGGCCCATGAACCCGGCGCCCACGAGCGCGACGCGGATCGGGCGGCCCTCGGCCTGGCGGCGCTTCAGCGCGTTGTCGACGATGATCACGTCAGCACCGCACCGTCGGCCAGCAGCGTCCAGGACGCGTCCTTCTCGCTGATGACCGCGACCTCCCGGGCCCACGGCAGCGCCAGGTCCGGGTCGTCGTGGCGCAGGCCCCGCTCGGTGCCCGGGGTGTAGGCCTGGCTCACCTGGTAGGTCACCTCGGCGCCGTCGGTCAGCGTGAGGTAGCCGTGGGCGAAGTACGGGGGCACGTACAGGGCGCGGCGGTTCTCGGCGGTCAGCTCGACCGCGACGTGCTGGAACCGGGTCGGCGACCCGGGCCGCAGGTCCACGATGATGTCCTGGATGGCACCGGCGGTGCAGCGCACCAGCTTCGCCTCGGGTGCCGGGTCGACCTGCGTGTGCATGCCGCGCAGCGTGCCCGCGTGGTGGTTGAAGGACACGTTGCACTGCTCGACGGCCGGGACGAGACCCGCGTCGACGAAGGACTGGCGGTCGAAGGACCGCGCGAAGAACCCGCGGTCGTCGCTGCGCAGTTCCAGGTCGATGATCGCGACGCCCTCGAGGGCGGTGGTGCTGATCTTCACCGGGCGCTCCAGAACAGGTCCTTGTCCAGCTGCTGCGTCTTGATGAGGTGCTCCAGCTGCTTGAGGCGGGTGTGCCCGCGGCCCGTGAACGTCGCCTCGTCGAGGTCGATGGCCTTGAAGACCTCGATGAGCTGGGCGGCGCCCTTGTCGGCGTCCCAGTCGCACGAGAAGCCGGGCAGCGTGGCGTGGATCTTGTCGAAGTTCACGAGGTAGCTGCGGTTGTCGCCGTTGCTCTGGCCGAACGTGACCTCGCAGCCGGGCAGCGCGCGCCCGACGGCCTCGGCGATCTCGCGCACGCGGTAGTTCTGCTTCGAGTCGCCCACGTTGAAGACCTGGTTGTGGACGGTCTCGCGCGGCGCGTCGAGCACGGCCCGGATGGCCTTGGCGATGTCGAGGCCGTGCACGAGCGGCCGCCAGGGCGAGCCGTCGGAGGTCATCGCGATCCTGCCGGTCGTGTAGGCCAGGCCCGCCAGGTTGTTCAGCACGATGTCGAAGCGCTGGCGCGGCGAGGCGCCGTAGGCGGTCGCGTTGCGCATGAACGTCGGGGAGAAGGAGTCGTCGGCCAGCGGGGCGACGTCGCGCTCCACGAGCGCCTTGCACTCGGCGTAGGCGGTCTGCGGGTTCACGGGCGAGTTCTCGTCGACCGTGTCGTCGGCCACGCCGTACACGGAGCAGCTGCTCATGTAGACGAAGCGCGAGACGCCGGCGCGCTTGGCGACCTCGGCCAGGCGCACGGAGCCCTTGTGGTTCACCGTGAACGTCACGTCGGGGATGAGCTCGCCCAGCGGGTCGTTGGACAGCTCCGCCATGTGCACCACGGCGTCCGCCCCCGCGAGGTCGGCCTCGGTGACCTCGCGGATGTCCTTCGCCAGGGTCTGCACGGACGCGCTGACGCCGTTGTAGAGCCAGCCGTTCTTGTAGTACCCCGTGTCGATGCCCGTGACCTCGTGGCCGGCGTCGAGCAGCGTCGGGGCCAGGAGGCAGCCGAGGTAGCCCTCGGTGCCGGTCACGACGATCTTCATGTGTTCTCCCTTGTCGGGTGCTGGTCCGGCGGCGCCGGTCGTCGGGTGCTCGCTGTGCTGCCCTCGCCGGTGGGGGTCAGTCCTCCCACGTCTTCCAGGGCGCCTTGCCGGAGTCCCAGAGCTTGTTGAGCTCGGTCCAGTCGCGGAAGGTGTCCATGCCCAGCCAGTAGCCCTCGTGGGCCGAGAGCGTCAGCTCGCCGTCGCGGGCCACGCTCTGCAGCGGGGCCGACTCGAGCATGACGTCCGGGTCGTCGCCCAGGTACTTGTCGACGAACTCGCGCTGGAAGACGAAGAACCCGCCGTTGACCCAGCCGTCGGCCAGGGTCGGCTTCTCGTTGAACTCCACGACCGCGTCGCCCGAGACGTGCATCTCGCCGTACCGGCTCGAGGGGTGCACGGCCGTGACGGTGGCCATCCGGCCGCCCGCCTCGTGGTCGGCGAGGGTCTTGGTGATGTCGACGTCGCCGATGCCGTCGCCGTAGGTCAGGACGAACCGGTCGGCGTCCAGGTGCTGCGCGACGCGCTTGATGCGGCCGGCGGTCGCCGTGGTCAGCCCGGTCTCGACGAAGGTGATGTCCCAGTCCTCCTGCACCCCGGAGGTGTGGAAGGTCGGCACCTCGTGCGAGGAGAGGTTGAGCGTGAAGTCCCCGGCGTTGATCCGGTAGTCGAGGAAGTAGCGCTTGATCAGGTCGCTCTTGTAGCCCAGGCACAGGACGAACTTCCGGAAGCCGTGCTGGCTGTAGAGCTTCATGATGTGCCAGAGGATGGGCCGGCCGCCGATGTCCACCAGCGGCTTGGGCAGCTTCTCGCTGGCTTCGCGCAGCCGGGTCCCCATGCCTCCGCAGAGGATGACCACGGGGATCTCGGACACGGGCGTCGGCGCGCTGTCGGTGGCGCTCATCTGTCGGTTTCCCTCACTCGGACGTGACATCGCGGAGTGGGGGTGGTGCCGCAGGGACGGGCGGCGATGGCGCACGACCCCCCACGAATCAGCGCCACCGGTCCCTGTTTCGGTGCTGTGCGAGGCTACTACAGGCCATCGAACACGGAGCGTGAACTTCACCCCGCAGGCGCAACCGAGGCTCCCGGCCGGACCCCCCTCGCCACGCACCGGAACGACCGCCTCACGCAGTGCAGTCAACGGACGATCCGCCACCCGGCCGACCCGTGGCCGCGGCCTCTCGCAGGCCTCCGTAGGGTTGGGGCGTGGGACGGTTCGAGAACGTGGCGGCGCTCGCCCAGCCCTTCCCGGGGGCCGTCGGCGTGGACCTCGGCTGCGGCACGGGGCGCACGACGCGCGCCCTGCTGGCCTCGGACCCCCGCCTGGTCCACGCCGTCGACGTCGGTGCGACCCTCGACGACGACCTCCTGCTCGACCCGCGCGTGCGTTCGCACATCGCGGGCCTCGAGGCGCTGCCCCTGCCCGACGCAGAGGCCGACCTGGCCGTCTCGCTCAACGTCGTCGAGCACCTGCGCGACGTCGACGCGCACCTGGCCGAGGTCCACCGCGTGCTGCGCCCGGGCGGGGTGGCGGTGCTGGCCCACTCCGACTGGGACACGGCCCTGTTCACGAGCGACGACGACGCCCTCACGCGCACCCTGCTGGACCGCTTCGTCGCGCACGTGCCCGTGCGCGACGCCGAGGTCGACGGGTTCGCGGGCCGCAAGCTGCTGCGGATCGCCGCGCGCAGCCCCTTCGCGGTGGAGTCCGTGCACTCGTGGGCCGACCCGCACCGCCGCTTCGACGAGGGCTCCGTGGCGTGGAAGGTGGCGACCGGCATCCTCGCGGCCGCCGGCGACGACCCCGTGCTCGCGGCCCGCGCGGCGGGCTGGGTCGAGGGGCTGCGCCGGTCCGCGCGGGCCGGGGAGTTCCTCTTCACCGTGACCGACGTCGCGGTGGTGCTGCGCCGCGCCGGGTGACCTACCGTGGCCGCGGGGCGCCGCGTGCGAGGGCGCCCCGCGAGCACGCACCGAGGAGGCCGCAGTGGCAGGGTTGTTCAGCAAGGTGACCAGGTTCCTCTCCACGCCCGAGGGCAAGCGCCTGACGAGCGAGGCGACCCGGCGCGCCCAGGCCATGGCGAAGGACCCGGCGACGCGCCAGAAGATCGCCGACGCGCGACGGCGGCTCGGCAAGCCGCGCTGACCCCGGACGACCGGGCGGGCGACGACCCGGGCCGACTCTGACGCAGGGTTAGGGTTGCCCAGTGACCCTCCCGACCGCCGCCCTCCGACGGCCGGCGGCGCTGGCGTCGCCCGCCGTCCTGCGCACCGAGGTCCTGGCCGGGCTCGTCGTCGCGCTGGCGCTCGTGCCGGAGGCGATCTCCTTCTCGATCATCGCGGGCGTCGACCCGCGCGTGGGCCTCGTCTCCTCCGTCGTCATGGGCGTCACGACGTCCGTCGTCGGCGGCCGGCCCGCCATGATCTCCGCCGCCACGGGCGCCGTCGCCCTCGTGGTGGCCCCGCTGTCGCTGTCCCACGGGGTGGGGCACCTCGTCGCGGCGGTCCTGCTGGCGGGGCTCCTGCAGATCGCGCTGGGCCTGCTCGGCGCGCCGCGGCTGATGCGCTTCGTCCCGCGCAGCGTCATGGTCGGCTTCGTCAACGCCCTCGCCATCTCGATCTTCCTGGCCCAGCTGCCCAACCTGCGCGGGGTGCCGTGGACGGTCTACGCCCTGCTCGCACTGGGGCTCGTGCTGCTGGTCGTCCTGCCCCGCCTGGTGCGGGCCGTGCCCGCGCCGCTCATCACCGTCACGGCGCTGACCGTCCTCACGGTCGCCGCAGGGATCGCCGTCCCGACCGTGGGGGACGAGGGCGCGCTGCCCCGGACCCTGCCCACCCTCGGGCTGCCCGAGGTCCCGCTGACCCTGGAGACGCTGCGGGTCATCGCCCCGTACTCCGTGGGCGTGGCGCTCGTCGGCCTCATGGAGTCGCTGCTGACCGCCAAGCTCGTCGACGAGATCACCGACACGCGGTCGTCGGCGACGCGCGAGGCCGTCGGGCAGGGCACCGCGCAGATCGCCACCGGCCTCTTCGGCGGCATGGGCGGCTGCGCCGTCATCGGCCAGACCATGATCAACGTGAAGGTGTCCGGCGCCCGCACGCGGCTGTCGACCTTCCTCGCGGGGGCGTTCCTGCTCGTGCTCACGGTGGGCTTCGGCGACGTCGTCGCGCGCATCCCGATGGCGGCCCTCGTCGCCGTCATGTTCATCGTCTGCTACGGCGCCTTCGACTGGCACAGCGTCCGGCCCGCGACGCTGAAGGCCATGCCGCGCAGCGAGACGTCGGTCATGCTGCTGACGGTGGTCGTGGTCCTGCTGACCGGGAACCTGGCCTACGGGGTGATCGCGGGGACCCTGCTCGCGTGCGTCCTGTTCGCGCGGCGCGTGGCCCACCTCGTCACCGTCACGCGCGAGCCGGCCGCGGACGGCCGGTGCACCACCTACCGGGTCGAGGGGCAGCTGTTCTTCGCGTCCTCGGGCGACCTCGTCACGCAGTTCGACTACCCGCAGGACCCCGCGCACGTCGTCATCGACGTCTCGCGCGCCCACGTCTGGGACGCCTCGTCCGTCGCGGCGCTCGACGCGGTCACGACGAAGTACGCGGCCCGGCGCACACGCGTGGAGATCGTCGGGATGAACGCCGCCACGGCCGACCTGCACGGCCGCCTCGCGGGCCGCGTCACCGGCGACTGAGCGCGCTCGAGCTCTCCCGCACCAGCAGCTCCACGCCGGCCCGGTGGGCGCGCGGGGGGCCGGCGTCGGCCCGCCCGATCCGGTCGATGAGGTAGGCGACGGCCGTGGCGGCGATGTCCTCCAGCGCCGGCTTCACCGTCGACAGCGCCGGGACGCTGTAGCGCGTCTCGTCGATGTCGTCGAAGCCGACGACCGCGACGTCGGCGGGGACCTTGCGGCCGGAGTCCTCGAGCACGCGCATGGCGCCGAGCGCCATGGCGTCGTTGAAGGCCAGTAGGCCGTCGAAGTCCCCGGCCCGGACGAGCCGGCGCGTCCCCTCGGCCCCCGCGGACCGGCTCCAGACCCCCACGTCGACGACGAGGGCGGGGTCGTAGCCGATGCCGGCGTCGGCCAGCGCCTGCCGGTACCCCGCGAGCCGCAGCGCCGCGGTGCCGGTCCGCCGCCCGTGCAGGGCGCCGAGCGCGGCGATGCGCGTGCGCCCGTCGTCGAGCAGGTGCCGGACGGCGGCCTGCGCCCCCTCGGCGTTGCGCATCGTCACGTGGTCGGTCGCCCAGCCCGGGACGGGTTCGCCGAGGACGACCACGGGGTTCGGGATGCCCTCCGGCAGCTCGGGCCCGCCGTCGACGAGGCCCAGCACGCTGAACAGGATGCCGTCGACCATCTGGGTCCGGTTGCCGCGCAGCAGCTCCAGCTCCACGTCGCGGTCACCCCGCGACTGCTCGAGGAGCACGAGCAGGTCGTGGGCCGCCGCCGCCGTCATCACGGCGTCGGCGAGCTCCGCGAAGTAGGGGTTGCGGATGTCGGGGACGATGAGGCTGATGACCCCGAGCCGCCCGCTGCGCAGGCCGCGCGCCGCGAGGTTCGGGCGGTAGCCCAGCTCCTCGATCGCCGCGTCGACCCGCGCCCGCGTCGCGTCGCTGAAGCTGCCCTGCCCGCGCACGACGTTCGAGACGGTCTTGATGGAGACGCCCGCGGCCTGGGCGACGTCGTGCAGCGTCACGGGCACGTGCGTTCCTTCCGCCGGGCTCGGGCTCGCCTCGTGCCCCGCAGCGTAACGGCGGCCTCCGCCCGGGACGGCGCCGTCGTCAGCTCACCACCGCCGCACCACCGGGGGCGAGCGCGAGGGCCTCGGCGGCGAGGCGCCGGAACTCCTCCTCGACCGGGTTGCGCACGCGCGCCAGGCCGGACGACGTCTCGACCAGGTCGTAGAGCCCCATCGTCAGCAGGTGGTCGCGGCGCGGGCGGGTGCTGTGCCGGTAGGTCCACTCGTACATGTCGAACAGCGGCCACCACGTGTAGCCCAGGACGCGGCGACCCTCCGCCCGCAGCGCGTGCAGCTCGGCGACCGAGTCCCGCAGCCAGCGGATGCGCTCCTCCGCCGAGGCGGTCACGCAGGTCTCGGTGAGCATGACCGGGACGTCGTAGCGGTCCTCGTAGGCCGTGAGCACCTCGCGCAGGCCGAGCACGCCGTCGTCGCGCGTCGGGCGCGGGTCGGCGAACCCGCCCCGGTGGTGCACGCCGCGCTCGAACACCTCCGTGCTGTGCAGCGGGTAGTAGTTGACGCCCATGACCGTCGGGGGCGCCGGCTCCGCCCGGAGCTGCTCCAGCAGCGCGGGCCCGACGCCCGCGCCCAGCAGGTCGGCGTGCAGCGGGTGCTCGGGGCCGACCCGCCCCGTGAGGAGGTCCTCGACGAGGTAGCGCTGCTCCAGCAGGGCCCGGACGTGCCCGGCGTGCTCGGGGGCGTCGACGTCGCCCGCGTAGCGGAAGCCCGCGTCGACGTGCACGAACACCGCGGCGTCGCCGAGCACGCCCGCGATGCGCCGCTGCGCCTGGGCGGACGCGTCGGCGAGGGCGGCCGCGATCTGCAGGAGACCACCGCGGCCCCGCAGGTACGGGGGCCAGTAGCCGTACTCGCCGCTGAACTGGGCGTGGATCATCGGCTCGTTGACGGGGGTGTAGCTGGTCGCCACGTGGCCGTAGCGGTCGGCCACGCGCTCCGCGTACGCCGCGAACCGGCGCGGGAAGTCCGGGTTGGCGAACTGCTCGTCCAGCCACAGCGGGGTGCCGTAGTGCAGCAGGTCGACCACGGGTTCGAGGCCGAGGTCGGCGAAGCGGGCCATCGCCTGGTCGACCCAGGCCCAGTCCCACTCCTCCGGCCCGGGGTTCACCCGGTGCCACGGGATCCCCCAGCGCAGCAGGTCCGCGCCGGCCTGCTGGGCCAGGCCGAGGTCGCTCGCGACGTGCGCGTAGTGCTCCGTGAGCTCGTACTCGTCGACGGCCCGCTCGCCGGCCGCCTCCTGGGGCACGAACGTGTCCTCGATGCCGAGGGCGAAGTGCAGTCGCCCGTCCTCGTGCCAGCGCATGGGATCGCGCTCCTTCCGGGGTGGGGGGGTCACTTGAGCCCCGAGGTGGCGACGCTCGCGACGAACCGGCGCTGCACGAGCAGGAACAGGACCGCCAGGGGCGCCAGCGCGACGAGCGAGCCGGCCATCATCACGCCGTAGGGGACGATGCCGCTGGGGCCGGTGAGCAGGGTCAGCCCCGACGTGATGGTGCCGGTGTCGCCGCGGGTGGAGAACACCAGCGGCCAGAGCAGGTCGTTCCAGTTGTTGACGAACGTGAACACCCCGAGGGTGAGCAGCGCCGGCACCGCGTTGGGCAGGACGACGCTGCGGTAGATGCGCCACTCCGACGCCCCGTCGATGCGGGCCGCGTTGTCGAGGTCGCGGGGCAGGGCGAGGAAGAACTGGCGGAGGAAGAAGATGCCGAACGCGTCCGCCGCCCGCGGGACGATGAGGGCGGCGAAGGTGTTCACCCAGCCCAGGTCGCTGACCAGCTGGTAGATCGGCACCAGGGTCGCCTGGAACGGGATCATCAGACTCGCGATGATGCAGACGAGCAGCAGCCGGGACCCCGTGAAGTCGATGCGGGCCAGGGCGTAGGCGGCGAGGGAGTCGAACACGAGGGCGCAGACGGTGACGCCGCCCGCGAAGGCGAAGCTGTTGGCGACGAGCCGGGCGAACGGCAGCTCGTCGAAGATGACGCGGAAGTTCTCCAGCGTCCAGCTGGAGGGCAGGAGCGTCGGCGGGAAGGCGTTCACCTCGCTCACGGGCTTGAACGCCGTGAAGACGATGATGAGGAACGGCAGCAGCAGCACCAGGGTGCCGACCGCGACGACGGTGAACAGCAGCCCGCGGGCGGCCAGGGCCCGGGTCATGCGCCGAGGTCCTTCTCGCGCCGGGCCGCGACGAGGAACTGCACCAGGCTCAGCAGCAGCGTCGCGACGAGCAGGACGTAGGACAGCGCCGAGGCGATGCCCAGGTCCAGCTCCTGGAACCCGGTCTCGTAGATCTGGGTCACCACGGTGTCGGTGGCGCCGTAGGGGCCGCCCTGGGTGAGGACGTAGATCTGGTCGAAGGCCTGCAGCGCCGCGATGAGGGCGAAGACCACCACGAACGTCGTCGTGCTGCTCAGCAGCGGCAGCGTGACGTGGCGGAAGCGGCCGAGCGGCCCGGCCCCGTCCATCCGGGCCGCCTCGTACAGGCTCTCGGGGACGTCCTGCAGCCCCGCGACGAACACGACCATGTAGAAGCCGAAGCTCTTCCACACCGCCACGAGCACGACGGCCGGCATCGCCAGCGTCGGGTCCTCCAGGACGTCGCCGAGCTGGATCCCGAGGCCGCTCAGCCAGTGGTTCAGCAGCCCCACCTGCGGGTCGATCAGGTACTGCCAGGCCAGGGCCGCCACGGCGAGGGAGACGATGAACGGCAGGAACAGCGCCGTCCGGAACAACCCCCGCAGCGGCAGCCGCGGGTCGTTGACGAGCAGGGCCAGCGCCAGGGCGAGGCCGATGGACAGCGGCGTGAACAGCACCGCGTACAGCGCGGTGTTCGCCATGGCCCGCAGCAGCGTCGGGTCGGTGAAGACCGTGACGTAGTTCTGCAGCCCCACGAAGGTCTCGGCCCCGAACCCGCTGGACTCGTACAGCGACGTGCGCAGCGCCGACACCATGGGCCAGCCGACGAAGGTCAGCAGGACGACGAGCGCGGGTGCGGTGAAGCACGCCGCGGCCGCCAGCCGGCGCTGCGAGCGGGTCAGCGGCCCGCGGCCGCCGAGCTGCCGCGGTGGGCGGTAGGTGCGGGGGCGCTCCTCGACGGAAGCCGCCATGGTTCGTCCTCTCGGTGGC
>NZ_JAAALN010000110.1 GCF_009906795.1 Kineococcus siccus
CCCCTGACCGCGGCGCTGGCGACCCGCCTCGTGGTGGGCGGGGTCGTGGCGTGCGGCGCCGTGCTGCTGACGGCGCCGCAGTGGGTGGACCTCGCGGGGCAGCGGCCGTTCGTCTGGTCGGTCTCGTTCCGGGTGCCCGCGGCGCTCGGGACCGCCGCGCTCGCGGGCGTCGCCGGGCTCGTGGGGCGCCGCCGGCGCGCGGTGCGGCCCGCGGCCGTCGTGCTCGCGGTCGCGGCCGGCGCGTCCCTGGTGCTCACCCTCGCCCGCGGCGTCGGGCCCGGTGCGCTGCCGCCGCCCGCCCCGGGCGACGTGACCGTCGTGGCCGCCAACGTCTTCGTCGCCGCGGCCGACCCCGCGGCCGTCGCGGAGATCGCCGTGCGCGACGGCGCCGACGCCGTCTCCCTGCCCGAGGCCACGCAGCCCTTCGCCGACGACGTCGCCGCGCGCATCCTCGCCACCGGCGGCCCGCGCATGCAGGTCTTCTTCGCCGTCGACGGGGGCGACGGCCAGGGCCGCTACGGCACGGCGCTGCTCGTCAGCGAGGCGCTCGGCGAGTACCGGACGACGGGCGAGCTCGCCGACGGCTACAAGGCGGTCGTGACCGCCGCCCCCGTCTCCGGTCGCGGCCCGGTCCTGGCCGCGGCGCACACCGCGGCCCCCGTGACCGCCCGGCTGGCGGACTGGCGGCGCGAGACCGCGGCCGTGGCCGCCTGGTGCGCCGCGACGCCGGGCGCGTTGCTCGCGGGCGACCTGAACGCGACGCTCGACCACCCGGGGCTGCACCTGCCGGGCTCGTGCGTCGACGCCGGGCAGCAGACGGGCACGGGCGCGCGCGGGACCTGGCCGGCCCGGGTGCCCGCGCTCCTCGGCACGACCATCGACCACGCGCTCGCCGACGGGGACGCGTGGCGGGCCGTCGGCTCGCGCGTCGAGGACCTCCGCGGCAGCGACCACCGCGCGCTGGTGACCCGCTGGCGGCCCGTGCGCTGACGCCGGCGGCGGCGTCTGCGGGCCCGATCTCGACGGTGTGTCGACGACTGGTCGACAGTGCGTTGACCCGTTCGGTGGAGGATCCGGCGCCTCCGCGATCAACCTCGGTGGAACGCTCACGCAGACGGCCTCCGCAGCCCTAAGGTCGATCACGGTCAGCGCTCGTTCCCCTGTGCGAGAGAGCGATCAACCGCGTCGCCGTCGGTCCCCCCGCCGGCGGCGACGCACCCGGCCCGCGCCGCCCGCCCGCCGCCGTCCGGTCCACGACTGGAGATCCCCCGGCGAGGCCCTAGGGTTCCTCCTGCCGCGTGCGAGACCGCCGACGGCCTGGCGACCGCCGCCCGCGGCGGCACGAGGAGGTAGCGATGTCGACCACGTACCAGCGCCCGGTGACCCCCCCGGAGCGCAGCATCGGCCAGCTCGTCTCCGACGCGACCAAGGACGTCTCCGAGCTCGTCCGCTACGAGGTCGCCCTGGCCAAGGCCGAGATCACGGCCGACGTGAAGAGCGGGGCCCTCGGGGGCGGCCTGTTCGCCGTCGCCGGCGTCTTCGGCTTCGTCGCCTTCATCTTCCTGGGCGTCACCGTCGCCTACGCGCTGCACGAGGGCGCCGGCTGGCCCGTCTGGCTGTCCTTCCTGGTGGTGGCCGTCGCGATGCTCGCCGTCGCCGGTGCCCTGGCCGTCGTCGGCCTCGGGGCGCTGAAGAAGGTCCGCCCGCCGGAGCGCACCATCCGCACCACCAAGGAGACCGTCGCCGTGCTCAAGGCCAGCGCGACGGGCAAGCCGAGCACGGTCCCCGCCGCGCTCGCCAAGCGCTGACCCCGGCGAGGACCGGGTCCGACAGGCAGCCGGCGAGGACGCGGGGCGTGGCCAGCGGTCCCACCGACGTCTCCGCCGTCCTCGTCGAGGGCCCCTGGCGGCACCGCCTCGTCGCCGCGCACGGCGCCCGGTTCCACGTCGCCGAGCTGGGTGAGGGGCCGCTGGTCCTGCTGCTGCACGCCTTCCCGCAGTTCTGGTGGGCCTGGCGGCACCAGCTGGTGGCCCTGGCCGGCGCGGGCTACCGCGCCGTCGCCATGGACCTGCGCGGCTACGGCGCGAGCGACAAGCCGCCCCGCGGCTACGACACCCCCACCTCGGCGGCCGACGTCGCGGCCCTCGTGCGGGCCCTGGGCGAGCGCGACGCCGTCGTCGTCGGGCACGGCGTCTCCGGGCGCACGGCGTGGGCGCTGCCGTCGCTGCACCCCGAGCAGACCCGCGGCATCGTCGTCGTGGGCGCCGCCCACCCTCTCCTGAGCGTCCAGGTCCTCGCGGACCGCGCCCGGCGCGGCACCGGCACCGGGCCGCTGCGCGCCAGCGCCGCCGCCCTCGTCCGCCAGGTCCCCGTGCTGCCCGAGCGCCGGCTCGTGCACGGCGACGGCGTCGAGCGCGTGCTGCGCGCCGCGGCCGGTCCCGGGTGGCCGGGCGAGGAGGAGCTGACCCGCTACCGCGACGCGGTCCGCGTGCCCTTCGTGGCGCACTCCGCGCTGGAGTACCACCGCTGGATCGCGCGCTCCCAGGTCCGCCCCGACGGCCGGCGCTTCGCGGCGAGCGTGCGCCGGCCCGTCGACGTCCCCGTCCTGCAGGTCCGCGGCGAGCTCGACCCCACGGTGGGCGCGCGGGCGCTCGCGGCCGCCGAGGTGTTCGCCGCGGGCCCGCACCGCGCGCTCGAGGTCGCGGGTGCGGGCCACTACGCGCCGGAGGAGTCGCCCGAGCGGTTCACGGCCCTGCTGCTGTCCTGGCTCGCCCGGTTCTGACCCGCCCCCCGCTCACCCGGCCGCGAGCGGTCCGTACGTCAGGACGGGCTCGGCCATCTCGAGGTCCGCGGTCGCCTGGATGAGCTCGATCAGTTCGGGGTCGAGGCCCGGGGCGAACTCCTCGTAGCGCTCCTCCGCGATCGTCATGGGCGCACCCTCGGGGGCCTGCTCGGTCCCGTCGAGGTCGGTGCCGTCCTTCGACGGCGAGGCGCCGCGGTAGATCTTCGCCGCCTCGCTCAGCCCGGTCAGGTCGAAGCTGTACTGCTTCGACTGCCACCCCAGGTCGACCATGGCCTTGACCTCGGGGAACTTCTCCGCGTTCGTCCTGGGGATGGGCAGCAGCTTCTTCCAGTCCACCCCGAGGGTCTCCAGCGCCTTGGCGTACCCGTTCTCGTGCGCCTGGTCGCGCACGATGAGGTAGCTGACGGTCGAGCGCAGCGTCTTGTTCGACGACATCTCGTAGATCCGGCACTTCTGCAGCCGGCCGGTGGACTCCAGCATGAGGTTGTAGAGCAGGTCCAGCACGAGGTTGCCGGAGTTGTAGACGTAGCTGCCGCTCCACGGGTTGCCGGCGGAGTCCACCGGCAGCGCGCCCTGCGCCCCGACGAGGTAGTGGTGGATGTTCCCCTCGGTGAGCGCGGACTGCAGCGGGGTCGCCCCGCCCGCCCCCGGCGTGTCCAGGGGGTCGGAGTCCTTGCCCTGGTAGCGCGGCGAACCGTCGAGCAGGCGGGCGATGGTGGTGCCGATCAGCTCGACGTGGCTGATCTCCTCCGTCCCGATGCCCTGCAGCAGGTCCTTGTACGGCTTCGCGGCCGGCCCGCGGAAGTTCATGGCCTGGAACAGGTACTGCATCATCGTGCGCATCTCGCCGAACTGGCCGCCGAGGCCCTCCTGCAGGGCGTTCGCGGCCGCGGGGTCCGGCTCGTCGGCGGCGATCTCGTGGATGAGCTTCTGCACGTGCAGGTACACGGAGTCTCCTCTGACGTCGATCGCCGCAGCTCGGGGTGCCGGGCGATGCACCGACTGTCCCCTCCGGGGTGATCGCCCGCGACCTGAGCGGGGGAACCTCCGCCGGCCACCCGGACGAGTCCCGACGGGAACCCCGGGCGAGGGGAACCCTGGTCCTGCGCCGCTGCGCTGGCTACGGTGGCGGGGTGCTGACGATCCCGTGCACCCGGTGGCAGTCGCTGTAGCGGCTGCGACCGGATCCTGTCCGAGCTGCCCCACGGCGGCTCGGACCCTGCGCACGGCGGCGGTGCCCGGTGGCCCCCGGGGGGCGGCTCCCTCGACCGAGGAGCTCCCGTGTCCCGCACCACCCCCACCCCGTCCGTCGTCGACGCCCAGCGCCGCAGCGCCGCGCTGGAACAGCGCATCGGCGCCGACCCGCACGCCTTCCGCGTCCTGACCGGGGACCGGCCCACCGGGCCCCTGCACCTCGGGCACTACGTCGGCACCCTGGCCAACCGCGTGCGCCTGCAGCGAGCCGGTGTCGAGGTCTTCGTCGTCATCGCCGACTACCAGGTCATCACCGACCGGGACGTCGCGGGCGACGTCCGCGGCCACGTCCGGGAACTCCTGCTCGACCACCTCGCGGCCGGCCTCGTCCCCCGCACGAGCCCCGGCGCGCACGACACCGGCGCGACCGTCTTCACGCACAGCGCCGTGCCCGCGCTGAACCAGCTGATGCTGCCGTTCCTCAGCCTGGTCACCGTGGCGGAGCTGCAGCGCAACCCGACCGTGAAGGCGGAGGCCGCGGCGTCGTCGAGGCGGGGGACGAGCGGGCTGCTGCTGACCTACCCCGTCCACCAGGCCGCCGACGTCCTGTTCTGCGGGGCGAACCTCGTGCCGGTCGGGCAGGACCAGCTGCCGCACCTGGAGCTGACCCGGTCGATCGCCCGGCGGTTCAACGAGCGCTACGGCGCGGGGCGCGAGGTGTTCGCGGAACCCGAGGCGCTGCTGTCCGCGGCGCCGCTGCTGCTGGGCACCGACGGCGAGAAGATGAGCAAGAGCCGGGGCAACGCGGTCGCGCTGCGCGCCGACGAGGACGAGACGGCCCGGCTGTACCGGTCGGCGAAGACCGACGCGGACCGGCGCATCACCTACGACCCGGTCCACCGGCCGGAGGTCGCGAGCCTGCTGCTCACCGCCGCCCTCTGCACGGGCACCTCACCGGAGGCGGTGGCGGAGCGGATCGGCGACGGCGGAGCCGCGGTGCTGAAGGCGACGGTCGTCGAGGCGGTCAACGAGCACCTGCGACCGCTGCGCCGTCGCCGCCGCGAGCTCGCCCGCGACGACGCGCACCTGCGGGCGGTCCTCGCGGCCGGCAACGAGCACGCCAACGCGGTGGCCGACCGCACGCTCGCCACCGTGCAGGAGGCGATGGGCCTCGGCGGTTGACGGCGCTCCTCGCGGCTCAGGTCAGGGGCTTGGTGCACAGGACGTCGGGGCAGGGCAGGTAGCCCCGGCGCTGCCAGAACCGCAGCCCCTCAGGGTTGTCGGGGAGGACGAGCAGGTTGACGCGAGGTGCGCCGCGGGCGGCCAGGCGCTGCTCCAGTTCGCCGACCAGGGCGCTCGCCACGCCGCCTCGGCGGTGCTCCGGGAGGACGGCCAGGCGCTGGATCCAGCCGCGGCGCCCGTCGAAGGTGCCGAGCACGGCACCGACGAGCCCGGTGTCCGCCCGGTCGGCGACGACCATCAGCTCGGGACCGTGCTCGAGGGCGGCCCGCAGCTCACGCTCCGGGACCGCGTCGCGACCGGTGCGCTCCCACAGCCCGACGGTCGCGGGGTGGTCGGACCACCGGAAGGTCCGGACGACCGCGGCGATCGGTTGCGGCGCCGGCGCTGTCCTCCGCGGACCCGCGGAAGCCGTCCCTCGGGGCGGACCCGCCGGCTCACTCGGCTGCACAGGCCCCGGTGTCCACGGCGGTGGTGCTCGTCCCCGCGGTGGCGAGCACGTCGTCCAGCTCGTCGGGCGTGAGCGCGTACCCGGTGGAGACGTCGTCGAGCGAGCGGGCGAACACGACGCCCGCGACCTCGCCGTCCTCCGTCAGCAGCGGGCCGCCGGAGTTGCCGGGCTCGACGGTCGTGTAGACGGAGTAGACGTCGCGCACCACGACGGCCCGGTCGTAGATGTCGCGGCCCTGCGCCTTCAGCACCGCGCGCACCCGGGCCGTGGCGAGCGTGTACGGGCCGTCCAGCGGGAACCCCGCGACGACGGCCGGGTCGCCGCCCTCGAGCAGGGAGGACCGGGGCAGGGCGGGAGCGGCCAGGCCGGGGACGTCGAGCACGGCGAGGTCGAGCGCCGGGTCGTACGCCACGACGGTCGCGGGGTAGCGCCGGCCCGTGCCCTGCGGCTGCACGAGCGGGTCGTCCACGCCCGCGACGACGTGCGCGTTGGTGACGACCCGCGCGGAGCCGCCCTGCCGCTGCACGACGAAGCCGCTGCCCTCCAGGCCCCGGTCGCAGCTCGTCGCGACGCCCGTGACCTTGACGATGCTGGGCTGAGCGGCCCGCAGCCCCGCCGTGTCGGGGAGCGTCGACGCCGGCGCCTGCACGACGCGGATGGGCTCGGGGTCGACGCCGTCGAACACGCGCGGGAACCCGCTGGCCTCCGCGGCCGCCCAGAACCGGCGCAGCACCCCGCTGGTCTGGGGCGGGACGACCTGGTCGAGGGTGCGCACGACGGTCGAGCCCGTGACCGCCGTCGAGATGCTCGCGACGGGTGCGGCGCGGGCGGCGCCGGCCACGACCCAGACCACGAGCAGCGTCGAGACCAGGCCGGCGACGGCCCCGAGGAGCGCGTCGGCGGCGCGCGCCGGGCGCCACGCCACGCGCCGGCGGACCCGAAGGCCGACGAGCCCGAGCAGCAGCCGCCCGACGAGCGCCAGCGCGATGGTCCCGACGACCACGACGAGGGTCCGCTGCACACCCGGGGACCAGTCCGCGACGACCCCGGGCAGCACGGTGATGCCGAGGACGGCCCCGCCCACGAGCCCGACCAGGCTCAGCAGACCCACGAGCAGGCCTTCCCGGTAGCCCGCGACCAGCTGGGCGAGCAGCAGCAGGACGAGGAGGACGTCGAGGACGAGCGAGGTGGTCACGGCCGCGCCGCCCACGCGAGGGCCTCGTCGAGGCTGAGCGCCGTGCCTGCCCCGGCGCCCGCGCGACCGTCGAGCCCACCCAGCGCGAGGACCCGGACCAGCACCTCGGCCGTGAAGCCCCACACCAGCAGGCCGCGGACGGCGAAGGCCGGCCCGCTGTACCCGCCCGGTGCGCGCACCCGGCGGCGGTTGCCCTCCGCCAGCAGCTCGGCGAGCGGCACCCGCTCCACGCGCGCGACCTCCGCGGCGTCGACGACGCCGACCGCCGAGGGGCGCCACCAGTACGCCACGACGGGCGTCACCGCGTGCCGGGAGTGGGCGAGCAGGAGCTGCGGCAGGCTCCCGAGCACCAGGACGCCGGCCGGGTCGAGCCCCGTCTCCTCGGCCGCCTCCCGCAGCGCCGTCGCGGCCGGGGACGCGTCCCCCGCGTCACCGCGCCCGCCGGGGAACGCGACCTGCCCCGAGTGCTGGCGCAGCGTGCCCGCGCGCTCGGTGAGCAGCACCTCCGGCCCGGCGGGTCCGTCGGCGAACAGGACCAGGACGGCCGCCGGCCGGGCCCCGTCCACCGCCGCCAGCCGGTCCTCGCGCCAGTCCAGGTCCGCGGCCATGACGCCCGGCAGGGCGTCCGCGAGGGGCTGCAACCAGGCCGGCACCGCCGCGCTCCCAGCGCTCACGCCACCACCGCGACGGGTTCCCGCACGAGCGCCGCCGCCTTCGCGGGGTCGGTCTCGCCGGCCCCGTAGGACGGGCAGAGCCGGCTCACGGGACACGCCCCGCAGGCCGGGCGGCGGCTGTGGCAGGTGCGCCGGCCGTGGAAGATCAGCCGGTGGTTGAGCAGCCGCCAGTCGTTGCGGGGGAACAGGTCCGCGAGGTCCTGCTCCACCTTCACGGGGTCGTCGTGGGTCGTGAAGCCCAGGCGGCGGGAGAGCCGGCCCACGTGGGTGTCGACGGTCAGGCCGGGGACCCCGAAGGCGTCGGTGAGCACGACGTTGGCCGTCTTGCGCCCGACGCCGGGCAGCGCGACGAGGTCCGTCAGCCGCGGCGGCACCTGGCCGTCGTGCTCCTCGACCAGCCGGGCGGACAGGCGCAGCAGCGCGTCGGCCTTCGCCCGGAAGAACCCCGTCGGCAGGACGAGCGCCTCCAGCTCCGCGCGGTCGGCGGCCGCGAGGTCGGCCGCCGTCGGGTAGCGGGCGAACAGCGCGGGCGTGACCTGGTTGACGCGGCGGTCGGTGCACTGGGCGGACAGCACGGTGGCGACGAGGAGCTGCAGCGGGGTCGTGAAGTCCAGCTCGCAGCGGGCGTCGGGGTAGCGCTCGGCGAGCAGCCGGTGCACGCGCCGGGCCCGGCGGGTCCGCGCGAGGGGGGTCTCCGCGGTGGCGTCGACGGGCGGTCTGCTCCTCACGGTGGCGAGCGTACGGGGACGTCCCGACGTCGGCGGCAGGCGAAGGGGTGACGCACCACCGCCGGGAGGGTGACGTCGGACGCCCGCCCGTCAAGCCCTCCCCGGGGCGCGACGACACGCTGGGCATGGAGGCGATCGAGGGACCGGTGGGCCGGGCCGGTGGCGCGGGTGTCGTGGACGACGTGGTGACCGGCGACGTCCTCGTCGAGCTGCACGAGCTGCCGCTGCCCGCGCTGCGCCGGCGTCACGACCTGCTCGAGGCGGAGCTGCGCCGCGTGCGGTACTGGCAGCGGCTGCTGCGGGCGCGCCGCGACCTGCTGGTGGCCGGGACCGTCGCCCCGGACGAGCTGGCGGTGCCGCTGGAGGCCGCCGCGCACGACGGCCCCCTCGAGCAGCACCTCGGCGCCGTCGTCGGTGACGCGTTCGCCGTGACCGCACCCGGGGGCGGGCTGCGCACGCTCGTGCTCCCGGTCGTGCCCCGCGCCGAGGCGCCGTCGCAGCTCGCCGACCTGCAGGGCGCCGAGCACCGCCTGAGCGTCTACGCGACCGCCCTCGCGGCCGAGCGCGCTCTCACCGCCCAGGTCCTCGCCGAGCGGTGCGGCCTGCTCTTCGGCGCCGGGCCGGCCGCGCCGACGTCCTGACGGTCCACCGGCGGCGCGGGGACCAGCTGGCCCGACCACCGAGCCAGGAGATCGCCCGTGCGGCAGACTGAGGCGGGACGTCCGGGAACCGGGCCGTCCAAGCAGCGTCGCGTGGGCACGAGGAGGTTCGGCGGGTGGAGCACGGGCAGGTCGAGAACACGGCGGTGCCAGCGGGGTTCGACCCTGATCGGCTGCACGACGTGGTGCGTCGCGCACCCCTCTTCGCAGCCCTCGACGACGAGGCGTCCGCGGAGCTGCTGGAGTCGATGGAGGCCGTCCACCTCGAGCGCAGCGAGCAGCTGTTCGGCGAGGGGGAGGCGGGCGACCGCGTCTACGTCATCCGCACCGGCAAGATCAAGCTCGTCCGCAGCTGGCCCGACGGCCGGGAGAACCTCCTCGCCGTCCTCGGCCCGGGCGAGATGTTCGGCGAGCTGTCCCTCTTCGACCCGGGACCGCGCACCAGCTCGGCCCGGGCCGTGTCCGAGGCGACGCTGATCGCGCTGAACCACGACGACATGATGCGCTGGCTGACGCGGCGGCCCGAGGTCGCCAAGCACCTGCTGCAGGCGCTGGCGCAGCGGTTGCGCCGCACCAACGTCGCGCTCGCGGACCTCGTCTTCACCGACGTCCCGGGGCGGGTGGCGAAGGCGCTGCTCGACCTGTCGCGGCGCTTCGGGCGGCCGATCGCGGACGGGCTGCTGGTCGCGCACGACCTCACGCAGGAGGAGCTCGCCCAACTCGTCGGGGCGTCGCGCGAGACCGTCAACAAGGCGCTCGCGGACTTCGCCTCGCGCGGCTGGCTGCGCCTGGAGGCCCGGGCCGTCGTCCTGCACGACATCGACCGGCTGACGCGCCGGGCCCGCTGAGCCACCTGCGGACCCGCCTCAGCCGGGCGGGTCCGCGCCCAGGTGGTCGAGCTGGGCCCGCACCGAGCTCGTCGCGGCGCCGACCAGCCGTTCGTCGAGGTCGCCGTGGACCGCGCGCACGACCTCCTCGACCGTCCCGGCGCCTGCGGCGAGGGCCGCCCGCACCTGCTCGAGCCGCGCGAGCCGGTGGTCGAGCTGCGTCCGCAGCGCCGCCTGGGCGTCGGTGCGCGCAGGCCCGTGGCCCGGCAGCAGCACGGCCGGCGCGGGCAGCGCCAGGAGCCGCCGCAGCGAGGCGAGGTAGGCGCCCACGTCCCCGTCGGCGTGACCGACGACCGTGCTGCCGCGGCCCAGCAGGGTGTCCCCCGTGAGCAGGGCCTCGTCGGCGGGCAGCTGGAGACACAGCGAGTCGGCGGTGTGGCCGGGCGTGTGCAGGACGCGCAGCCGCAGGCCGTCCACGTCGAGGTCCCGCCCGTCGAGGCCGCGCCCGTCCAGGGCCCGGGCCGGGTCGGCTGGATCGGCCCGGAGCACCGCGGGGGAGCCGGCGGCGGCCGCGAACGCCGCCAGGCCGGCCGCGTGGTCGGGGTGGTGGTGGGTGACGACGACGAGCGCGCACGCGAGGCCCCGCCGGGCGAGCTCGGTCAGCACGGCGGCGCGGTGACCCGGGTCGTCCTCCCCGGGGTCGACGACGACCGCCGTGCGGGCCCCCGGCTCCGCGAGCAGCCAGGTGTTGGTGCCCTCCAGGGTCATCGGGCCCGCGTTGGGCGCGAGCACGCACGCGGCCCGCGCGGTGACCGGACCCCCGGCCCACCCGGCCACGGCGTCAGCGCACCCGGAGGACGACCTCGACCTCGACGGGGGAGTCCATCGGCAGCACGGCCACCCCGACGGCGCTGCGGGCGTGCCGGCCCGCGTCGCCGAAGAGCTCGCCGAGCAGCTCGCTCGCGCCGTTGACGACCGCGGGCTGACCCGTGAACGCCGGGTCGCTGGCCACGAACCCCGTCACCTTCAGCACCCCGAGGAGCTCGTCGGGTCCGCCCACCGCGGCGGCCGCGGCGGCCACGGCGTTCATCGCGCACCGGCGCGCCAGGGCGGCGGCCTCGGCCGGGTCCACGAGACCCGGCCCGGTGCCCACCTTG
Organism: Kineococcus siccus; assembly: GCF_009906795.1. Classification (GTDB taxonomy): domain Bacteria; phylum Actinomycetota; class Actinomycetes; order Actinomycetales; family Kineococcaceae; genus Kineococcus; species Kineococcus siccus. The sequence continues at coordinate 10,928 of NZ_JAAALN010000110.1, forward strand.
CCGGTCGCCGGCAGCACGCCGTCCACGAAGGGCAGCTGGCCCGAGGTGTGGACGAGGTCGCCGTGGCGCAGCGCGGGCACGTAGGAGGCCAGCGGGGCGGGCACGGCGGGCAGCTCCAGCCCGAGCTCGGCGAGCCGGGCGCTCAGGCTCACGGCTTCGGGCGCTTGAGGTAGGCCACGATGCCGTTGCCCTCGGGCCCCGGCACGACCTGGACGAGCTCCCACCCGTCGGAGCCCCACTGGTCCAGGATCTGCTTGGTCGCGTGCACGATGAGCGGAACCGTCGCGTACTCCCACGTCGTCATGGCGGCCACCGTAGTGGCCGCCTCCGACGCGGGCGGTGGGGGCGGATCAGACGGCGCGCGTGAGCTCCGCGACCGGAGCGCCCTGCGCCGGCAGCTCGACGGCCACGGCCGGCTGCTCCGCGGTGACGCTGCCCGGCAGCGTCGCCAGGTGGTTGTCGCGCGCGGTCTCCAGCAGGCGGCGCCAGGACTGCACGTTGGGGCGCCGCTTCAGCAGGGCCCGGCGCTCACGCTCGGTCATCCCGCCCCAGACGCCGAACTCGATGCGGCTGTCGAGCGCGTCCGCGAGGCACTCGGTCCGCACGGTGCAGCCTCCGCAGATCGCCTTCGCGCGGTTCTGCGCGGACCCCTGCACGAACAGCTCGTCGGCCGAGGCCGACTTGCACGCGCCCCGACTCGCCCACTCCAGTGTCCAGACCATCGACGGCCCCTCCCGTCAACGCCGTCCTGGACCGCCGCGGTCTTCCGCAGCCGGTTCCCCCCAGGTTCAGGCGTTCCCTGTGAACTTCCTCGATCACCCGCAACGGGTGCCTCTTGCAGCGTAGGGTCGGTTCTGGAGAACCCCTAGAGCCTGATGTGAGGACTCTGGATAGTCATCAGTGACTAGTCCCTCACCCGGTCGGCCGAACCTCCCCTCACCGCCCGTGCTCGGGTGTCGCGATCCGGTCACGATCGTGCGGAGGGTCGGGGGAGGCCCGCTCGCGGGGGCGAGCCCGCCCGGGCGTTGACTACCCTCTCCCCATGGCCCAACGCGCGGTGCACCGCCCTGTCGTCCGGCTGCTCGGCGCCTTCGTCGCCGTCAGCGCCGCGGGAGGCGTCCTCGCCGCGGGGCTGGCCATGCCGGGTGTCGCCGCCTCCGGGGCCGCGACGCGCGGCGGGGTCGAGGTCTTCAACGAGCTCCCCTCCGACCTGGGCGACGACTCGCTGTCCGAGGCCACGACGATCCAGTACGCCGACGGCAGCGTCATGGCCCGCGTGTACGACCAGAACCGCTCGGTCGTCGGCTTCGACGACATCGCGCCGGTCATGAAGCAGGCCATCGTGGCCATCGAGGACTCGCGCTTCTACGAGCACGGCCCGGTCGACGTGCGGGGCATCGGGCGTGCCCTGGTCAACAACGCCAGCGGCGGCGACGGGACCCAGGGCGCCTCGACGCTGACCCAGCAGTACGTCAAGAACGTCCTCGTCGAGCAGGCCGTCGCGGCGGGCGACGCCGAGGCCGCCAAGCAGGCCGTGACGGCGGAGGGCATCGACGGCTACGCCCGCAAGCTGCGCGAGATGAAGCTGGCGGTCGGCGTCGAGAAGACGATGTCGAAGGACGAGATCCTCGCCGGCTACCTCAACATCGCCTACTTCTACAACAACGTCTACGGCATCGAGGCCGCCTCGCAGCTGTACTTCTCCAAGAGCGCGAGGGACCTCACGCTGCCCGAGGCCGCGATGCTCGCCGGCCTGGTGCAGAACCCCGCGGCGTACAACCCGCTGCGCAAGCCGGACGCCGCCGTGGCGCGCCGCAACGTCGTGCTGAACCGGATGGGCGAGCTGGGCGTCATCGACCAGCCGACGCTGCAGGCCGCGCTCGCCGCGCCCATCGGCCTGGCGCCGCAGCTGAGCCGGCAGGGCTGTCTCTCCGCCGGGTCGGCCGCCTACTTCTGCGACTACGTCACGCGCGTGGTGGAGACCGACCAGACGTTCGGCAAGACGGTCGAGGACCGGCAGAAGCTGCTCAAGCGTGGCGGGCTGGTCATCCGGACCACCCTGGACCGCAACGTCCAGCAGATCGCGCAGGACGCCGTCAACGCGGGCGTGAACCCCGGGCAGGACGCCCGGTCCGCGCAGTCCGTCGTCCAGCCCGGTACGGGCAGCATCCTCGCGATGGCGCAGGACACGACGTTCTCGCCCGACGACGACCAGCCCGGCGTCACGACGCAGAACTACAACGTCAGCCGCGACATGAACGGCACCGACGGGTTCCAGCAGGGGTCGACGTTCAAGGCGTTCACGCTCGCGACGTGGCTCAAGGCCGGCAAGTCGCTGGACTCCACGGTGCTCGCCCCCGACCAGGGCAACGACCCGTTCAGCGCGTTCACGAAGTGCGGCGAGAAGCTGCGCGGCGGGCGCTACCAGTACAGCAACTCCGAGGGCGGCGGCGGCGGGGCGATGTCCGTGCGCTCCGCGACGGCGAACTCGGTCAACACGGCCTACATGTCGATGGAGAAGCAGCTCGACCTCTGCGACATCGCGAACACCGCGCAGTCGCTCGGCGTCTACAAGGGTTCCGCGACGCCGGAGGACACCACCGGGCCGCCCACGCGCAACCTGGACCGGCTGCCCTCGATGACGCTGGGCACCAACCTCGTGACCCCGCTGTCGGTCGCCGGGGCGTACGCGGCCTTCGCGGCCGACGGCAAGTACTGCACGCCCACGGCGATCCTCGAGGTGCTCGACACGTCGGGCAAGCCGCTGCCGATCCCGTCGGCGAACTGCCAGCAGGCCCTGGACGTCAACGTGGCCCGCAACGTCACGACCGCCCTGCAGGGCGGCTGGAACAGCGGGACGGCCGCGAGCGTCAAGCGCCTCGGCAAGCTGGGCAACCGGCCGGTCGCGAGCAAGACCGGCACCACGAACCAGAGCAAGGACACGTGGTTCGCGGCCTACACGCCGCAGCTCGCCTCGGCGGTCTGGGTCGGGCACGCCGCGAACGTGAAGTCCCTGAACCGCGAGCGGATCAACGGCCGCCGCTACTCCCGCGTCTTCGGCGCGACCATCGCCGGCCCGATCTGGGCGAACACCATCGGGCCGGCGTCGGCGGCGATGAACCTGCCGCGGGCGAACTTCACGCCGGGCAGCCAGGCCGGGCTGACCACGACCACCGTCGACGGCCGGGTCCGCGTGCCCAGCGTCGTGGGCCGCAGCGTCGGCTCGGCCCGGGCGGCGCTGGAGGCCGCCGGGTTCCAGGTGCGGGTCGCGTCCGGCCGGGTCCCGTCGAAGACCGTCGCCGCGGGGCTCGTGGCCTCGCAGAGCACCCGCGCCGCGGCGA
>NZ_JAAALN010000111.1 GCF_009906795.1 Kineococcus siccus
CCCCGGCGCCGCTGCCCGCCCCCGAGGGCGCGGGCGCGCTGTGGCGGTTGCCGGCCGACCTCGGCCGGCGGTTCGCGGAGGTCAGCGGCGACGTCAACCCGCTGCACCTGTCCGCGCTCTCGGCCCGGGCCCTGGGGTTCCGCCGGGCCCTGGCGCACGGCGTGTGGACGGCGTCGCACAGCCTCGCCTCGCTCGGGGGGCGGCCGGCGCCGGCCGCCCGCTTCGCCGTGGAGTTCGCCGCGCCCGTGCTGCTGCCCTCGACGGTGCGGCACGTCGTGCGCGAGCAGGAGGTCGACGGCCGGCGGGGCTGGAGCACCGCCGTGCGCAGCCGCGACGGCGCCCGGCTGCACCTGACCGGACGGCTCGAGCCGCGCTGAGGGCGGTCGCCCGCCCGCGGGGTGGCGTGGTCTGCTGTCCGCCGTGCCGTCGACCTCTCCCACCAGCGACCCGCGACCCGCGGGCCCCCCGACCGTCCTGCTCCTGGGGGGCCGCAGCGAGATCGGGCTCGAGGTCGCCGAGCGGCTGGTCCGGGCGGGCGCACCGCACGTCGTCCTGGCCGCGCGGCGCAGCAGCGACCTCGCGGGAGAGGTGGCGCGCCTGCGGGCGGCGGGCGCCCTCGACGTCGAGGTCGCCGAGTTCGACGCGGACGACGTGGCGAGCCACGGCCCCTTCCTGGCCGACGTCGTCGCCCGCCACGGCGCCCTCGACGCCGTGCTCGCGTTCGGGGTCCTCGGCGACCAGGCGCGCGCCGAGGTGGACGCCGCTCACGCCGTCGCGGTCGTGCACACCGACTTCGTCGCCCAGGTCAGCGTGCTCACGCACCTGGCCACGCTCCTGCGGGCCCGCCGGGCCGGCCGGATCGTCGTGTTCTCCTCGATCGCCGGGGCCCGCGTGCGCCGCGCGAACTACGTCTACGGCTCCGCGAAGGCCGGGCTCGACGGGTTCGCCGGCGGCCTCGCCGACGCGCTCGCGGGCAGCGGAGTGCACCTGCTGCTGGTCCGCCCCGGCTTCGTGGTCGGCCGCATGACGACCGGCATGTCCCCTGCGCCGCTGAGCAGCACGCCGTCGCAGGTCGCCGACGCCGTGGTCGCGGGCCTGACCGCCCGGCGCGACGTCGTGTGGGTGCCCGGCCCGCTGCGGCTGCTCGCGGCCGCGATGCACGTCACCCCGCGCGCCGTGTGGCGCCGCGCACCGCGCTGACGCCCGCGGGCCCCGCCCCCGCACCGACGCCACGACCTGAGGACCGCCACCTCTCCACGTACGGTGGGCCGCGTGCAGAACGCCGAGGCGCTGACCGCCGCCGACCGCCTGGACGGTCTCCCCTTCACCCGCAAGCACCGCCGGCTCCTCGTCGGGTCGGGGGTGGGCTGGGCGCTGGACGCCATGGACGTCGGGCTCGTCGGCTCGATCATGGTCGCGCTCTCCGTGCAGTGGGGGCTGAGCGCCGGCACCGTCTCCTGGGTCGCCTCCGTCGGGTTCATGGGGATGGCGATCGGCGCGAGCGTCGGGGGCCTGCTGGCCGACCGGATCGGCCGTCGTCAGGTGTTCGCGCTGACCCTGCTCGTCTACGGCCTCGCCACCGGTGCGGCCGCGCTCTCCTGGTCGGTCGGGGCGCTGCTGGTGTTCCGGTTCCTCGTCGGCCTCGGTCTCGGCGCGGAACTCCCGGTCGCCTCGACGCTGGTCAGCGAGTTCGCGCCGCGGCGCATCCGCGGTCGCGTCGTCGTGGTGCTGGAGGCGTTCTGGGCCGTCGGGTGGACGCTCGCGGCCCTGATCGGCTACCTCCTGGTGCCCACGGGCGACGACGGCTGGCGGTGGGCGCTCGCGGTCGGCGCGGTGCCCGCGGTGTACGCCGTCGTGGTGCGGCGCGGGCTGCCCGAGTCGGTGCGCTTCCTCGTCAGCCGCGGCCGGACGGCGGAGGCCGAGGCCGTCGTCCGGGAGTTCGAGGCGTCCGCGGGGGTCGAGCACCCCGAGGGCGGACTGGTCGCCGAGGTTCCCGACACGGCGCGCCACAGCATCTGGGCGCCCGTCCTGCGGCGCCGGACGGGGGCGCTGTGGGCCGTCTGGTTCTGCGTGAACTTCAGCTACTACGGCGCCTTCACGTGGATCCCCAGCCTGCTCGTGGCGGACGGGTTCAGCCTCGTGAGGTCGTTGCAGTTCACGCTGATCATCACGCTGGCGCAGCTGCCCGGGTACGCGCTGGCCGCGTACCTGATCGAGGTGTGGGGCCGGCGGCGGACCCTGTCGGTGTTCCTCCTGGGCTCGGCCGTCGCGGCGGTCCTGTACGCCAGCGCGGACGCCCCGTCCTCGATCCTGGCCGCCGGGATGCTGCTGTCGTTCTGCAACCTCGGGGCCTGGGGCGCGCTGTACGCCGTGACCCCGGAGGTCTACCCGACCGCGGTGCGCGGACGGGGCGCCGGGTCGGCCGCCGGGTTCGGCCGGCTCGCCTCGATCCTCGCGCCGCTCGCCGTGCCCCTGCTCGTCGGGTGGGGCGGCACGGCCGCGGTGTTCGTCGTGCTGGCGGTGTCCTTCGCCCTCGCGGCGTCGGCGAGCCTCGCGCTGCCGGAGATGCGCGGCGAGGCCCTCGAGGACGCCTGACCCCTGGCGGACCGGACGTCACCAGCCGCGGGCACGCCACTCGTCGAGGTGCGGCCGCTCGGTCCCGAGCGTCGTCGGGGCGCCGTGGCCGGGATGCACGACGGTGTCGTCCGCCAGCTCGGCGAAGAGCCGGGCGGACACGTCGGCCAGCAGGGACGCGAAGTCGTCCGCGGAGCCCCGCGTGTTGCCCACGCCGCCCGGGAACAGGGAGTCGCCCGTGAAGACGCGCGCGGGGGCGCCGGGCAGGACGAGCGCGACCGAACCCGGGGTGTGGCCGCGCAGGTGGCGCACGAGCAGGCGCAGGTCGCCGACCTCGACGACGTCGCCGTCCGCGAGCCGGCGGTCGACGGCGACGGGCAGGTGGTCGGCGTCGAGCTCACCCGCGGCCGTGCGGGCCCCCGTCGCCGCGACGACGGCCTCGAGCGCCCCGACGTGGTCGTGGTGGCGGTGCGTGGTCACGACGAGCGCGAGCCGCCCCTCGGCATCGCCCTCGCGCGCGAGCGCCAGCAACCGCTCGGGTTCCGCGGCCGCGTCCACGAGCAGCTGCGTGCGCGTGCGCCGGCAGGTCAGCAGGTAGGCGACGTTGTCGCCCGGGCCGACGTGCGCCTCCCGGAGCTCGTAGGCGTCCGTCAGCACGGGCGGCGTCACAGGTCCCTCACGACGCAGGCGGGGGGCAGGCGGTGCGGGACAGCGGGCTCAGCGCTCCTGCAGCTCGCGCGCGGGCACCGCGGGAGCCGTCAGGTCGATGACCCGGGGCGCGGCCGCGGGGCGCTCGACGTGGCGGCGGCGCAGGTACGCGGCGGCGAAGGCGAGCGCGGCGACGGCGTAGAACACCGCGCGACCGGGTTCGGCCGCGGCCGCGAAGCCCCCGACGAGCAGCGCGCAGCCGACGGCGCCGATCGCGTGCACCAGGTCCATGAAGGACGACCACACATCCACCCGACGATCGTCATCCTCCGTGGCTGTTCCCGCACGGTGGGGAGGGTCGGACCACCGCTCTGCCCGACTCCTCCCACGTTGGGTGATCGCCGATGACGTGGAGTGAGGGCGCCGCTCAGCCGTCGCCCGCGAACACCCGGAGCAGCCGGGCGACCTCCGCGCGCACCGCGGCGCGCCCCGGCGCGAGGTACCTCCGCGGATCGCTCAGCCGCTCCTGCTGCGCGAGGACCGCCCGGACCTCGGCCGTGAGCAGCTGGTTCAGCCGGGTGCCCACGTTGACCTTGACGACGCCGCGCGCGATCGCGCGCCGCACGCCCTCGTCGGGCACGCCCGAGGAGCCGTGCAGCACGAGCGGCACGTCGACGGCCGCGGCGAGCGCGGCGATGAGGTCCTCGTCGAGCACGGCGTCGCGGCTCGCCATGGCGTGGGAGGAGCCGACGGCCACCGCGAGCGCGTCCACGCCCGTGGCGGCGACGAAGGCCGCGGCCTCGGCGGGGTCGGTGCGCACCCCCGGGGCGTGCGCGCCGTCCTTGCCGCCGACCTCGCCGAGCTCGGCCTCGACCCAGCACCCGACGGCGTGGCAGCGGCTGGTCACGGCGGCCGTGCGCGCGACGTTCTCCGCGTACGGCAGGGCCGCGCCGTCGAACATGACCGAGCGGATCCCCAGCGCGAGACCCTCCTCGACCAGCGCCTCGTCCTCGACGTGGTCCAGGTGCACGAGCACCGGCACCGTCGCCGCCTCCGCGAGGCTCAGGCACGCGGCGGCCAGCGGGCCGAGGGACCCGTGGTACTTCACCGCGTTCTGCGAGATCTGCACGACGACGGGCAGCCCCGCGTCCTGCGCTCCGCTCACCACGGCCTCGGCGTGCTCGAGCAGGATGACGTTGAAGGCGCCGATCCCGCGTCCGCCGCCGCGCAGCCGTCCCACGACGTCCGTCCCGTGCGTCCTCACGACTCCTCCAGGGGGTCCGGCTGTTCCGTCAGGTGCGGGGGAGCGACGTCCTCGACGTCGACGAGGCCGAGCCACCGCTCGCGCGCGGGGCCGTCGACCTCGCCGGCCACGGGGCGCAGCACGCACGCCGCCGAGGTCGCGACCACGTCCGCCAGGACCGTCGGCCAGGGCAGGTCGCCGGGCGCGGTCCGGGCCAGGTGCAGCGCGAGCGCGGCCGCCGCGGCGTCACCGGCGCCCGTGGGGTTGCCCGCCACCACCTCGACGGGGCGGGCGCGCCACGCGCCGCGCGGGGTGAGCGCGACGACGCCGTGCTCACCGAGGGTCGCGACGACGGCCGGCGCCCCCCGGGCGAGCAGACCGCGGCCGGCGGCGAGGACGTCGGCGAGCGTGCGTGGTTCGCCGCCGACCAGCTCGGCGAGCTCGTCGCGGTTCGGCACCAGCACCGCACCGCTGCCGACGGCGGCCCGCAGCGCGGCGCCGGACAGGTCGGCGACCACGGGCACGCCGTGGCGGCGGCACCGCGCGGCCAGCCGGGCGGGGAGGTCGGCCGGCAGTCCCGGCGGCACGCTGCCGGAGACGACCACGGCACCCGCGCCCCGGGTGAGCTCCTCCTCGAGCACCGCGAGGACGGCGTCGCCGGTGCCCGGGCGGGGTGCTGCGCCGGGTTCCTGGAGGCTGGTCGTGGTGCCGTCCGCGGCGACCACAGCCACGGTGCGGCGCACGGCCGGCAGCGACGGGACGAGGCGGTGCGGCAGGTCCAGCGCGGCCAGCCCGGCGGCGAACTCGTCGCCGCCGTGCGCCGTGGTCAGCGCGACCACGAGGCTCGACCCGCCGAGGGCCCGCACGACCGAGGCGACGTTCACGCCCTTGCCGCCCGCGCGCGAGCGCACGTGCTGCACCCGGACGGTCCTGCCGACCTCGAGGGCCGCGACCTCGTAGGTGACGTCCACCGCGGGGTTGAGCGTGATCGTCAGGACGCGTCCGCCCGGCCGGACCTGCGCACCCGTCACGGCGCCGGCGGGTTTCCGGTGGCGGTGCGGCGCACCGGCTGTGCGGGAGGGGCGACACCGGCGCTCCCGCGAGGGTCCGCGTCCGCTGCCGGGAGCGGCCCGGACCGCAGGCGCCGGACCTGGCCGGCGTCCAGGGGGTGGCCCGCCAGGCGTGCGGCGTGCACGGCGGCCCCCAGGTGCGGGGGGAGGAGGGGGTCGCGCAGGTCGTAGCGGCCCGGGACCCGCCTCACGGCCTCGCGGAAGGAACCCAGCACGTGCGGGTTCGTGAACATCCCCCCGGAGTAGGAGACGGGCACGGGGTGGCCGGCGTCGAACCCGAGGGCGTCGGCCTGGACGTCGACGAGGAGCGCGAGCTCCCGACCGGCCTCGCGCAGGATCTCCAGCGCCGCGGCGTCCCCCGCGTCGGCCGCCTCGGCGACGGCCCGGCTGAGGGCGGCGATCTCCGCGCGGTCGCCGTGCCAGCGGTTCAGCACCACGTCGACGACGTCGAGGTCCGTCGTCAGGTCCATCGCGCGGCGCATCGCGGCCTGCAGCGGCCCGCCCGGACGGCGGCCGTCGGCCATGCGGCTGAAGGCGTTCAGGCCCCGGACGCCGACCCAGCACCCGGAACCCTCGTCGCCGAACACCTCGCCCCACCCGCCGGCGCGCGCGCTGCGGCCGTCGTTCTCGCCGTAGGCGATCGACCCGGTGCCCGCCACGACGTTGATGCCGTCGACGCCGCCGAGCGAGCCGGCCCACCCGCAGACCATGTCGTTGCCGCACGTGTACCGGTCGGTGCCGAGGACGCGTCCCGGCAGGGCGTCCAGCGCGGGGACGTCGCCGCTGACCTCCCCGTAGGCGGGCAGGCCGAAGAACGCGTGCGAGATCTCCGCGGGCGTGGTGCCGGCTGCGCGGCAGACCTCCTCGACCCCCTGCCGCAGCAGGGGTTCGACGACGCCGAGCCCGTTCATCAGGTAGTAGGTGCTCGCGGTCCGGGCCTCCGCGACGAGGGAACCGTCGGGCCCGAGCAGGCAGAACGCCGTCTTGGTGCCGCCTCCGTCCACGCCGAGGAACACGTCAGGTCCTCGGCAGCGGGTGGATGCGCACGCCCTGCACGACGCGGTTGACCTCGCCGCCCGGGAACGGGTCGTCGGGGGTGAGCCCGGCGGCGACCGAGCACGCCAGCGCCGTGGCCTGGGCGGGCAGGACGGCCACGAGGGCCCACACCGCGTCGGGCCACCCCGCCCCGCGGGGCACGCGCCACCACCGGGCGCCCGCGGGTTCCTCGTCGTCGACGACGGCCACCCGGTCGGGTCCGAGGGCCGCGAGGAGCTCCGCCGCGATGTCCTGGTCGTAGACCCGGGTCCCGGGGTCGCCCGAGAGGTACACGACGGCCAGGGTCGCGTCGTCGAGGACCGCCTTCGGCCCGTGCCGGAACGCCATCGAGGAGTCGCCGAGGGCCGGCAGGCCGCCCGCGGTGAGTTCGAGGCACTTCAGCGCCGACTCGGAGGCGAGGCCCTTGAGCGGCCCGGAACCCAGGTACACCAGGCGCCGCGGGTCCGTGGCCGCCACCCCGGTCGCGAGGTCGGCCAGCCCGTCCAGCACCTCGGTGGCCGCGTCCGCCAGGGCGTCGACGTCCACGTCGACGCCGAAGCACAGCAGGGTGGCCAGGGCCATCGCGGTGAACGACGACGTCATGGCGAAACCCCGGTCGTTCGACTCCGGCGGCAGCGTCACCACGACGGCGTTCTCCGCACCGGCGCAGCGGCGCGCGAGCTCACCCTCGGCGTTGCACGTGATGACCAGGTGGTGCACGGCCGGGGCGAGCGCGTCGACGACGTCGACCGCGGCGACGGACTCGGGGCTGCTGCCGCTGCGGGCGAGCGACACGAGGAGCACGGGGTGGTCGCCGGCCAGCACGGACCTCGGCGCGGAGACGACGTCGGTCGTCGCGACGGCCTCGACCTGGCGGCCGAGCAGGCGGCTGAGGTCGGGGGCGACGACCTGGCCCGCGAAGGCGGACGTGCCGGCCCCGGTGAGGACGACGCGGGTGCGGGGGTCGGCGAGCGCGGCCGCGAGGAGCCGGTCGACCTCGTCGCGCAGACCGGCGACGCTGCGGGCCGTCCCGCGCCAGACCTCCGGCTGCTGGCGGATCTCCCGCCCGGTCCAGCTGCTGCTGAGGAGGTCGTTCCCTGTCGCCATGCGGACGGGCCTTCCTGTCGGTGCCGTGACCGGGACGCTACTGGACGAGCGGCTCGCCTCGGGCGGACGGCACCCGCGGGTCGAGCGTCAGATCGCCTTGCCCGGGTTGAGGATCCCGAGCGGGTCGAACGCCGCCTTGATGCTGCGCTGCAGCGCCAGGGAGTCGTCGCCGAGCTCGTCGCGCAGCCAGGCCCGCTTGAGCAGGCCGACGCCGTGCTCGCCGGTCAGGGTCCCGCCCAGGCGCAGCGCGAGGGTGAACACGGCGCCCGCGGCCTCCCACGCCGGGCCCTCGGTGACGCTCTCGCCCCGGGGGACGACGACGATCGGGTGCAGGTTCCCGTCACCCGCGTGCGCGATCGTCGCGATGCGCACGCCCGTCCGGGCGGAGATCGCGGCGATCCCCTCGACGGCCGCCGCCAGCTGCGAGCGGGGGACCGCCACGTCCTCGATGAACACGTCGCCGGTCCGCTCGAGGGCCGGCAGGCCGGCGCGGCGGGCCGCGAGCAGCTCGTCCGCCTCGACCGGGTCCGTGGTCGACCGCCAGTGCGCCGCGAACCGTCCCACGACCTCGCCCAGCGCCTCGATGTCCGCCCGCGCACCCCGGCCGTCGCACTGCGCGATGAGCATCGCCGACCCCGCGGCGCGCAGGGTCGTGCCCCGCGCCGCGTCGACGGCGACGAGCGTGGCCTCGTCGAGGAGTTCCAGCACCGACGGCTGCAGGCGCGCCGCCGTGATGGCCGACGCCGCCGCCGCGGCGGCGCCCACGTCGCCGAAGTGGGCTGCGAGAGTAGCCGTCACGTCGGGGCGGGGACGCAGCCGCACGGTGGCCCCGACCACCACGGCCAGGGTTCCCTCCGACCCGACGACCAGGCTCGTGAGGTCGTAGCCCGCGACGCCCTTGACCGTCTGGCGGCCCGTGCGGACGCGACGCCCGTCGGCCAGGACGAGGTCGAGGCCGAGCACCGACTCCCGGGTGACGCCGTACTTCGCGCAGCGCAGGCCGCCGGCGTTCGTCGCGATGTTCCCGCCGATCGAGCAGTAGGCGGCGCTCGCGGGGTCGGGGGCGTAGAACAGCCCGTGCTCGTGGGCCGCGGCGTCGAGGTCGGCGGTGAGGACGCCGGGTTCCGTCACGGCGACCTGGTCGGCGGGGCGCAGCTCGAGGATCCGGTCCATCCCCGACAGGTCGAGGACGACCTCCCCGGCGTGCGCCGAGGCGCCCGCCGCGAGCCCCGAGCCGGCGCCGCGCGGCACCACCGGCACGCGGTGCGCGCTCGCCCAGCGCAGCGTGTCGACGACGTCCGCGACGCTCGTCGCGCGCACGACGCCGTCGGGCAGGGTCGCCGGCCGGTGCCCCGAGCGGTCGGTGGCCACGGCCTCGCGGTCGGCCGTCGCGGTGCGCAGCGACGGCGGTGCCCCCGCGAGGGCGGCGAGGTGGGTCGTGTCGGTGCTGGCCACCTCCCGACAGTAGTTCCGTCGCGGTGCGGGACCGCGGAGGGTCGAGGGCTCAGCGGTCCCGGTGGGCCGGCGCGGTGACCGCGCGGTAGGTGCGCTCGATCGACCGCCGGGCGGGTTCCCCGAGCAGCTGGGCGACGCTGACGTACAGGCAGTCCACGACCATCAGGGAGCTCGTGCGGCTGGCCATCGCCCCGGCCCGCAGCGCGGTCTCGCGGCCCGCCGCGAGCAGGACGTGGTCCGCGGCGGAGGCCAGCGGGGAGGACGCGGTGCCCGTCAGGGCCACGACGGCGGCGCCCCGGGCGGACGCCTCGCGCGCCGCGCCGACGACGTCCGGCGTGCGCCCGGAGTGGCTGACGGCGACCAGCACGTCCCCGGCCTGCAGCCCCGCGGCCGAGACGAGGGCCGCGTGCCCCTCGGTGCGCGGCCGGCCGACGAGGCCGAGGCGGGCGAGCTTCGCGTCCAGGTCGAGGGCGACGACGGCCGAGGTCCCGATGCCGCAGCAGTCCACGACCCGGGCCCGCGCGACGGCCTCCGCGGCCGCGGTCAGGGCGGTCACGTCCAGGGTCCGGGCGGTCGCCGTGATCGCCTCGGTCTCCAGCGCGGCCAGGGTCGCCACCACCTGCGCGGGGTCGCTCGTCGCGGTGGCCGTCAGCAGGTCCGGAGCCGGGGGGCGGGCCCCGTCGACGGCCGCGGCCGCGAGCGCCAGGCGCAGCTGTGGGTAGCCCGCGAACCCCAGCGACCGCGCTGTGCGCACGACCGTCGCCTCGCTCGTCGCCGTCCGGAGCGCCAGCCCGGTCACCGTCAGCTGCGCGCACGCGCCCGGGTCCTCGAGCAGGGCCTGCAGGACGCGCGCCACGGAGACCGTCGCGGACGGGATCGCCGCCAGCAGGTGCGCGGGCAGCGCGTCCGGTCGTGGGGCCTGCACGCGACCTCCCGGTCCTGCGCCGGCGGGCGCCGACGCTGGCGCTTACCTTCACCGCCGTCTAGCATCGTGTCAACTTCCTTCACCGACGGCTGGAGCCGCCATGAGCACGCCCGTCCTCGGCCGCCTCGTCCGGGCGGAGATCGCCGAGCAGCCGGCCGTCGCCGACCGCGTGCTCACCTCGGCCGGGGGTGAGCTGACCCGCCTGGCCGCCGTCCTGCGCGAGGCGGCTCCGCGCGCCGTCCTGCTCACCGCCCGCGGCACGAGCGACCACGCCGCCCTCTACGCCAAGTACCTCGTCGAGGTCGGCCTCGGCCTGCCCTGCGGGCTCACGTCCACGTCGACGCTCACCGTCTACGGAGCCCGGCCGGACCTGCGGGGCGTGCTCTGGATCAGCATCAGCCAGTCCGGCGGCTCACCGGACCTCGTGGAGTCCACGGCGGCGGCGCGGCGCGCCGGCGCCCTCACGCTCGCCGTCACCAACAACCCGCAGTCGCCGCTGGCCCGGGCCGCCGAGCACCACCTCGACGTGCACGCCGGGCCGGAGCTCGCCGTCGCGGCGACCAAGAGCTACACCGCGCAGCTGCTGACGCTGTGGCTGCTCGTCACGACCTGGCGCGGCGCCCCGACGACGCCGGCCGCGGCCGTGCCGGGCTTCCTCGCGGAGGCCGTCGCGGCCGACGACGTGCCGCAGGTCGCCTCCCGCTACCGGTTCGTCGACCGCCTCGTCACGACGGCGCGCGGCTACTCCTACCCCACCGCTCGCGAGGCGGCGCTGAAGCTCATGGAGACGTCGTACCTGTCGGCGCAGGCCTTCTCGGCCGCGGACCTCATGCACGGCCCGCTCGCCATGGTCGACGCCGACCGGCCCGTCATCGCCGTGGTCGCCGACGGCCCCGGTGGTGAGGCGATGGCGCCCGTGCTCGCCGCGCTGCGCGACCGGGGCGCCGACGTCTGCGCCGTCGCCCCGCCGCACCTGGCCCCCGACGCCACCGTGCGCCTCGGGCTGCCCGCAGGGATGCCCGAGGACCTGGCGCCCGTGGTGCAGATCGTCCCGCTGCAGCGGCTCGCGCTCGAGATGGCCGTCGCGCGCGGCCTCGACCCCGACGCGCCGCGGGGCCTGCGGAAGGTCACGGAGACGCGGTGAGCGCGGTCCTCGTCACCGGCGGCACCGTCCACACCGGGCACCGCATGCTGACCGACGGCTGGGTGCTGCTGCGCGACGGGGTCGTCGCCGACCTCGGCGCCGGGACCGCACCCACGACGGCGGACGAGGTCGTCGACGCGCGCGGTGCGCACGTCGTGCCCGGCTTCGTCGACCTGCACTGCCACGGCGGGGGCGGGGCGCAGTTCGGCGGCACGGGCGACGCGGCCGTCGCCGCGGCCCGGACCGTGGCCGCCACCCACCGCGCGCACGGCACGACGACCCTCGTGGCGAGCCTCGTCAGCCGCCCCGTCGCCGAGCTGCGCGAGACCGTCGCGGCGCTCGCCGACCTCGTCGCGGACGGGGTCCTCGCCGGGGTCCACCTCGAGGGGCCGTGGCTGAGCCCGGCGCACCGCGGGGCGCACGACCCGGACCAGCTGCGGCACCCCGAGGCCCGCGAGGTCGAGGCGCTGCTGACGGCGGGCGGCGGCGTCGTGCGCGTCGTGACCCTCGCCCCGGAGCTGCCCGGCGGCCTGGACGCCGTGCGGCGCATCGCGGGGCACGGGGTCGTCGCGGCGGTCGGGCACACCGACGCCGACGCCGACGGCGTGCGGACGGCCGTCGACGCGGGAGCCTCGCTGGCCACGCACCTGTTCAACGCCATGCCGCCCGTGCACCACCGCGAACCCGGGCCCGTCCTCGCCCTGCTGGAGGACGAGCGGGTCGCGGTGGAGCTCATCGCCGACGGCGTCCACCTGCACCCCCTCACCGTGGCCCACGCGGCGCGCAGCGCGGGGCCGGGGCGCACCGTGCTGGTCACCGACGCCATGGCCGCCGCGGGTGCGGCGGACGGCACCTACCGCCTCGGCGACCTCGAGGTCGAGGTCGTCGACGGGACCGCGCGCCTGGCCGAAGGCGGCTCGATCGCGGGCAGCACCCTGACGCTCGACCGGGCCCTGCGCCACGCCGTCACGGTCGCGGGGGTGGCCTTCGCCGACGCGCTCGCGGCCGTGACCCGGACGCCCGCCCGGCTGCTGGGACGCGCCGACGTCGGGCACCTCGAGCCGGGGGCGCGCGGCGGCGCCGTGCTGCTCGACCGCGGGTGCAACGTCCTGCGCGTGCTCTGACCGGACAGGGCGGCGCACCGACCCCGGGGTGGGCCGGGGTCGGCTCAGGGGCGCCTCAGGGTCCGTCCCCGATGCCCGCGGGCCCCGCGCGCGGCCAGGCTGGCGGCACCGGATCCGCTCTCGCGGGTCCCCGGCTAGAGGAGCCCCACCGTGAACAGCGTCCACGAGACCTTCGCCCGCCAGGGCATCGTCCGCACCCGCGACGACCGCGTGCTCGGCGGCGTCTGCGCCGGCCTCGCCCGGCGCTTCGGCACCGACCCGTGGGCCGTGCGCGCGCTCTTCGGCGCGACGCTCGTCGCCCTGCCGGGCAGCCAGCTGCTCGTCTACCCGCTGCTGTGGGTGCTCGTCCCCGACGAGGCTGCGACCTCGGCCGAGACCCACCCCGCGGTCTGAGCGCGGGGGCGGCTCACAGCCCGCCGATGGGCGGCTCGCCCGTGTCGGGCACGAGGACCGGGGTGTCGGCGCGCAGCGTCCGGCCCGCGAAGAAGTCGGTGAGCCGCCGCGCGCACAGCAGCATGAGGGGGACGCCGAGCACGAGCATGCCGACGCCGATGACGAAGACGCCGCCGAGCGGGCCGAACACGGTGTAGCCGTAGTCCTTGCCCGCCATGTCGACGGCGCTCTGCAGGAAGGCCCACAGCATCGCCAGCCCGCCGAGCAGCGGCAGCACCCCGCGCAGCAGCAGGTTCCGCACCGACCGGCGCAGCGACGACCGGAACCACCAGACGCACGCGAACGCCGTGATGCCGTAGTAGAACGCGACCGCGAGGCCCAGCGAGGCGATCGAGTCCTGCAGGGCGTTCTGGCTCACGAGGGTCAGCACGAGGTAGAACCCCACGGCCGAGACGCCCATGACGGCGGTCGCGAACGACGGGGTCCGGTAGCGCGGGTGGACGGTCGCGAAGCGCTGTGGCACAGCGCCGTAGACGGCCATCGCGAGGGCGCCGCGCGCGGTGGGCAGGATGGTCGTCTGCGTCGAGGCCGCGGCCGAGACCGCGACCGTCAGGAGCAGCAGGGCCGACAGCGCCGCGCCGCCCACGGGGTCCCCCAGCAGCGTCAGGACGTCGTCGGCGTTCTCCTCGTTGCCCAGCCCGATCCCGGTCGTGCCGAACCCCGCGTAGGCCTGCACGGCCACGGCGACCAGCACGTAGGTGACGACGAGGATGACGGTGGCCAGCAGGGCCGCGCGGCCGGGCGTCCTGTCCGCGTCGCGGGTCTCCTCCGAGACCGCCAGGCAGGCGTCCCAGCCCCAGTAGATGAAGACGCAGAGGATGACGGCCTCGGCCAGCGCGGAGGCGGTCACGCCGAAGGGGGAGAACCAGTCCCACGCCGGCGCGACCGCCTGCGGCCCCGCGTCCCCCGTGCCCACGAGCCAGAGGGCACCCACCGAGATGACGGCCAGCACGCCGAACTGCAGCAGGATCAGGACGTTCTGGACCTTCTCGGAGATCTGGATGCCGCGGTAGCTGACCCACGTCATCGCGGCGATGAAGGCGATCCCCAGGCCGACGCGCACCACGGGCTGCTCGGCCAGGCCGTCGAGGCCGATGAACCGCAGCGAGTAGATCGCGGCGATCTCGGCGACGTTGGCGAGCACGATGATGGCGGAGACGGCGACGCCCCACCCGCCCATCCACCCGACCCAGGGACCGAACGCCTTGGTCGCCCAGGTGAAGGTCGTCCCGCAGTCGGGGGCAGCGCGGTTCAGCTCCCGGTAGGCGATCGCGACGAGCAGCATGGGCAGGAAGGCGACGAGGAACATCGCCGGCGCCTTGTCGCCGACGGCGAGCACGACGTAGCCGAGCGTCGCCGCGAGGCTGTACGCGGGAGCCGTGGCCCCCAGGCCGATCACCGTGTTGCCCCACAGGCCGAGGGCCCCGGCCTGCAGGCCCTTGCCGGCGCCCGGGACCGCCGTGGGCGGTCCCGGGCGCCGGCAAGGG
>NZ_JAAALN010000112.1 GCF_009906795.1 Kineococcus siccus
GGGCGGGGCCTCGGGCGGGGGCTTCGGGGGGAACGGACATCGGAGTCCTCCTCGTCGAGCGACGTCCACGGGTGGCCGTCGACCTGTTCCGAAGTTATCAGGTACTTCCGGTACCGGATACCCGCTGCAACAGGTACCGTCGAGACGTGGACACCGTCGACGCGCCACCCCGCCCCGACGGGCGGCGCACGCGCTGGGCCGAGCACCGCCGGGCGCGGCGCGAGGAGCTGGTCTCCGCCGCGCTGCGCGCGATCACCCGGCACGGCGCCGGGGTCGGGATGGACGAGCTCGCGGCGACCGCCGGCACGAGCAAGACCGTCCTCTACCGGCACTTCGCCGACAAGGAGGACCTCTACCTCGCGGTCGCCGAACGGGTGAACCGCCTCATCGTGCGGGAGCTGAACGCGGCCGCGGCCCGCGCCGGCAGCCCGCGCGAGGCCATCACCGGGATCATCTCCACCTACCTGCACCTCGTGGAGAAGGACCCGGAGATCTACCGGTTCGTCGTCTCGCACCCGCTCGTCGAACGCGTCGAGCGGGACCCGGTGCAGCGCATCTCCGGGGTCATCGCCGACGAGACGGCGCGGACCATCACGGCGCAGCTGCGCGTGGCCGGGGCGACGTCCGGGGCGACGGACGCCCTGGCGCACGGCCTGATCGCGATGATCCGCACGGCCGCCGACCGCTGGATCAGCTCTCCCGCACCGCAGAGCGCGGACGACATGGCCCGCGACCTCACCGCACTCGCCTGGGGCGGCCTGTCCGCCGTCCTGCCCACCCCGTCGACACCCGCAGGAACTCCCGAGGAGGACCGATGAGCACGACCGCGGCCGAGAGGCCCACGACGACCCCCGCCACCGCCGAGGAGCCCGCGCCCGTCGCGGGCGCCGCCGCGGCCGCGCCCTTCGAGGCGACCCCGCCCGTCGACGTCGACGTCCTGCGCGAGTTCCTCGACGGGCGCTTCGCCGAGTCGCGGCAGAAGGCGCGGCGGGAGTTCCCCGACGACTTCTTCGGTCCCACGGACCACCTGAGCACGCGGGAGCAGCGCGACCTCACGCGCCGGCGCCTGCAGCGCATCACCGAGATCGGCGGGCACGAGCTCGGGTTCTCCTCGGCCGTCGGCGGTGGCGACAGCCCCGGTGGCCAGGTCGCGCAGTTCGAGATGCTGGGCTTCACCGACGCCTCGCTGATGATCAAGTCCGGGGTGCAGTGGGGCCTGTTCGGCGGCGCCGTGCAGGCGCTCGGCACCGCGCGCCACCACGAGGCGCTGCTGCCGGGGATCCTGCGCCTGGAGATCCGCGGGTGCTTCGGCATGACCGAGACGGGTCACGGGTCCGACGTGGCCTCGCTCGGCACCACGGCGACGTACGACCCGGCGACGCAGGAGTTCGTCGTCCACACCCCGGACGAGGCCAGCCGCAAGGACTACATCGGCGGTGCCGCGGAGGACGCGGAGCTGTCGGTGGTCTTCGCGCAGCTCATCACCGGCGGCGAGCGCCGCGGGGTGCACGCGTTCGTCGTTCCGCTGCGCCGCGACGGCGAGCTCCTGCCCGGGGTCTGGGCCGGCGACGACGGCCGCAAGGCCGGGCTCAACGGCCTCGACAACGGCCGCCTCGCCTTCGACTCCGTGCGCGTGCCGCGCACCGCCCTGCTGGACCGCTACGCGCAGGTGGCCGAGGACGGCACCTACTCCAGCACCATCAGCAGCCCGAACGCGCGGTTCTTCACGATGCTCGGGGCCCTGGTGAAGGGCCGCGTCAGCGTCTCCGGCGGTGCGCTGAGCCAGACCAAGATGGCCCTGAGCATCGCCCTGCGCTACGCGCAGAACCGCTCCCAGTTCGCCAAGCCCGGCGCCGGGAGGGACGCGCAGAACGGCGCCGCGGGCCAGGAGGTCACCCTCCTGGACTACCTGAGCCACCAGCGGCGGCTGCTCGTGCCCCTGGCCACGACCTACGCCCTGGCGTTCGCGCAGGAGGAACTGCTCGTCGCGATGGACGACCTGGTGGGCAACCAGCTGCGCGGCAACGAGAACGACTCGCAGGCCCAGCGCGAGTTCGAGGCGTTCGCCGCCGGGATGAAGGTCGCCTCGACCTGGCACGCGACCCGGACCATCCAGACCTGCCGCGAGGCGTGCGGCGGGGCCGGCTACCTGTCCGAGAACCGGCTGCCGCAGCTGAAGTCCGACACCGACGTGTTCACCACGTTCGAGGGGGACAACACCGTCCTGCTGCAGCTGGTGGCCAAGAGCGTCCTGACGGCCTACAAGATGCAGTTCTCCGAGCTCGACACCCTCGGCATGGCGAGGTTCGCGACCCGCGACTTCGTGACGACGCTGTCCGGGCGCAGCCCCGCCAAGTCGTTCGTCGCCGACATCGTCGACTCCGCGCCCGGCCGGGACGGCGGCGAGCTGCGCGAGCGGTCCTGGCAGCTGCGGATGCTGCGCGACCGCGAGCGCCACGTCGTGGAGTCGCTGGCCAAGCGGGCCCGGCGGGCGCAGGGCCGGCCGCCGCAGGAGGCGTTCGAGGCCATGAACGAGCTGCAGGACCACATGCTGCTCGCGGGCCGCGCGCACGTCGACCGCGTGGTCGCCGAGGCCTTCACGGCCGCCATCGCGCGCGCCGAGGACCCGGCCGTCGCGGCGCTGCTCTCCGAGGTCTGCGACCTGCACGTCCTGGCGCTCATCGAGGCCGAGAAGGGCTGGTTCCTCGAGCACCGCCGCATGACGCCGGTGCGCGCCAAGGCGGTGACCCACGCGGTGAACGACCTCTGCCGGTCGCTGCGCCCGCGCGTGGACGAGCTCCTCGGCGGGTTCGGCATCCCCGACCACTGGCTGGGCGCGGTCATCGCCCGCTGAGCCGCTGCCGCCCGGGCGTACGGTGGCGCGGTGCACGGTGAGTACAAGGTCCCGGGCGGCAAGCTCGTCGTCGTCGACCTCGAGGTGGTCGACGGCCGCCTGGCCGACGTGCGGCTGAGCGGCGACTTCTTCCTCGAGCCCGACGAGGCCCTCGAGACCGTCGACGCCGCCCTGGTCGGGGTCCCGGTCGAGGCCGACGCCGCGGACCTCGCCGCCCGGGTCCGCGGCGCGCTGCCGCCGGGTGCGGTGCTGCTGGGCTTCGGACCCGAGGCCGTGGCCACGACCGTGCGCCGTGCCGTCGGCGGCGCGACGGGCTGGCGCGACCACGACTGGCAGTTCCTGCACACGGGCCCGCAGGCGCCGCAGCTGCACATGGCGCTCGACGAGGTCCTCGCCCGCGAGGTCGCCGAGGGCCGCCGCCCCCCGACCCTGCGGGTGTGGGAGTGGGCGACCTCGGCCGTCGTCGTCGGCAGCTTCCAGTCGCTGGCCAACGAGGTCGACCGCGAGGAGGCCGACCGCCTCGGCGTCGAGGTGGTGCGGCGGATCTCCGGCGGCGGCGCGATGTTCGTGGAACCCGGCAACACCATCACCTACTCGATCTACGCGCCGGCCTCGCTGGTCGAGGGCCTGTCGTTCACCGAGGCCTACGCGTTCCTCGACGACTGGGTGCTGGTGGCCCTCGGCGAGCTGGGCGTCCGGGCCTGGTACCAGCCGATCAACGACATCGCGACGGAGCAGGGGAAGATCGCCGGAGCGGCGCAGAAGCGGCTCGCCGACGGCACCGTCCTGCACCACGTGACGATGTCCTACGACATCGACGCCGAGAAGATGCTGCGGGTGCTGCGCATCGGCCGGGAGAAGCTCATCGGCAAGGGCCTCGCGAGCGCGGCCAAGCGCGTCGACCCGCTGCGCCGGCAGACGGGTCTCGCGCGCAGCGAGGTCATCGACCGCATGGTCGACACGTTCCGCCGGCAGAACGGCCTGACCGACGCCCAGCTGACGCCCGCGGAGGTCGCCGCGGCCGAGGCGCTGGTGGCGTCGAAGTTCGCGACGCCGCAGTGGCTCGGCCGGATCCCCTGAGGCGTCCCCCACCCGGCGGCTCGACGGGGCGGCCGCCCGGGAGCACACTGCGGAGATGGAGCGCACCTCCGCCGGGCCGGGGCACGGCATCCCCACGGGCGTGGTCAACGACCGCGACCGCCCCGGTCGCGTGCTGCGCGTGAGCACCCACCCCGACGACGGGCACGTGGTCCTCTCGACGTGGCAGGACTCCTCCTGCATGTCGACCGTGCGCCTGGACCGGGCCGAGGTCGTGGACCTGCTGACCGCCCTCGGGACCGCACTGCTGCCGCCGCCCCCGCGGGACTAGGGCCGGCTCCCCGGCCGGCTCCGACCTCAGGCGTGGGCGGCCCGCCGCGCCGACGTCCACTCCAGCAGGCGTTCCACCGGCCACGTGGTGACGATCCGGTCGGCGGGGACGCCGCACTCCTCGGCCCGCGCGCACCCGTAGGGCTGCCAGTCCAGCTGGCCCGGGGCGTGCGCGTCCGTGGACAGGGTGAACAGGCACCCCTCCTCGACGGCCTGGCGCAGCAGGGCGCGCGGCGGGTCGAGGCGCTCGGGCCGCGCGTTGATCTCGACGGCCACGTCGTGCTCGACGCAGGCCGCGAAGACCGCCGCGGCGTCGAACTCGCTCGGCGGCCGCCCCTTCGCCCCCACCCTGCCGTGGCCGCCCTTGACCATGCGGCCCGTGCAGTGGCCCAGGACGTCCATCCGCCCGCCACGGATCGCGCCCAGCATCCGGCGGGTCATGGCGTCCGACGGCATCCGCAGCTCGGAGTGCACGGAGGCGACGACGACGTCCAGGCGGGCGAGCAGGTCGTCCTCGCAGTCGAGGGTGCCGTCCTTGCGGATGTCCACCTCGATGCCGGCGAGGAGGCGGAAGGGGGCGAGCGGACCCGCGAGCGCCGCGACCGCGTCGAGCTGCGCCTCCCGCCGCCCGCGGTCCAGGCCGTTGGCGACCTTCAGCCCCTCGGAGTGGTCGGTCACCGCGATGTACTCGTGACCCAGTTCCACGGCGGTGAAGGCCATCTCGGCGAGCGGGCTGCCGCCGTCGCTGGCGTCGGTGTGCGTGTGCAGGTCGCCGCGCAGCGCCGCCCGCAGCTCCTCGCCGCCGCTCACGAGGGGACCCGCCTCGGCCTCCAGCGCGGCCAGCCGCTCGGGCACCTCCCCCGCGGCGGCCTGCGCCACGATGGCCGCCGACGACGCCCCGATGCCCTTGAGCTCGGTGAGGCTGCCCGCCGCGAGCCGCCGGTCGAACTCGTCGGCGTCCAGGGCGAGCAGGACGGCGGCGGCACGGCGGAACGCCTCCACCCGGTAGCTGCTCGCCTGCGAGCGCTCCAGCAGGAAGGCGGTGCGCCGCAACGCCTGCACGGGATCCACGCGTGACCTCACCTCGGGGCTGGGGCAGTTTCCGGATGCGTCGAGCGGATCCACTGTGCACCATCGACAGGTGCCACGCCTGCGCCGGGTCTCGAGCTCCTCCCCGGGTTTCACGCGCCGCCGCCGCGGGAAGGGCTGGCAGTACTTCGACACGACCGGGGCCCGCGTCACCGATCCGGCGGTCGTCGCCCGCATCTCCGCCCTGGCGATCCCGCCCGCCTACACCGACGTGTGGATCTGCCCGATCGGCCACGGGCACCTGCAGGCCGTGGGCACCGACGCGCGCGGCCGCCGCCAGTACCGCTACCACCCCGACTGGCGGGTGCAGCAGGACCAGGCCAAGCACGAGCGCGTCCTCGAGGTCGCGGCCGAGCTGCCGCGGGCCCGTTCGGTCGTCGAGCAGCACCTCGCCCTGCCCGGCATGCCGCGCGAGCGGGCGCTCGCCGCCGCGTTCCGCCTGCTGGACCTGGGCTTCTTCCGTGTCGGCGGGGAGTCCTACGCCGACGAGAACGGCTCCTTCGGCCTCGCCACGCTGCGCCGCGAGCACGTGCACCAGCGCGGCGACGACCTCGTCTTCTCCTACGTCGCGAAGTCCGGCAAGGACCGTCGCGCCGTGATCTCCGACCCCGCCGTGCGCGACGTCGTCCGCACGCTCAAGCGCCGGCACGGGGGTGGCGACGACCTGCTGGCCTGGCGCGAGGGCCGTCGCTGGCACGACGTGACGAGCACCGACGTCAACGCCTACCTGCACGAGACGATGGGCCCCGACGTCTCCGCCAAGGACTTCCGCACGTGGCACGCGACCGTGTTGGCGGCCGTGGCCCTCGCGGTGTCGCTGCCCGCCGCCGGGACCGCGACGGGCCGCAAGCGGGCGGTCAGCCGCGCCGTCACCGAGGTGTCGGAGTACCTCGGCAACACCCCCGCGGTCTGCCGCAAGAGCTACATCGACCCCCGCGTCATCGACCTCTTCGAGGACGGGATCACGGTGGAGCCGGCGCTGCGCAGCCTCGGCGAGGACGCCGCCTTCGGGCACCCCGCGACCCACGGCGCCATCGAGGCCGCGGTGCAGTCGCTGCTGCGCGAGGAGCCCGTCGCGGTGCCCCGCACGCGCCGCGCGGCGTGAGGCGGCCGGCCCCCACGCTCAGCCCGGTGCACCGCGGAGCACCGACCGGACCGGTCCCCTATGCTGGACCGGCTCCTGCCTGCAGGAGCTGACGCCCTCATCGTCTAGTGGCCTAGGACGCCGCCCTTTCAAGGCGGTAGCACGGGTTCGAATCCCGTTGGGGGTACGCGAGCGGACCACCGCCCGGGTGTGCCAAGCTGTGTCACGAGCACGGCGCAACACCTAGTAGGATCGTCTCGCAAGCAAGCAAGGCCTCTCACGAGGCCCCGTAGCGCAGTTGGTTAGCGCGCCGCCCTGTCACGGCGGAGGTCGCGGGTTCGAGTCCCGTCGGGGTCGCTCGCTGTGCCGGGTCACCGGCTCGGCACGGCCAGGTAGCTCAGTTGGTAGAGCGTCCGACTGAAAATCGGAAGGTCAGCGGTTCGACCCCGCTCCTGGCCACCCTGTCTGACCTGCGGTTTCACCTCCCGGCGGGCCTCGCCCGGCCCCTCGCAGAGGCTCGTGCGCTGCCAATGCGCTGCCATCTTCCTCAGGGATGTACGGCACAGCCGCCGCGATGCTGTCCGCGGCCGACCTCGCGAGTGCCGGCACGACGTGGGTGTAGAGGTCCCTGGTGATCACGCTCGTGGAGTGCCCGAGACGGTCGCTGACCACTTTGATGTCCACCCCCGCCGACAGCGCCAGCGTCGCGTGGGTGTGGCGCAGGTCGTGCAGCCGGATGCGCGGGACGCCGGCCTGCTTCACCAGGACGGCGAAGAGGTAGGTGATCGTGTCCGGGCGCAGCATGCCGCCGTTCTCACGGGTGAAGACCAGCCCGTGCTCCTCCCACGCCTCCCCCCACGCCGCCTTCTCGTTCCGCTGCCGCCCGCGGTGGCGGCGCAGGACCTCCACCGTCGCCCGGTCCAGAGGAACCACTCGGTTGCCCGACGCGGTCTTGGGGGCACCGAGGCGCAGCCCCTTGCCCGCGTCGGTGATCTGCCAGTAGACGCGCACGTGACCTCGCTCGAGGTCGACGTCGGCCCAGTGCAGACCGATAGCCTCGCCCCGACGCATCCCCGTGTAGGCGAGCAGGTGGAACAGCGCCGACAGCCGATGGGACCGACAGGCGGTGAGGAAGGTGGCCACGTCCTGCGGCTCCCAGACCTCGGTGCGCGCCTTGCGGTGCTCGGGCAGCTCGACGTGCAGCGCAGGGTTGAAGACGAGGAGCCGGCGCTTCACCGCGGTGTTCAGCGCGGAGCGGAGCGTGCGGTGCACGTGCTGCACCGTGGCCGTGGTCGCACCGACGTACCGGCCGTCGATGAGATCGGTGTACAGCTGGTCGATGTGCTCCGCCCGCAAGTCCTGGAGACGGTGGTGACCCAGCGCGGGCGCCAGGTAGAGACGGATGTGAATCTCGTAGTTTCGGCGGGTGTTGTCGCGCAGTTGGCGCTTCCCCACCAGCCACTGCCTCAGGTACGCGTCTACCGTCAAGGAGCGATCCTGCTGGACACCGTGCTGCAGACGCTCAACTTCCTCGTTGAGGACTTGTTGGGCCTCTCGTCGCGTGCTGAACCCCGACCTGGTGATCCGGCGTCGCGTTCCGGCGGGAGTTCGACCGGCGTCGAGGGTGAAGCTCCAGGAACCTCGGCATCGATGCGGCAGGAACGCGCCGTTGCTGTCGACCGGGCACGTTCGGGAGTGGCGCTGCCACACCGACCCCTGTCTCACCGCGCCACACCAACGAGGTCGAGCAGTGGCCCCGACGGAACGCGGATCGACTTGCCCAGTCGCACGACAGGCGTCGGCCACGCGTTCGTGCGGATCAACTCGTAGGCGGCGGTCCTGCCGATGCCGAGCACCTGCGCCGCCGTCGGCACATCGACGACGGGCGGTAGGTGTCGCACTTCGTCGGTCGTGAGTTGCGGTCGGGTCATCACTGGCTCCTTCTGCTTCACTCGGCCATCGAGACGTGGATGTGGTCGTAGTGCCCACCGGTCGGATCCTCCGCGTTGTAGACCCCGCCGCCGGTGTACGCACGCCAGCCCGCGGTCGCTCGGCTTCGCGACCAGATGCGGCCCTGCCAGATGACGTAGGAGACCCTCAGGCGGTCGGCGTTCGCCTGCAGCCACCCCGCGGCCTGCCACCCGAGGGCGACGTCTTCGTCGTTGGGGAAGGTGCCGGCCCTGCCGTAGAAGACGTCGCACCCCTTGCCCTTGGGGTGGTCGGACGTCGGGTTCCACGCGTGGGCGTCCCAGCAGGAGGTTGAGCGCTTGCCGAAGGTGGTAGAGAACTGGCTGAGCATCCAGGCCGTGGCGGGCGTGACGCACCCGCCGGTGCCAGTGGGGTCCGCCACGGTGCACCCGCTCGCACCGCCAGGGTAGGGAGCAGCCTCACCGGCGGACGAGACGGCCGGAGCCGCGGTGTAGTCCTCGACGAAGCCGTGGATGGCGGACAGGTAGTCGCGGACCTCGCGGGCACAGGCCTCGCCGCAACCGGCTTCCCCCGCCACGGGGATGCCGGTGACCGAGCCGGTGACGCGCGAACATCCGGCGATGTGGCAGACAGCCAGGGCGTCCAGCGCGCTGGCCGCCTTGCCGGTGTCCCGGAGGTGGGCGGCCACCAGACTCAAGTTGCGGCACATCCACGGCAGAGCGATGGCGAAGTGCCGCGCCGGGTCCCAGACCGGGTGCGCGGGCTCGGGGCTCTCGTCCGCATCCCAACCCGTTTCGCCACCCCCTTCGACCCAAGTGGACGGCATGAGCTGGAGCAGTCCCGCTGCACCCGCCGTCGAGTAGGCACGCGGGTCCCAGCCCGATTTGGCCTGCACCTCGGCAACCAGCCAGCTGAGCGGCAAGGGAGGGCAGATCCGCGCCCGAGCAGCCTCAAGGTCGGCGAGTGACGCGCGCGCCGTCTCGGGGAGCGCATCGACGTCAAGGCCCTGCCCGGTGACGGCCCCAGCGTCCGAAGCGTCGCCCAGAGCACCACCGAGAAGCACGACCCCACAGAGGAGCACGGCGACGGCAGCGGTGACTGTCCTCACGGTGACGACTCCTCCCGGTAACGTGACGCGCTCGACGGGTCGCTCGTTGGTGGTATTGGCTTACACGAACGCCCGCGGACTGGACGACACCGGAGGACGGAGCGCGCACCACGCACCACGGTCTGGGACCGTGGAAGCTGCGAAGAACACGCCGTCCACGTCAGTTGACGTCTGGACGGAACCATAGACCGATGTGGACAGGCGGCACAAGACGGCCTGGTGAGGAGCGGACGGTAGATGGGGGACGCAAGCCCTGTCGGCGGCCGAGGCGACAGCGACGGCCGCTCGGCGGCCGCGCCGGACAGCACGACTGGCCTGCCGCGAACGTTGGCCGAGAAGGTCGATCTGCTGTTCCGCACCGTGCATCCGGCCAAGGGCGGCGAGTACAGCTACGAGCATGTCGCCAAGGCGATCCGTGACAGAGGGGGACCGTCCATCTCGGGAAGTTACCTCTGGTTGCTCCGAAAGGGTGAACGCGACAACCCCACGTTGCGTCACCTCGAAGCACTGGCAGGCTTTTTCGGCGTCCCACCTGGGTACTTCTTCGACGACGACCTCAGCGACAGCGTGCAAGACCAGCTTGCTCTGCTTGCGCTGCTGCGCGACGGTGACGTACGAAAGGTCGCGCTACGGACGTCAGGCTTGAGTCGAGAGAGCCTTCAGGCCCTCGGTGAGATGGTTGATCGCGTCCGGAAGCTGGAGGGTCTCCCCGTCGACCCGGAGCTCGGCGAGGGCCCGCCTCATCCCTGACGAGAGGAGACGGTGTGCGACTGCGAGCCACCCGGCGACAGTGCCGGTCGACCTTGCGACACCTGGCGATCCCTCCCGGTACCACCCTCGACGGTTTCGTCGATCTGCTGCGTCGCCACAGAGGCCGTCCCCTCACGGTCGAACCTTCACCTGCAGCAGTCGGGCTCTGCGGAGCGTGGGTCGCGGGTGAGACCAGCGACCACATCTTCATCTCACCCTCAGTGACGGGCTTGCGCCGCGACCACACGCTGGCTCACGAGCTCGCCCACGTGGTCCTTCAGCACGACCGCGACGGGCAGGTGATCGATCCGGCGCTCTTGGCGCACTTCTTCCCTGACATCGACCCGTCGACCGTCCGCGCCCTGCTGGGTCGGTCCACCTACTCGTCGGTCCAGGAGCGGGAGGCCGAGGTCATGGCGTGGATGTTGCTGGCAACGCTCGCAGGCCGGCACCAGGCCGACCGTCCGGAGTTGGAGGGCCCCGACGCGGTCCTGGCCGCCGCCTTCGGTGCCCGCTCCGCCTCCTGATGCTCGACTCTCTCCTCCCCCTCATCGCCGCCCCGCTTCTGCTCGGCGCCCTGCTGCGTGTCCGCGACCTCGCACCCGGGCGGAACAGCGAGCGGCGCGCCGTCGCGGTGGCCCTGCTGACGTTCGGGACCTCCGTGCTCCTGGCTACACCGGCCATCGGCGATCGCCTCGCGTCGACCGCCGACGTCGCTCAACTCGACGTGTTGCTGTGCCGTCTCGTCAGCGTTCTCGGCGTCTTCGCCATCCTCCGCGGCTTCCGTCTCACGCTGGGGCCTGGCCAGAAGCGACTCCCGCTGGCCTTCGACATCTCGCTCGTCGCCCTGGTGATGGTCACGATGGTGACGTCGTTCTCGCTCGAGGCGGTGCCCGACGGCGGCGACCTGATCATCGACCGCGGTCACGATCCCGCCGTGGCGCTCTTCGTCGCCAGCTTCTCGCTCTACCTGGGCTGGTGCTTCACCGCCATCCTGCGTGGCTGGCGGCGGCTGCGTCGCCAGCCGGACCTCGACGCACGCGCTGGCGTGCAGCTCACCGCCATGGCGGCCGCCGCCGGCCTCGTCTACGTCCTCGCGCGACTGACCGGCCAGGTCGCGCTGCTGGTGACCGCACCCGACGCACTGGTCGAGACCACCCGGCAGGTCTGTCTGGCTGCAGCGGTCCTGGCCGCTGGACTCCTCACCGCTGGCGCTTGCGCCTCGGGCATCGTGGCCGTCGCGGCGCGAGTGTCCGCCGAGGCCGTGCGGGCCGGCCAGATGGTCCGGCTGTACCCGTTGTGGCGCGACGTCGTGACCGCCGCCCCGGAGGTGGCGCTGACGCCACAACGGTTCGCGCCCTGGCGACTGGTCACATGCCGTACCGACTTCCACCTCTACCGCATGGTGATCGAAATCCTCGACGGCCGGTCGCTGCTGCTGGCTCGCGCTCATGGTGGGGTACCTGAGGCGAGTTCACCCGACCTCGACGCGGAGACTCTCGCCTTCGTCCTCGACACCGCAAGGCGCGGCCGCCACGGTCAGCGAGCCTTCCCGGAGATGACGTCAAGCACTGTTGGCGCCACGGTGGCCGACGAGACGGCGCGCCTGCTCGCGGCGGCCGCGGAGTACCGCCGCCTGCGTCGCGGCCGGCCGCTCCGCATGCAGTTGGTGCGGCGGTGACGCCCCCGGACAGCGTGACCGAGATGCGTCCGTCCCGTGGCCACCGCCTGGCGGACACGGTCAACGATGCCCTGGCGCCGTGGCACGTGGCTGTGGTCGTGCCGCCACTGGTCGGCGCCATGACTACGGCCCCCTGGCCACGCGGGGCAGCTCTCGGTCTCATGACGAGTGTCCTCGTCGGCCTCGTTCCCGGCCTCATCATCTGGGCTGGCCGCAGGTCCGGCCGCTACGGCGACAAGTTCCTCCGAGACCGCCGCCACCGACCCGCCTTCCTCGCCAGCGTGACCGCTCTCGTGATGCTTGCCTGGTTCCTCACCTGGCTCTTCGGCGGCTCCACCTCCTCCATGATCTTTCTCGCCGCCATGGTGGTCATGGCCGTCACGGCCGCCGTCGTCTCACGGTGGTGGAAGATCTCGATGCACTCCATGGTCGTGTCCGGGTCCGTCGTCCTGCTCGCGCTGCTCGACGTGCGCTTGGCGCCACTTCTCGCCCTCGTCCCGCTGGCGTGCTGGGCCCGATGGGCCGTCGCGGCGCACACGCCTGCGCAACTGCTCGCCGGCGCCTTGATCGGGGCCGGACTAGGAGTTGCGGCGGGCGTCGCCTGACGTCCTCGGGGTGTCGGACCTCGTCACCTCGCAGGTGATGGACCGCGTCGCACTGACACGGCGGAGGCACTGACACGGCGGAGCAAGATATGCGTCTGCTGAGCAGACGCGAGCACGCCCCACCGCGGGTGGCGCGCGCAGCGATCGACCGGGCGCGGTCGGTGAATGTCGTGATCGCGACTTCACGCTCATGCCGATGAGCGGGAGGTTCGGTCATGCCGATTCGCAGCACGTGCGTGCGTCTAGGCCAGTTGGGTGGTTGAGCGGTCTGAGCAGAAGCTAGCCATCATTCTGTTGCGGTGAGCAACGACCGCCAAGACCGCCCGGTACCACCGTTGACCGGGCCGACTCCTCCGTCTCGCCGGCAGTTGCGATGGCAAGCCGTCGTCCTTGCGGCTGCGCTGGCGGTGGCCCTACTCCTCCTCTTCCTCACTGATGGTGGGTGGTCCGCGCTCGGCTCCGGCCTCGCAGGTGCCACCTTCGTCAGCCTTGCAGCCACGGTCTGGCGGTTGCGAAGGAAGACGTGATGCGCGCGCCTCGTCGGCCATCCGTGTGGCCCAACGACTAGGCGTCCCCGCGTCAGCAAGTAGGTCGAGAAGCTGCGCAAAGGCGCGCTTATGCCGCTGGTCGCGCGATCGTGGTCGCCGCTGACGCCCACACAGGCCGATGACCAGAGGCAAGACACCTTCCAGCTCGTGGGCTTGAAGTCCATGCGACTGCCGTCGCCCACTGACGGGCGACCTCTGCACCGGCTAACCGCGCGTTGATCAGTCCACCGGCTCCGGCACGAACGGGGTGAGACAGAACGGGTGGCCGGCCAGATCAAGGAGCACATGCCAGCGAGGGTCCGGTTGCTCTGGCAGCGTGGCACCCAACGCAACCGCACGGGTTGCTGCCGCATCTAGATCCTCGGCGGTGAGGTCCAGGTGAATGATGGAAGCCCCTGGCCAAGCCGGGGGGACGTACCCGTCGACCTTCTGGGCTATCAGGACAGCCCCCGGTACATCGACCCCGACACTCGACCGTGTTGCCCACAACTGGCGACCGCCGAGCATAGCTAGGTAGAAGTCGGCCAGCCTCTGTGGATCGGAACAGTCCAGCGAGATGCCCACCAACCTTGCAGGGGGTCCCTCAGCCACGGCGACACTCTAAGCCCGGGCTTGCGCGTCGAGCTTGTGGCCGCGGAGCCTGACGCGCTGGCTTGACGATCTCACGGTCATGCCGCGCCGCGGGCGCTCTCGCCAGCATGCTCGCCGCAGGCGGATGCTCGTCCATGAGCCTCACACCCGACAGCCTCCCCATCCCCCTTGGTGACGGGACGTGGCGCACCGACCCGCTGCGCCTGGCGGTGGCCGCCTACCTTGCCCGCTACCGCGGTGAGACCCGCCGTCACGCCGAGTCCGACCTGCGCGCCTACCTCACCTGGTGCCAGCTCCGCGGCCTGGACCCACTGCGAGCGAGACGCCCGCACATCGAGCTCTACGTCCGGTGGATGCAGGAGACCCAGCACTTCGCCGCCTCCACCGTGTCCAGGCGCATGTCAGTGGTCACGGGCTTCTACCGCACCTGCGTCATCGACGAGGTCCTCGAGCACTCACCCGCCGACTACGTCCGCC
>NZ_JAAALN010000113.1 GCF_009906795.1 Kineococcus siccus
GTCCCGCCCCGTCCCCCGACCGCTGCGCCTGCGACGAGGGCGCCCGCGCGGCGTCGCAGCTCTCGCGCCGCACGCTGCTCAAGGCCGCCCTGGGCGCCTCGGCCGCGGGCGCCACGGCCTTCGCCGTCGGCGACGTCTCGACCCAGGTCTCGTGGGCCGGCACCGGCTGGACGGGCGAGACGCTCGTCGTGCTCAGCCTGCACGGCGGCTTCGACGGGCTGTCCGCCGTCGTGCCCGGCGGCGACCCCGGCTACTACGCGGCGCGGCCGAGCATCGCCGTGCCCCGCTCCACCCTGCTCGGCCTGGACCAGACGTTCGGCCTGCACCCGGCCATGGCGCCGCTCATGCCGTTCTGGCGCAACGGCACCTTCGGCGTCGTGCACGCCGTCGGGCAGGACACGCCCTCGCGCTCGCACTTCGCGGCGATGCAGGAGATGGAGCGCGCCGCGCCCGGGACGTCGGTGCGCACCGGCTGGATCGACCGCACGCTCGGCACCACGGGCACCGGCTCGGTGCTCAACGGGGTGCAGATGGGGGTCCAGTCGCCGCCGTCCTTCGCGGGGCCGGTGCAGGAGACGACCATGGACTCGATCAACGCGTTCTCCCTCATCGGGCCGGGCGCCGACCGCCCGACGTGGCACGCCGTGCTGCGCCGCATGCACGCCGGCGCGCCCGCCGCCGTCGCCCAGCCCGCGGCGACGCTGCTGACGGCCATGGAGGACGTCGCCCGCATCCGCACGACGGCCACGGGCCCCGCCAACGGCGCGGCGTACCCCGCCGGCGACCTCGGCGCTGCCCTGGCGCAGTCGGCGACGCTGATCCGCTCGGGCGCCCCCGTGCAGGTGCTGACCATCGACTACGGCGACTGGGACATGCACGCCGGCCTCGGCCGGGTCGACGGCGGCTGGATGCGCGACAAGCTCACCGAGCTCTCCTCGGCGCTGGCGGCCTTCGCCACCGACCTCGGCGGCAAGCTCGCCACGACGACCCTGATCACGCTCTCCGAGTTCGGGCGCCGCGTGGGGGAGAACCTCTCCGGTGGGCTGGACCACGGCCACGGCAACGCCGTGCTGCTGCTCGGCGGGCCCGTCGTCGGCGGTCGCGTGCACGGCCGCTGGCCCGGGCTCGGCGCCGGGCAGCTGCTCGACGGCGACCTCGCGGGCACGACGGACTACCGCTCGGTCGTCGGCGAGGTCCTCACGAAGCGGCTGGGCGCCGGCAGCCTGGGCGACGTGTTCCCCGGCTTCCGCGGCGCCCCGCTGGGCGTGGTCCGCAGCCGCTGAGCCGCCCGCGGCACACCCCCGGCCGGTCGCCGGTCCCGCGTGTCGCGCCCCCTGCCGTCGCGACACGTGAGACGGTAGTGACGTAGAGTGACTCTGTGATCACAGGGATGTTACACAGTCGTTCACTCCTGCACCTTGTCTCACACGGCGACCGTCTCCTACGTTGCGTAACGATCCGGTCGCGCGCTCAAGCTCCCCCCCGACCAGGCCGATGCCTGAGACGAGCGTTCACCCATGTGGGTGCGACCTGCCGTTGATGTCGAACCAGAGCGAGGCCTCCATGCGCCCCACCCGCACCTCCACGCCCAGCCCTGCCCGCCTGTCCCGGCGGACGCTGCTCGGGAGCGGCGGGGGCCTCGGCGTCCTGTCCGCCCTCGCCTGCTTCGCGGCGCCCGGCGCGTCGGCCGCGACGCGCAGCGCCTCGGCGCTGTCGGCCTCGGGCCTGCAGATCGGGGGCTCCACCCGTGCCTTCCGCCTGGCCGAGCACGCCCCGGCGTCCTCGACGCGCGTGCTGCGCTCCGCGGGCGCCCTGAGCACCGTGCAGGTGCAGGTCAGCGGCGGCCACATGGTCGGCGTGACCTTCCCCGCGGGCACCACCGCCGGGAGCGTCGCCGTGCGCACCCGCGTCGGCGGCACCTGGAGCGCCTGGGCCGAGCTCCCCCTCAACGACTCCGAGCCCGACCCGGACTCCCTGGACGCCCGCACCGCCGTCGCCGGCTCCGACCCGCTCTGGGTGGGCGGCCTCGGCTCCTCGGCGACCGTCGAGGTGCGCCTGCCCGCCGCGGACGTCGCGACCGCTCAGCTGCACGTCGTCGACGCCGGGAGCAGCCGCTCGCTGCTCGCGGCCCCCGCCGACACCACCGACACGACCGAGGCCCCGGCCGACGCCCCCGTCGTCGACGGCGTCCCGCCCGTCACGACGCTCGCCGTCGCGCGGCCGGCGATCACCTCGCGCGCGGGCTGGGGCGCCGACGAGTCGCTGCGCAAGGGCGCGCCGTCCTACAGCCAGACCATCAAGGCCTGCGTCGTGCACCACACCGCCGACGGCGGTTCCTACGGCCGCGACGACGTCGCCGCCGTCATGCGCGGCATGTACCGGTACCACACGGTGAGCCTGGGCTGGAGCGACCTCGGCTACAACTTCGTCGTCGACCGCTTCGGCGGGATCTGGGAGGGGCGGGCCGGCGGCACGAACCTGCCGGTCGTCGGGGCCCACGCGGGTGGCTTCAACACGGACACGTTCGGGGTCTCGATGATGGGCGACTTCACCTCGGTCGCCCCGTCGGCCGAGACGCTGGAGTCGGTGGCGCGCGTCATCGCGTGGAAGCTGTCGATGTACGGGCTGCCCGCCAAGGGTTCCGCCGTCCTGACGTCCGCGGGCGGCGGTACCGCCCGGTTCAAGGCCGGGACCACGGTGACCCTGCGCACGGTCAACGGCCACCGCGACGTCGGGTTCACGGCGTGCCCCGGCAACGTCGGCTACACGAAGATGGACGCGATCCGCAACCGCGTCGCCGCACTCATGAGCGCCTCGCCGAGTTCGGCGCAGACCGCCATCGCGGCCAAGTACGCGGCCCTGGGCGGCGCCGCCGGGTTCCTCGGCGCGGCCACCACGGCCGAGGGCAAGGTGCCCAACGGCCGCGGTTCCTTCCAGTACTTCCAGGGCGGGGCGATCTACTCGACCCCCGAGCTGGGCGCCCGCGTCGTGCGCGGGGCGATCCTCGCCGAGTACGCCCGCCTCGGGTGGGAGAACGCTCTCGGCTTCCCCACCAGCGACGACGGCCCCGCCCTCGGCGGCGCGTACACGCACTTCCAGAACGGCTCGATCTACTGGTCCCCCGCGACGGGCGCGCGCGACGTCCGCGGCGCCATCCGCACGAAGTGGGCGGCGAGCGGCTGGGAGCGGGGTTCCCTGGGCTACCCGGTGACCGGCGACAGCCGCGCCGCGGGCGGGTTCTTCACGCACTTCCAGAACGGGTCGATCTACTACTCGGCGGCGACGGGGGCGCACCTCACGCGCGGCGCGATCCGCGACAAGTGGGCGTCCCTCGGCTGGGAGCGGGGCCTGGGGTTCCCCCTGGTCGACGACACCCGGACGCCCAACGGCAAGGGCTGGTACAACCACTTCCAGGGCGGGTCGGTCTACTGGTCGCCGGCCACGGGCGCGCACGCGGTCCGCGGCGCGATCCGCGAGCGGTGGGCCTCGCTCGGCTGGGAGAACGGCTGGCTCGGGTTCCCCACGCGCGACGAGTACGCCGTCGCGGAGGGGCTGCGCGTGGACTTCCAGGGCGGCACGATCACCTGGAACTCGCGCACCGGTGAGCTGACCGCGAAGCGCTCGTGAGGCGGGCGAGAACGCGGCGCGGCTCGTGGTCGGCGGTGCTGACCGGGCTCGCCGCGGCCGTCACCGCGCCCCTGCTCACCGCGCCCGCGGCGCAGGCCGCCGTCGCGCCGCGCCCGCCCGCGGGGCTGCCCGCCGCGGTGGACGCCTTCGCCGCCTACCAGGCGCCGGTGACCTGCCAGGCGCCGCAGCCCGGGACGCTGGCGCTGCGCCAGCTCCTCCTGGACACCTACGGCCGCCAGAGCATCGGGACCGCGCGGGCGTGCCCCGCGAACGGCGTGCCCGTGAGCGACCACTCCGAGGGCCGGGCCCTGGACTGGATGCTCGACGCGGCCGACCCCGCGCAGAAGGCGCGGGCCGAGGAGTTCCTGGGCTGGCTGCTGGCGCCCGACGCCGCGGGCGGTCCTGCGGCGAACGCGCGGCGCCTCGGCGTGGCCTACCTCATCTTCGACGCCCGTGTGTGGAAGGCCTACCGCCCCGACGCCGGCTGGCAGCCCTACACGGGGCCCGACGACCACCGCGACCACATCCACGTGTCCCTCAGCCACGCGGGGGCGGCGCGCGAGACGTCCTGGTGGACGGGCACGGCCGACCCGCTCGAGGGGCACTGGGTGCGCCTCGGCGGCGAGCGCTCCGTGCTGGGCGGCCCGGCCCCGGGGCCGCGCACGCTGACGGCGGGCAACCGCTGCCGCACCTACCGGTGGGGCAGCGTGTGCGGGTCGCCGACGCTGCCCGCCCGCGAGGTGCACGGCTCGATCAGCGGCGCGTTCATCGCGGCCGGCGGGCCGGCCGGCCTGGGCCTGCCGCTGACGGACGAGACGCCGACGCCGCGCGCGACCGGCGCGTTCAACCACTTCCAGGGCGGGTCGATCTACTGGTCCCCCGCGACCGGCGCCCACGTCGTGCGCGGGGCGATCCGCGAGCGGTGGGCCGCGCTGGGCTGGGAGCGGGGCCTGGGGTTCCCGGTCACGGGGGACACCGCGACGCCCGGCCGCACCGGGTACTACAGCCACTTCCAGGGCGGGTCCGTGTACTGGTCCGCCGCGACGGGCGCGCACGCCGTGCGCGGCGCCATCCGCGACCGCTGGGCCGCGCTCGGCTGGGAGAAGGGCTACCTGGGCTACCCCGTCGGCGAGGAGCGCGCCGTCCCCGGCGGCCTGCAGCTCGACTTCCAGGGCGGCTGGATCACCTACGACACGGCC
This sequence comes from Kineococcus siccus, assembly GCF_009906795.1. Lineage (GTDB taxonomy): Bacteria > Actinomycetota > Actinomycetes > Actinomycetales > Kineococcaceae > Kineococcus > Kineococcus siccus. The sequence goes on from NZ_JAAALN010000113.1 coordinate 4,827, forward strand.
CGCCGCACCACCACCGCCACCCGCCGCTGACCGGCTCACGAGGAGTCCCCATGCACCGCCGCCGCACCGCACGGACCGCCCTGGTCACCGCCACGCTCGCGGCCGGTCTGGGCGCCGCGCTCCTCACGGCGTCCCCGGCGGCCGCCGACGAGGTCCGGCCGGTGCCCGCGGACGGGCGGTTCACGTTCAGCGGTCACGGGTTCGGGCACGGCATCGGCATGTCGCAGTGGGGCGCCCAGTCCCGCGCCCTCGCGGGCCAGAGCCACCGGCAGATCCTCGACGCCTACTACCCGGGCACGACGCCCGCGCAGCGCGAGGACCGCGTCCTGCGGGTCGGGCTGACGGGCTTCACGGGGCCGACCGTCACCGTGGCGGCACCCACCGCGGCACCGCTGACGCTGTCGACCTCGGGCCGCACGCTGGCCCCGGGTCAGCGCCTGGTCCTGACGTCGGCGGGCGCGTCGGTCGTGGCCAGCGCCACGGCGGGCGCGAACGGCGTCGCGGGCTGGACCGAGACGTGGCCCGCCGGCCCGACGCTCAGCGGCCCCGACGGCGTGCTGCTGGTGCGCGGCGACGGCAGCTCGACGCGCTACGCGGGGACGGTGCGCGTCGTGCGCGGCGCGAGCCTCACGGTCGTCAACGACGTCCGGCTCGAGACCTACCTGCGCGGCGTCGTCCCGGCGGAGTCGCCGTCGTCGTGGTCGGCCCAGGCCCTGCAGGCCCAGGCCGTGGCCGCCCGCAGCTACGCGCTGGCGGTGCTGCGCCCCGTGGCCGAGACCGACATCTGCGACACCACGGCGTGCCAGGTCTACCGCGGCGCCGAGAGCCGCAGCGCGAACGGCACCGTGACGTGGACGCAGCCCGCCTCGACCAACGCGGCGATCGCCGCGACCGCCGGGCAGGTCCGCACCTACGGCGGCGAGGTCGCCTTCACGCAGTTCTCCTCCTCCAACGGCGGCTGGTCGGTGGCGGGCTCCAAGCCGTACCTGACGGCGAACGAGGACCCGTTCTCCGCACCGGGCGGCAAGGCCCCGGGGGACCCCGTCGCCAGCTGGACCGCGACGGTGCCGGCGTCGGCGTTCGACGCGGGCTGCGCTCCGGGCGGCCGCGTCACGAGCCTGGTCGTCACGGCCCGCACCGGGCGCGGCGCCGACGGCGGCCGGGTCACGCGGGGCACGCTCGTGTGCACCAACGGCGAGGTGGCCGTGACCGGGACGAAGCTGCGCCAGCTCGGCGGGCTGCGCTCGGACTGGTTCACCCTGCCCAGCCCCATCGCGCTCGCGCACGCGGCGCTGGGCGGCCCCGCGGGGCCGCTCGGGAGCGCTCTCAGCGGTGAGCGGGCCACCCCCTCGACCCCCGGCGCGTTCCAGCACTTCGCGGGCGGCTCGATCTACTTCTCCGCCGCGACGGGCGCGCACGACGTCCGCGGGGGCATCCGCGACCGCTGGGCGGCCCTCGGCTGGGAGAACGGCCTGGGCTTCCCGACGTCGGGCGACACGAGGACGCCGAACGGCAGCGGGTACTTCACCCACTTCCAGGGCGGCTCGATCTACTTCTCCCCCGCGACCGGCGTGCACGAGGTGCGCGGCGCGATCCGCCAGCGCTGGGCGGCGCTCGGGTGGGAGAACGGGCTCGGCTACCCCACGACGGGCGACCTGCGGACGCCGAACGGCCGCGGGTACTTCACCCACTTCCAGGGCGGCTCGATCTACTTCTCCCCGGCCACGGGCGCCCAGGAGGTCCGGGGCGGGATCCGCGACGCGTGGGCCGCGCAGGGCTGGGAGAACGGCGCCCTCGGGTTCCCCGTCACCGGTGACCGGCGGACCCCCGCCGGCACCGGCTGGTACACGCAGTTCCAGGGCGGCTCGATCTACGCCACCGCGGTGGGCGGCGTACGGAGCGTGCGCGGGCCGATCCGCGACGCGTGGGCCGCGCAGGGCTGGGAGAACGGCGCCCTCGGCTACCCCGTCGGCGACCAGCAGGGTTCGGGCGTCGTCTCCCAGCGGTTCCAGGGCGGCACGCTGACGTTCGACCCGGCGACGGGACGCACCACGCGGTCCTGACCCGCGACGTCAGACGTCTGAGCCCCTCTCGCGTTGACAAGCCCCGCACCCGGTCCCATCCTTCGACAGGGGCTCCGGGCCTGCGGCGCGCGGGGTCTGGTCCCCGCCCGTCCACGACCCGGCTCCGCACTCACTTCACCGACGAGGGAGAGCCGTGAGCGGTAGCAGTCCTGACCAGGGGTCCCGGGGCGCGGGGTCCGACGACGGGCGGCCGGGCCTCGTGCAGGGGGCCTTCGAGACCGCCGTGAACCCCGGCGCCGGCAAGCCGTGGCTGCCGCGCGGGCACGCCATGTCGTGGTGGACCCTCGTGGTCACCACGGGCGCCATCCTCATGACGTCGATCGACGGCGGCATCCTGCCGGCCGTCCTGCCGGCCATCACCGAGGAGTTCGGCCTCAACAGCGTGCAGGCCGGGCTCATCAACTCGGTGTTCTTCGCCTCGCTCATCGTGGGCGCGATCGCCTTCGGCTGGGCGTCGGACCGCATCGGCACGGGGTACCGCCGCACGTGGACCTGGAACATCGCGATGCTGTTCGCGATCGTCGGCGGTGCGCTCACCTTCGGCTTCGCGGGCAGCTTCGTGGCGTTCCTGCTGCTGCGCATCCCGATGGGCATCAGCCGCGGCGGCTCCGAACCCGTCAACGTCGCCCTCGTGGGCGAGTGGTGGCCCAAGGAGCACCGCGGTTTCGCGCTCGGCGTGCACCACACCGGGTTCCCGATCGGGCAGTTCCTGACCGGGGCCATGATCGCCGCGATCCTGGGCGTGGCCGGCTGGCGCGAGGCCTTCCTGCTCATCCCCCTCCTGGGCATCGTCATCGTCGTCGCGCAGGCGTTCATCGGGACCCGGAAGAACCAGCAGAAGGTCTACGAGTGGATCGACGAGAACCAGCTCACGCGGCCGCTGCCGGAACTGTCCACGCGCCTGTCGGGCAGCTTCGTCGCGCCGGTCAAGGAGGCGCTGGCGAGCAAGAACGTCCGCTGGGCCGTCGCGCTGGTGTTCCTGTTCCTCTGGGGTGAGGCCGGCGCCGTCACGTTCCTGACGACGCAGTTCGTCGACCAGGGCATGGGCCAGGGGCAGGCCGCGCTCATCGCGGGCGCGTCCGGCATCACGGGCTGGATCGGGCAGATCGTCTGGGGCACGCTGTCGGACCGCACGGGCCGCAAGTCGGCCATCACGTTCCTCGTCATCGGCTGGTCGGTCTCGCTGCTCGGGATGATCTTCATCGCGGGCCCCGCCAGCGCCTGGGTCGTCCTGCTCTTCTGGGGCCTGTTCCGCAACGCGCCGTTCCCCGTCGTCTACGCGCTCCTGCTGGACTCGGTGCCGAAGGCCGCCGGGACCGCCATGGGCCTGATGATCGGGGTCGCGCTCGGCCTCTCGGGCGTGTTCGCCTCGGTGGTCGCAGGCCAGATCATCGACCAGTTCGGGTTCACGGTCCACTACGTCGTGCTGGCGGCCGTCGTGCTGCTCGCCCTCGTGCCGCTGTCCCGCATCAAGGAGACGGTGGCCGTCGGCTCGCACCACTGAGGCGGCCCACCCCGGCGACCGCCCCGCGCCGCGGGGGCCTCGCCAGCAGCAGCACCAGCAGCAGGAGGGCGAGGGGCCGGGTCTCGGCCAGCAGCACGCCGGCGACGGCGCCCGGCCCCCCGCCCGCCTGCAGCGCCGCACCCCACTGCAGCACGGGCAGCAGCCACGGCACGAGCGCAGCGGTCACCAGGACGGCTCCCCCGCGCGCCCCGGCCGCGCGCGGGCGGGCCAGCAGCAGCACGGCCGCGAGCGGCGCGGCCAGGGCGTGGTGGCTCCACGTCACGGGCGAGACCAGGCACGTCACGAGGCTGACGAGCAGGCCGAAGCGGAGGCGGTCGGCGGCCTCGGACCACGCGACGCCGCGGGCGACGAGGACCGTGAGCACGACGACCGGCACCGCGAGGACGGCCGCGAGCGCCGAGCTCGGCCCCGCCGCGAGCCCCGCGTGGGCGAACGCCCCCGCGAGGGAGTTGTTCGTCGGGGTGCCCGGCGCGGCGACGCGCGCGGAGTCCCACAGCAGGTCGGTGAAGTAGCTGCGCCAGGACGCCGGGGCGGCCAGGGCGCCCAGCAGCGTGACGACGCCCCCGACGACGACCGTCGGGGCCACGAAGCGCCGGCGGGCGGCGGGGTTCGCGACGGCGACCAGCACGAGGGCGGGCGTCACCTTGACCGCGGCGGCCAGGGCCGCGAGCGCGGCCCCGCGGCGGCCGGCGACGGCGCAGCCAGCGACGAGGCCCAGGACGACGAGCGGGCTCACCTGCCCCAGCACGAAGGCCTCGGCGAACGGGTCGCTCACGAGGACGGCCGCGACGCCCAGCCCCACGCCCCACCCGCGCGCGCCCAGCAGGCGCAGCAGGCGCGTGCCGGCGAGCACCGTGACCGCCACGAGCAGGGCGTCCCACACCCACACCGCCGCGGTCGCCGGCAGCAGCAGCAGGGGCGTGAACAGCGCGGCCGCCAACGGCGGGTAGACGAAGTAGTGGCCCCGGTCGGTGACCCGGAGGTACACGTCGCGGCCGGCGAGCAGGTCGGCCGCGCCGTGGCGGTACACCGCGAGGTCGTAGCCGCGCTCCCACGACGCGGTGCCCCAGCCCGTGGCCACGAGCAGCAGCAGCCACGCCACCGCCAGCCCCACCGGCACGAGCACCGGCAGCCGCGCCCTCACCACCGGCCGGTCACGACCGGCCCCTCACGGGCGGGTAGCGGCGCTGCGGTCGGGGAAGACCAGCGACCGGAACGTCAGGAACCGGAAGACGGTGGCGATGGCCATGCCGACCACGTTGCTGGAGAGGTTGTCCGCGAGCGGGCTCGTCCAGCCGAGCCCGTAGTGCGTGATGACCAGGCACAGCAGCTGCAGGCCGGCGGCGACGACGCTCAGCAGCAGGAACATCGCGTACTCGCGCACGGGGTGCTCGCTGCGGCGCTCCCGCCACGTGTAGTAGCGGCTGCCGACGAAGGCCACGGCGATCGCGACGACGCTCGAGACGACCTTGGCCCACGCGGAGCCGGTGCCCGTGAAGATCAGGACGTTGAAGACGACGAGGTCGGCCAGGTAGGCCGCCCCGCCCGTGACGAGGAAGCGGGCCGCCTCGCCCACGCGCTCGGGCGTCGCGACGGCGCGGACCCGGCCCCGCAGCGCACCCGGGCTCACGCCCACACCGCCAGCAGCATGGTGACGACCCACGCGCCCGCGAGGCCGACCAGCACCCGGTCGTGCAACGCGATCTCCTCGGGCTCCTCGGCGGCCCCCCGGTCGACGTCGACGGCGTAGCGCAGCACGGCGAGGACGAACGGGACGATGGAGACCACGCTCCACGGGGAGTCCGAGAGCACCTCCAGGCACCACAGGGCGTACGTCGTCACGACCACCGTGGCGGCCATCGTCCACACGAAGCGCAGGTAGCTCGTGGAGTACTTCTCCACGACGCGGCGCACGGCCTCGCCGGTCAGCTCGCCGCGGCGGGCCTCGCCGTAGCGCTTGCCGGCCGCCATGAACAGCGAGCCGAACGCCGCCGTGAGCAGGAACCACCGGGACAGCGGGATGCCGGCCGCCGTGCCGCCCGCGAGCATCCGCAGCAGGAAGCCGGAGGCCACGCTCGCGAGCTCGATGACGGGCTCGTGCTTCATGCCGAAGCAGTAGGCGAGCTGGATGACGAGGTAGACGGCCAGCACGACCGCGAGGCCGGGCTCCCACGCGAACCCGGCCCCCAGGCCCACGACCGCGAGGAGGACGGCGAGGGCGACCGCGCGGCCGACGCTCAGCTCCCCCGCCGCGATGGGGCGGTACCGCTTGCGGGGGTGCGCGCGGTCGGACTCCACGTCGCGGGCGTCGTTGACGAGGTAGACCGAGCTGGAGACGAGGCAGAACAGCACGAAGGCGACGCCCGCGCCGACGAAGGTCGACCCGTCGACCTGGGGCCCGGCGGGCAGCACGGGCGCCAGCACGAGGACGTTCTTGACCCACTGCCGTGGGCGCAGGGCCCGCAGCCACGCGGGCCCCGACGTCGTCGGGCGCGTCGTGGACGGGGTCGTCAGCGCGGGCATCAGCGCACGCCCAGCCGGGTCGCGGTGCGGCGCGCGACGACGGCCGTGGCCGCGCCCAGCAGCGCCCCCGCCGTCACGTCGCTCGGGTAGTGCACGCCGAGGACGAGCCGGGAGGCCGCCATGGCGGGCACCAGCGGCCACGTCGGGACGCCCAGCAGGGGCGCGAAGACGACGGCGGCCGCGGTGGTCGACGTGGCGTGCGAGCTCGGCATGCTCCACCGGCTCGGGACGGCCACGCGCACCTGCACGCGGTGGTCGAGGGGGCGGTGGCGGCGGGCGACCCGCTTGAGCACGACGCTCGCGCCGTGCGCGGCGACCACGGCGCCCGTGGCGACCAGCCACGCGGGGCGGCGGCGGCGGTCGAGCGCCGCGCCGAGCAGACCCGTCCCGATCCAGGCGGCCGCGTGCTCACCGGCGTGGCTGAGCAGCCGGGCGCCGGTCACGACGGCGTCGCCGCGGGCGTGGTCCTGGACCCAGCGCAGCGCCGCGAGGTCCGCGGCGGCGATGGTCGTGGGGGCTGTCACGAGCGCTCCTGGTCGGGGGCTGGAGGGGAGGGGGCGGACGGGCGCGCTCGGGCGCCGCTCAGGCCCCGTCGGGCGGCAGGAGGACGAGGACGCTGTCGCCCAGCAGCCACGTCGTGGTGATCGGCCAGCGCAGCAGGGCGCCGGGGGGCTCGTCGCCCGGGTCGAACCGCAGCATCCGCCCGGCCAGCGGCACGGGGGCCGCGGTGGCGTCGCGGTGGCGGTAGTTGAGGTCCAGCAGGCGCCGCAGCAGCGGCGACGCGCCCGCGCGGACCTGGTCGATCTGCGGCTGGATCAGCGCCGGGTCGGCGAAGTAGTCCACGACGCAGTCGCACGCGTAGGCCAGGTGGCCGATCTCGCCCGGGGAGGCGACGTGCCGGGGCCCGCCCCGCTGGCGGAGGTAGGTCGTGAGGTCGCCCGCGATCGCCTGGTACTGGGCGGGGTGGGCGAAGTTCGTCTGGATCGGCGCGATGGTCCACGGCACGCCCGTGCGGACGTCCGCGGCCCCCGTCGCGGCCAGCACCACGGCCGCGGCCACGAGGCCCCCGAGCCCGGCGGGGCGCGCGCCCAGCCGCTCCCGGGAGCCCCAGCAGGCGCCGACCGCGGCCACGGCGACCAGCGACGTCGTCGCCACCACGACCGCGTAGTACCAGTGGTACGGCGGGACACCGAGGACGCTCAGCGCCGCGTAGTGCGCCACGCCCGCGACCCCGAGCGCGAGCCAGGGCCACGCGCGCAGGCCCGGCGCGCTGGCGCGCCGCAGGTGGTAGCCGAGCAGCACGCACCAGCCCAGCCCGCCCAGCAGCACGGGCAGGAACGCGAGCACCGCGTGGCCGGCGTAGACGTCGAGGTAGAGCAGCGGGCCGTTGTGGACGTCGTACTCGCCCCAGGAGCGCTGCAGCGTCTTGATGATGACGGTGTCCGGCAGCGCCGAGCCGAGGAAGAACCAGCTCCAGACGAGCCACGGCACGACCACGGCGAGCGCCGCGGCCACGGCCAGGTGCAGCCGGCGCAGCACCGCGGGCGTGAGCAGCGACAGCACCACCACGACGACGGCCGCGTCCATGCGCGTCAGCACGACCGCGCCGGCGACGAGGCCGAAGCGGACGGGGCGCCCCGCGCTCGCGGTGTGCAGCAGCAGCGCCACGAGCAGCACGAGGAACCCCGACTCCAGGCCCACGGACGACAGCAGCAGCGGGTTGACGCCCACGAGCACGGCCCCGAGCACGCCCGCCCAGGGCGGCAGGCCCGTGCGGCGCGCGGTGCTGCGCAGCGTCGCGGTGAGGGCGACGGCGATCGCGACGTGCAGGATCCCGAGCGCGAGCACCGGCCGGCGCACCACGAACGTCGCCGCGGACAGCAGCAGCACCCACAGCGGCGAGGTGGCGGTGTTCGACGTGACGTCGGACAGCAGCCCCCACGTGCCGTGGAAGGCGACGTTGCGGGCGTAGGCGAGCGTGATGTACGCGTCGTCGACGAGCGCCCCGCGCAGCAGCAGGAAGGTCAGCGCCGCGAGCCCGCCCACGGCGAGCGGGGGCACCCAGGTGGCCCGCGCGGGCAGCCGGCGCCGCGGGGCCACCGGGGCCGCGGCCGGGGTCTCGACGCTCCTCACGCCCACGTCCTCACCCCACGTCACCGCGCCCGGTCCGCGAGGCCGTCACCGCCCGCGCCCCCCGCGGCGCGCTCCGCGGCCCGGCGGGTGCGCTCGCGCTCGTGCTCGCGCTCCACGACGTCCGGGTCCTGGCCGCGCATGCGGGCCACGACGCGCAGCGCGCTCTCGTCGGCGACGATGCGGCCGCCCTCGAGCAGCACGCCGCGCGTGCAGAGGTTCGCGACCATGTCGAGGTCGTGGCTGACGATGACGAGGGTGCGGCCCTCCTCGCGCAGCTCCTCGATGCGCGCGAGGCACTTCTTCTGGAACGGCTCGTCGCCGACGGAGAGGATCTCGTCGATGAGGAAGACCTCGGGGTCGGTGTGCACCGCCACGGCGAAGGCGAGCCGCAGGAACATGCCCGAGGAGTAGAACTTCACCTCGGTGTCGATGAACTTCTCGATCTCGGAGAAGGCCACGATGTCGTCGAAGCGCGCCGTGATCGTCGCCTCGTCCATGCCGAGGATCGCGCCGTTGAGGAAGACGTTCTCGCGGCCCGTGAGGTCGGGGTGGAAACCCGCGCCCACCTCGATGAGCCCCGCGATCCGGCCGCGGACGCCGATGGTGCCGCCGTCGGGCTGCATGACGCCGGAGATCAGCTTCAGCAGCGTCGACTTGCCCGAGCCGTTGAACCCCAGCAGGGCCACCGACTCCCCCTGGTGCACGTGCAGGTCGACGCCGTCGAGCGCGCGGAAGCTGTCGGAGATCGGCCGGCGCCGCAGCTTAGCCATCGCCAGCTCCTTCAGCGAGCGGTTGTGCCGCAGCGTGAAGTCCTTCACGAGGCCGTCGACCTCGATGGCGGTGGGCGTGCCGGCGGCCACGCCGGGCGGGGTGG
>NZ_JAAALN010000114.1 GCF_009906795.1 Kineococcus siccus
GTGGTCCGGTGGTCATAGCGGTGGGGAAACGCCCGGTCTCATTCCGAACCCGGAAGCTAAGCCTGCCAGCGCCGATGGTACTGCTCGGGAGACTGAGTGGGAGAGTAGGACACCGCCGGACCGCTCAGTTCTGTGAGGTGGGGAGTCGGTCTTCTCTACGGAGGAGACCGGCTCCCCACACTCATGTCCGGACTCCGTGAGAGTCTTCGGTGTCGTCGCGCGGTGTCGCGGTGACGCCTCCATCTGAACAGTGACGACGAGGATCTCCCAGGGCGTGCCCGTGGGAGTGACGGGAGCACGACATGGCCGAACGAGAGTCGCAAGACCGCAACCGCAACGACCAGGGGTCGGGTGCGCGGAGCGGACCGAACCGTTCGCGCGGCAACGACTCCCGTGGTGGGGCGGGCGGTGGCTCCTCTCGTGGGGCTGGCGGCTCTGCTCCTCGTCGTGACAGTCCTTCGGGCCGCCCGTACAGCGGGGGTCCGCGCCGAGAGTCGGCCGACCGTGCTCTGCAGCGCGACGGTCGCAGCGACCGCCCCGCGTCCCCCGCGCCCTGGCGCGAGCGCACCGACAGCGCCACCCGCTCGTCGGGTGCCGGCGGTGACGGTCGTCCCAGCGGTGCCACTCGGGATGCAGCCGGTGGTCGCCCCGCCCGTCGCAACGACTCCACTGTCGCCGGTCGCGCGTTCAACGAGCGGGACGGTCAGCGCTCCGCCGGTCACCAGGGCTCCCGCTCGGGCGCCTCGCGCCCTGCGACCGGTGGCCGCGACGACCGTGGGCAGGGGGGGCAGCGCGGCTGGCCGTCCCGTGACGGCAGTGGTGGCCGACCTTCCGGTGCCCCGCGCGCCGACCGTCCCTCCAGTGACCGTCCTGTGCGCAGCGACCGTCCGTGGGAGAACCGCGGCGGTTCGGACCGTCCCCGCACCGACCGTCCCCGCACGGAGCGTCCGTCCAGCGACCGTCCGCGCACGGATCGTCCGTGGGAGAACCGCGGTGGCTCGGACCGTCCCCGCACCGAGCGTCCGTCGAGCGACCGTCCGCGCACGGATCGGCCGTGGGAGAACCGCGGTGGGTCCGACCGTCCCCGCACGGAGCGTCCGTCGAGCGACCGTCCGCGCACGGATCGGCCGTGGGAGAACCGCAGCGGCGCGGACCGTCCCCGCACGGAGCGTCCGTCGAGCGACCGTCCGCGGACCGATCGTCCGTGGGAGAACCGCGGTGGGTCCGACCGTCCCCGCACGGAGCGTCCGTCCAGCGACCGACCGCGTACGGATCGGCCGTGGGAGAACCGCGGTGGGTCCGACCGTCCCCGCACGGAGCGTCCGTCGAGCGACCGTCCGCGCACGGATCGGCCGTGGGAGAACCGCGGCGGGTCCGACCGTCCCCGCACCGAGCGCTCCTCGAGCGACCGTCCGCGCACGGATCGGCTGTGGGAGAACCGCGGCGGGTCCGACCGTCCCCGCACCGACCGTCCCCGCACCGACCGTCCCCGCACGGAGCGTCCGCGCACCGAGCGTCCGTCCAGCGACCGTCCGCGCGGCGGCGAGCGGGGCTCGGCTCCGCGGGGCGGGACCGCCCGCCCGTGGGAGCGTTCCGCGGGCGCGGACCGCCGGGAGGACCGGGCGCCGCGGCACCGGGTCGAGCGGCCGGCCGGCCCAGAGCTGCCCGAGGACGTCACCGGTCGGGAGCTGGCCCCCGACGTGCGCCGCGCGCTGCAGGGCCTGTCGCCGGAGAACGCCAACCTCGTCGCACGGCACCTCGTCATGAGCGGCCGTCTCGTCGACGTCGACGCCGAGGCGGCGTGGCAGCACGCGCTCGCCGCGCAGCGCCGCGGCGGTCGCGTCGCCGCGGTGCGGGAGGCCGCCGCCATCAGCGCCTACCGCGCCGGGCACTTCCGCGAGGCGCTGGCCGAGCTGCGCACGGCGCGGCGGATGACGGGCGACGACAGCTACCTGCCCCTCATGGCGGACAGCGAGCGCGGACTCGGGCGCCCCGAGCGGGCCCTCGACCTCGCGTCCTCGCCCGAGGCGCGTCGCCTCGACGAGGCGGGGCGCGTCGAGATGCTCATCGTCACCGCCGGTGCGCGGCACGACCTCGGCCAGCACGAGGCGGCCGTCGTCGCGCTGCAGGTGCCCCAGCTGCACACCGACAGCCGCGCCCCGTGGCGTGCTCGCCTCTGGTACGCCTACGCCGACGCGCTGGAGTCCGTCGGGCGCCTCGACGAGGCCCGCACCTGGCTCGAGCGCGCGGCGGACGCTGACCCCGAGGGCGAGACCGACGCCATGGAGCGGCTCGAGGAGCTCGACGGCCTGGTCCTCACGCTCGATGAGGACGGCTTCGACGACGAGCCCGAGGAGGCCGAGGACGCGCCCGCGCCCGCCGACGAGGTGGCCTCCGACGAGCACGCCTCCCACGAGCCGGCCTCCGACGCCGACCCGACGACCTGAGCGGGGAGGCGATCGTGCGCGTGTACTGGCCGACGACCCTCGGAGCCCTCGCGGCGCTGCGGGGGGACGTCCTGGCGAGCGGCCCGGTGTCCGTGCACTCGGTGACGCCGGCGCTGCGCGACTACTACGCCGACGCCGACCCGCGGGACCTCGAGGAGGAGCTCGAGTTCATCGCCATGACCGACGCGGCGGAGGAGTCCCTGCGACTCGTCGCCGCGTCGGGCGGGCCGGCCCGGCGTGTGGTCCTCGCGCTCGAGGTGCCGGAGCGCGGCGGACCGGGACCCGAGCGCCGGGCCTGGACGGGGCCGGACCGCTCCCGCCTGGAGCTGCCCGGCGACCTGCTCCTGACGCAGCTCGTGAGCATCCACGTGGACGCGGAGGAGGCGGAGGCCGACGTCCGGGCGGCCGTCTCGGCGCTGCCGGCGGCGGACGCGGGCGACGAGGACGCCCGGTTCACGGTCGAGTCCGTCGAGGGCCACGACCTGCTCTGGTACGACCAGAGCGAGCTGTCGCTGCTCGTCGCCGTCGGCGGCTGAGCCGAGGCGGCTGAGGCGTCCCCGCCGCGGACGCCCCAGCCGCGGGCGCCTCAGCCGCGGGCGAGCCAGGTGCGGGCGAGCTCCGCCTCCGACCGGACCATCGACGTCACGATCGGGCCGAGAACCTTCTCGATGCTGGCGCCCACGAGCGGGACCTTCGCCCGCAGGGTCCCGTCGAGCACGTGGGTGCAGCCGCCGGCGGTGGGCCGCAACGTCATGGTGCCCTCGAACGTCACCGGAACGCCGCGGACGGTGAGTGAGGCGGTCCCGTTGCGGCTGCCGTCGGTGGCCGGCGCGGACCACCGCTCCACCTGCTCGACGACGACCGTGCTGCCGACGAAGCGCCGCGCGGTCTCCGGCATCGGGCCCGTGCTGATGGTGCGGCTGCTGACGACGCGCGTCGTGCCGTCGACCTCCTGCACCTCCGCGTCGTGCTCGAGCGCACCCGACGCGGTGGCCCGCGCCCGTGCGAACTCCGGGTCGCGCATGACCGCGAACAGCTCTTGCGGCGTGGCGCCGTACTGCGTCTCCTCGTGGATCTGCACCCCTGGTCCTCCCTGTGGCGTCAGCGCGCGGCGAGCGCGCCCGCCAGTGTCCCGAGCGGGTCGCGCAGCCTCTCGGCCAGGGTGGCCTCGACGGCGTCCGCGGCCGCGTGCCGCCCCGGCCCCAGCGGCAGGCCGCGCAGCTCCTCCGCCGCGCTCGCCGCGGCGTCCGCGGCCGCCCGCAGTGCGGCGCCGACCGCCCGCGCGTGCGGGCCGAAGGCCTCGTCGACGTCCAGGGAGCCCGCCGCACCGGCCGCCCGCTCGGCGGCGGCGGCCGCCGCGTGCAGGGCCGCGGCCAGCGCCGAGAGGCCCGCGGTGTCGCCCGCACCGCCACCGCGCAGGTCCACGACGCTCACGGGCGCGGCCGGTCCGCGGGCAGCCGGGCGGCCAGCGCCGCCAGCGCCTGCTGCGCGTCGACCCGCAGGTCGACGAGGGCGTCGGCCGTGCCGGGCCGCCGCGCGTCCGCGTGGGTGCCGGCCACCTGCTCACCCGCGGCGAGCAGCTCCGCGCGCAGCCGCGCGGCCGTGCCGTGCGCGTGCGCGTCCTCGGCGTCGGGGCGGGGGTGCGGCACGACGCCAACCCTAGGACCGCCGGGCCTCCGCGTCCCCCGGTCGGCGGCGCCGGACGGGCTAGTGTCGTCAGGGCAACCCACCGGCCACTCCCGGAGCACCCGATGCCGACGTCCACGTCCCCCGTCCGACCCCTCATGCGCTCGGCGAGCGCTGCGCGCGGTCCCGGTTGGGGGGAGGAGCTCCCGGAGGCGCTGCAGACCGGCACGGCCGCGGAGCGGCTGCTGCTCGACTACTTCGCGCACACCGCGGTCGAGGACCTCGCCGACCGTGATCCGGCCGACCTCGCGGCGGCGGTGGCGTCCCACGTCGTGGCGGGGCGGCGCCGGCGGCCGGGGACCACGCTCGTGCGCGCCGTGGCGGGGGAGGCGTCGGGAGCGGGCGGGAGTCGTTCGACGCTCGAGGTCGTCACCGACGACATGCCGTTCCTCGTCGACAGCCTGACGGCCGCGCTGACCCGCGGCGGTCACGCCATCCACCTCCTCGTGCACCCCCGGCTCGCGGCGCGCCGCACGGACGAGGGCGTCCTGCTCGACCTGCACGACGTCGACACGGCCGCGCCGAGCGACCTGGCCGAGTCCTGGATCCGCATCGAGGTGGACCGCGAGGGCGGCCCCGACTTCCTCGAGGCCCTCGTGGCCGAGCTGACCTCGGTGCTGGACGACGTCCGGGCCGCCGTGCGGGGCTGGCACCCCATGCGCGCCAAGGCGCTGCAGATCGCCGACGAGCTGCAGGTCGACCCGCCGGCCGGGGTCGGCGAGGACGAGCTGCGCACCGCCGAGCGGTTCCTGCGCTGGATGGCCGACGACCGGTTCACGTTCCTCGGCTACCGCGAGTACGACCTGCGCGCCGAGGGCGATGACGTCGTGCTGGCGGCGCGACCGGAGACGGGTCTCGGCGTCCTCGCCGAGCGACCGGGGCGGACGTCGGGCCGCGTGCGCCCGCTCTCGGGACCGGTGCGGGAGAAGGCGAGCGAACCCCAGGTCCTGCTCGTCACCAAGGCCAACGCGCGCGCGACCGTGCACCGGCCCTCGTTCCTCGACTACGTCGGCGTCAAGACGTTCGACGACGCGGGACGGGTCACGGGCGAGCGCCGCTTCCTCGGGCTGTTCACCTCCAACGCCTACTCCGAGAGCGTCCGGCGCGTGCCCGTGGTGGCCGAGAAGGTCGCGGAGGTGCTGCGGCGCGCCGGGTTCGGCTCGGGCGGGCACTCGGCCAAGGACCTGCTGAGCATCCTCGAGTGGTTCCCGCGCGACGAGCTGCTGCAGGCCGGGGTCGACTCGATCCTCGACACCGCGATGGCCGTCCTGCGCCTGCAGGAGCGGCGCCGGACGCGGTTGTTCCTGCGGCAGGACGCCTACCGGCGCTTCATGTCCTGCCTGGTGTTCCTGCCGCGCGACCGGTACTCCACGCGCGTCGGTGCAGGGGTCGAGGCGCTGCTGCGCGACGCGTTCGACGGCGGCTCCGTCGAGAGCACCCTGGCCGTCACGGAGAGCGTCCTGGCGCGGCTGCACGTCGTGGTGCGGGCCCGCCCGGGGGAGGAGCTGACCGACGTCGACGCGGCCGCCCTGGAGGCCCGCGTCGCCGACGCCGTCCGCAGCTGGGACGACGACCTGCTCGACGCGGCGCGCGAGCAGCTGGGCGCCGACGCGGGCGCCGCGCTGGTGCGGCGCTGGGCGCGCGGCGTGCCCGGCAGCTACCGGGCCGACGTCGGCGCCGCGGTCGCGGTGGGCGACCTCGTGCGCGTCGAGGAGCTGCTCGCCCAGGTGGACTCCTCGGGCGACCCGCTCGCCGACCCGCCTCCCGTCCTCGCCCTGCGCGACGCGCCCGACGGCGAGCCCCGCACCTGGCGGCTGGCCTCCTACCGCACGAGCCCCGTGACCCTGAGCGCGGTCCTGCCCGTGCTGGCCGACCTGGGTGTGGAGGTGACGGACGAGCGGCCGCACGTCGTGCAGCGCGAGGACGGCCGCCGGGTCTGGATCTACGACGTCGGCCTCCGGCTGCCCGTCGACGTCTGGCAGCTCGACGCCGACCCGGCGGCCGCGCGGGCCCGCTTCTCCGAGGCCTTCGCCGCGGCGTGGACGCAGGCGGCCGAGAGCGACAGCCTGGCCCGCCTCGTCCTCGCGGGGCAGCTGACCTGGCGCCAGGTCGCGGTGCTGCGCGCCCTGACCCGCTACCTGCGGCAGGTGGGGCTCGCCTACTCCGTGGACTACGTGTCCGGCTGCCTGCTGGGCGACGTCGCGCTGACCCGGCTCCTGGTGCGGCTGTTCGAGGCCCGCTTCGCGCCGACGCGGGCCGGGCACGAGTCCGAGCGCGCCGAGACCGTGGACGCGCTCGTGGAGGAGACGCGCGGCGCGCTGGACGCCGTGGAGGGCCTGGACGCCGACCGCATCCTGCGGGCCCTGCTGTCGGTGGTGCTGTCGGTCGTGCGCACCAACGCCTACCAGCGCGACGCGGACGGGCGGCCGCACCCGCACCTGTCGTTCAAGCTCGACCCCCGCGGCGTCGCGGGCATGCCGGACCCGGCGCCGCACGCCGAGGTGTGGGTGTACTCCCCCCGCGTGGAGGGCGTCCACCTGCGCTACGGCGAGGTCGCGCGCGGCGGGCTGCGCTGGTCGGACCGCCGGGAGGACTTCCGCACCGAGGTGCTCGGCCTGGTCAAGGCCCAGATCGTCAAGAACGCCGTCATCGTGCCCACCGGCGCCAAGGGGGGTTTCGTCGCCAAGCGGCTGCCCGACCCGGCCGTGGACCGCGACGCCTGGTGGGCCGAGGGGATCGCGAGCTACCGGACGTTCATCTCGGGCCTGCTCGACGTCACCGACGACCTGCGCACCGAGGGCGGCACGCAGGTCACCGTCCCGCCGCGCGACGTCGTGCGCTACGACGGCGACGACGCCTACCTGGTGGTGGCCGCCGACAAGGGCACGGCCTCGTTCTCCGACATCGCCAACGAGATCGCCGTCTCGCGCGGGTTCTGGCTCGGTGACGCGTTCGCGTCGGGCGGTTCGGTGGGCTACGACCACAAGGCCATGGGCATCACGGCCCGCGGGGCGTGGGAGAGCGTGCGGCGGCACTTCCGGGAACTCGGTCACGACGTCCAGACCGAGCCCACGACGGTCGTGGGCGTGGGCGACATGAGCGGTGACGTGTTCGGCAACGGGATGCTGCTCTCGCAGCAGGTCCGCCTCGTGGCGGCGTTCGACCACCGCCACGTGTTCCTCGACCCGGACCCCGATCCCGTTGCCGCGCACGCGGAGCGGGAGCGCCTGTTCCGGCTCCCGCGCTCCTCGTGGAACGACTACGACGCCTCGCTGATCTCGCCCGGGGGTGGGGTGCACCCCCGCACCGCGAAGTCGATCCCCGTGAGCGCGCAGGCGGCGGCCCGCCTGGGGCTGCCCGGCCCGGCCGCCCTCAGCCCCGTCGACCTCGTCCAGGCGATCCTGCGCGCGCCCGTGGACCTGTTCTGGAACGGCGGCATCGGCACGTACGTCAAGGCCTCCACCGAGTCGCACGCCGACGTCGGGGACAAGGCCAACGACCCCGTGCGCATCGACGGCGGGGAGCTGCGCGTCCGCGTCGTGGGCGAGGGCGGGAACCTCGGGCTGACGCAGCGCGGCCGCATCGAGGCCGCGCTGGCCGGGGTCAAGCTCAACACCGACGCCATCGACAACTCCGCGGGCGTGGACTGCAGCGACCACGAGGTCAACATCAAGATCCTCCTGGACCACCTCGTGTCCCAGGGGCACCTCGACGCGGCCGACCGCGACGCGACGCTGCTGCGGATGACCGACGAGGTCGGCCGGCACGTCCTGCGGGACAACTACGAGCAGAACGTCATGCTCTCGGTCGAGGGGACCTTCGCCGTCGGCCTGCTCCCCGCGCACCGCCGCTTCCTCGAGGCGCTGCAGGCCACCGGTCAGCTCGACCGGCGGCTGGAGGCGCTGCCGTCGTCCGCCGAGCTGGACCGCCGCAGCCGCGAGGGCCGGGGCCTGACGATGCCGGAGCTGTCCGTCCTCGCCGCCTACGCCAAGATCTCGCTGGGTTCGGCCCTGCTGGCCAGCGGCCTGCCCGACGAGCCGTGGATGGCGCAGACGCTGCGCAGCTACTTCCCCGCCGAGCTCGCCGACCGCTTCGGCGAGCGCTTCGTCGAGCACCCGCTGCGCCGCGAGATCGCGACGACCGTCGTGGTCAACCACGTCGTCGGCGTCGGCGGCCTGACGTTCGCCTTCCGCGCCGCCGAGGAGACGGGCAGCGACCTCGCCGACGTGGTCCGCGCGTTCGCGGTCACCCTCGCGGTGTTCGGCCTGCCCGAGCGCGCCGCGGCCGTGGAGGCCCTCGACGGTCGCGTCCCCGCGGAGGTGCAGTCGGGGCTGCGCCAGCAGCACCAGCGCCTGCTCGACCGCGGTGTGCGCTGGTTCCTGCACGCCCGGCCCGAGGGGATCGACGTGCCGGCCGAGGTGGAGCGGTTCGCGGCGGTCGTGGCGGACCTCGCCCCGGCGGTGCCGGACCTGGCCGTCGGGGTCGACCGCGACGTCGTGCTGCGCGACGCGGCCGAGTACGAGGCGCAGGGCGTCGGTGGCGACGAGGCGCTGCGCACGGCGGCCCTGCTCTCGGTCTACCCCCTGCTCGACGTCGCGGAGGTCGCGGCCGCGAGCGGGTGGGCGCCGGCCGACGTCGCCGCGACCTGGTTCACGATCTCGGAGCGGTACGGGATCGACGCGCTGCTGACGAACATCACCCGGCTCGAGCGCGCCGACCGCTGGCAGGCGCTGGCCCGCGCCGCCCTGCGCGACGACCTGTACTCGGCGCTGCGGGACCTCACCGCGGCCGTGCACGCCCACGCGGACGGCGGCGGGGCGGGCTGGGACGCCCCGGCGGCCGTGAGCGCGTGGGAGGAGGCGCACGCCCCGGCCGTGCGCCGCGCGCGGGCCACGATGCAGGAGATCGAGGCGGCCGACCGCGCCGACCTCGCGTCGCTGTCGGTCGGCCTGCGGGTCCTGCGGACGGTGCTGCGGACCGGCTGACGCCCCGCCCGCCCGCCGCTGCCGGCCGCCGCGGAGGGGGGACACCCGTGTCGTCCGGGCCACCGGGTGCGGCCCGTAGTCTCTCCGGGTGCCCACCATGGCTGACCTGCTGCACTCGGAGACCCGCACGGGTGCCCCCGAGGCGGAGTGGCTGCGCCTGCTGGTGGGCGACTGGCAGCTGATCTCCGACCTGTCCTTCGCCGACCTCGTGCTGTGGGTGCCGTCGGCGGACCGCCAGCACTTCGTCGCGGTCGCCCACTGCCGGCCGACGACGGGCCCGACGGTGCACTACGACGACGTGGTCGGCGCCGTCCTCGAGCGCGGCCGCCGCGCGCAGGTGGACACGACGTTCGACGAGGCGCGGAGCCTGCGCGGGCGGGACCCCGAGTGGGACGACGACGTCCCCGTCCGCGAGGAGACCATCCCCGTGGTGCGAGAGGGCGTCGTGCTCGGCGTGCTCGCCCGCCACACCAACCTCGCGACGTCGCGCACGCCCAGCCGCCTCGAGCTGAACTACGTGAAGTGCGCCGACGACCTGACGCGGATGATCGCGGCCGGCGACTTCCCGCAGGTCGCGGCACCCACGGGTCCGCGCCGGGGCGCCCCGCGCGTGGGGGACGGCATGCTGCGCCTGGACGCCGAGGGGATCGTCACCTACGCGAGCCCCAACGCGCTGTCCGCGTTCCACCGCGCGGGCCTCATCGGCGAGCTCGTCGGCGCGAACCTGGCCGAGGTGTCGTCCAGCCTCGCGGCGAGCCACCTGCCCGTCGACGAGTCGCTGCCCCTGGTCGTCACCGGCCGCGCGCCGTGGCGCACCGACCTCGAGACCGACGCCGCGACGCTGTCCATGCGGGCGATCCCGCTGACGCGGCGCGAGGCCGGCGGCCCGCCCGTGCGGGTCGCCGCCCTGCTGCTCGTGCGTGACGTCTCCGAGCTGCGCCGTCGCGAGCGCGAGCTCATGACGAAGGACGCCACGATCCGCGAGGTCCACCACCGGGTGAAGAACAACCTGCAGACGGTCGCGGCCCTGCTGCGCCTGCAGGCCCGCCGGATCGAGTCCCCCGAGGGCCGCTCCGCGCTGCAGGAGGCGATGCGCCGCGTCGCCACCATCGCCCTGGTGCACGAGACGCTCTCGCAGGGCATCGACGAGCACGTCGACTTCGACCAGGTGCTCGACCGCTGCCTCATGCTGGCGGCCGAGGTCGCGATGTCGAACTCGGAGCGCGTGCGCACGGTGCGGGAGGGGCGGTTCGGGGAGCTGCGCCAGGAGGACGCGACCGCGCTCGCCCTCGTCCTCACGGAGCTCGTGACCAACGCGGTGGAGCACGGCTTCGGCGGCGGCCGGGCGGGGACCGTCGTCGTGCGCGTCGAGCACCCCGAGGAGGACCGGCTCGAGGTCGTCGTCAGCGACGACGGCGTGGGACTGCCGGAGGACTTCCAGGCGGGGAGCTCAGGGCTGGGGACGCAGATCGTTCGGTCGCTGGTCGCGGGCGAGCTGCGTGGCCGGATGGACTTCGGGGCCAGTTCCACGGGAGGCACGGAGGTCCGGCTGGACCTGCGGGTGCGCCGCGGTCCGGCCTCCATCGGCAGCGTCCGCAGCCCGTGACGACGGGGACCTGCCCGGACGCACCGATCGCCCCGACCCGCGCGGCGGGTGGGGCGATCGGATCGTGCGCTGGAGCTGTCGCACCGGTGCTGCAGTGGAGAGGGTGCGGTGCAGGAGTGCTGCCCCGCAGCGCTTCTCAGCCGCGAGGAGTCAGCTGGCGCGGCGGGCGCGGGCGGCGCGGCGCTTGAGGGCGCGACGCTCGTCCTCGGACATGCCGCCCCAGACGCCGGCGTCCTGGCCGGTCTCCAGGGCCCACTTAAGGCAGGAGTCGATGACGTCGCAGCGGCGGCAGACGGCCTTCGCCTCTTCGATCTGCAGGATGGCCGGCCCGGTGTTCCCGATCGGGAAGAACAGCTCGGGGTCTTCGTCGAGGCAGGCGGAACGGTGACGCCAGTCCATGGGGTGTTCACTCCTTCTAGCGGTAGCGGTCTCAGTACGCATGACGGACCCGCGGGGACAGGACCGTCACACAGATCCCTGAGCACCGGCATCGCCGGCGGTGCCGGGACGCACGTGCACAGGATGGGATGCCCAGTTCCTGGGGGTGACGTGCGTCGGGGATCGCGTCGCACCCAGGGTCACACTCTCAAGCGCGTCCCACAAGGGGTGGCTCACGCCTGTTCGTGGGGAGATCGTGTCGGGTTCGTCACATGGACGTAACACGCAGGACCCCTCCCGGCAATCCCGCTGTCGGCCCCCGGTCGGGGGACAGACGCTGGTCGACGTCGTACGGTGGCTCCGTGTCGACCAAGCCTGGGGCCTCGGGCCGCCGTCCGCCACTGCTGGTAGCCGTCGCGGTCCTGGTCGGCCTCGAGGCGCTGCTCCTCGTGGCCGCTGCGGCCTACGAGGCCCGCGGGCTGCTGACCGGCGCGCAGGCCGTCGATCCCGTCGCGGCCGGCGTGCTCGCGGCGATGGCGTTGCTGTTCGCCGCCGCGCTCGCCTTCTGCGCGCGCGGTCTGTTGCAGGGCGCGGCCTGGGCCCGGTCACCGGTCCTGGTCTGGCAGCTGCTCCAGTTGGCCGCGGGGTTGCCCGCCTTCAGCGGAGGCAGCGCCTGGCTCGGAGTGGTCATCGGCCTGCCCCCCGTGCTCGTCCTCGTCGGGCTCTTCCTGCGACCCGTCGCGGCGGCCACCTCCCGCTGAGGGCGGCCGGTCCGCGCGGGCGGCGGGGCCGGGTCAGCCGTCCTCGTCGCCCAGCGCCTCGCGCAGCTCGACCAGCGTCCGGGCCAGCAGGCGGGACACGTGCATCTGGGAGATGCCGACCTCCGCCGCGATCTGCGCCTGCGACATGCCGCGCACGAACCGCAGCGCGAGGATGCGCCGCTCGCGCGGCGCGAGGGCCGCGAGCAGCGGGCGCAGCGCCTCGCGGTTCTCCACGTTCAGCAGCCGCTCGTCCAGGCTGCCCAGCGACGCGACGGGCGAGGTCGGTGACCCCGTGTCCAGCGGCAGCGTCGTGTACGCGTTCGCCGACTCCAGCACCTCCACGACCTCGTCGGTCTCGCGGCCCGTGCGGGCCGCCAGCTCCGCGACGGTGGGCGCACGGCCCAGCTCGTGCGTCAGCGCCTCGCGCGCGTCGGCCAGCGAGCGGCCCGCCTCCTGCCAGCGGCGCGGGACCCGCATCGCCCAGCCGCGGTCGCGGAAGTGCCGCTTGATCTCGCCGAGCATCGTGGGTACCGCGTAGGCGCCGAAGGGGACGCCGCGCCCCGGGTCGAAGCGGTCGACGGCCTTCAGCAGCCCGATCGTCGCGACCTGCACGAGGTCGTCGTGGGGCTCGCCCCGGCCGAGGAACCGCGCCGCGAGGTGCTCGGCGAGCGGCAGGTGCCGGTGCACCAGCTCCTCGCGCAGGGCCCGCCGCTGCGGGGCGTCCTCCGGCAGCGCCGCGAAGCGCGCGTGCAGCCGCGCCAGCTCGTCGTCGTCCTGGCCCGCGTCGTCGTCCTGGCCCGCGTCGTCGTCCTGGTCCGCGGGCCCCGGGGACCGCTGCGCCGCAACGGCTCCGCGTGTTCCCGCAGTCGGTGCGAGCTCGGTCGGTGCGGGGTCGGTCGGTGCGGGGTCGGTCGGTGTGGGATCGGTCGGTGCGGGGTCGGTCGGTGGGGGACCGGTTGGCGCGGGGTCGGTCGACGCAGGTGGCCCTGCGGACTCGTGGGCCCCGGAGGCCTGCCGCCCCACGGACGGCTCGCCGGGCGCCGACTGCTCCTCGTGCTGCGGGCCGGCCCCCTCACCGTCGGGTGCGGCGCGCGCCGTGGCGGCGTTCACCGGCCCCCCGCGGAGGTCCCCGTCGTCGTCCCGGCGGCGCGGGTGTGACGCAGCACGATCCACGCGCCCTCGGAGGACGTGCCGGTGAAGACCTCGCCCACCAGCGCCTCCAGCACCGCCCACGCGAAGCTCGACCGCTCGGGCAGCTCCCGGGCGGGACCGCGGACCTCCACCTCGAGGCTGCCGTGCCCGAGGCGGAAGGTCGCGACGAGGTCCTGGTCCGTCGTCGCGGGGTCCAGCAGGAGCGTGCAGGCCTCGTCGACCGCGATCCGCAGGTCCTCGATCTCGTCGAGGGTGAGGTCGAGGCGGGCGGCCAGCCCGGCGCTCGCGGTGCGCACGACGGTCAGGTACGCCGGGTCCGCCGGGACGCGCAGCTCCACCAGGTCGGTGCCGGCCTCGGTGTGCGCGGCTCCGTGGGCGAGGGGGGTCGACACGTCAGCGTCCTCTCGGGTCCTCCGGCGCGTCCGGGCCGGCTGGGGTGGTCGTGCGTCGATGGTGCTGCCACCACCTTTGCAGATGCACAGCGTCCGCCGCGCGTGACGGTCCGTCACGAGCCGCCGTGGCCGGGGCCCGGGGCGGACCGTGGGTCAGCCGGCGGACACGGCCTCGAGGCCGGGCCCGTCCAGGCGCCACACCGTCCACTCGTCCTGCGGCTGCGCCCCCAGCGACCGGTAGAACGCGTGCGCCGCGGAGTTCCAGTCCAGCACCCACCACTCCAGCCTCCCGAAGCCCCGCTGCTCGCACCGCCGGCCCAGCTCGGCGAAGAAGGCGCGGCCGATGCCCAGGCGGCGGTGCTCCGGGCGGACGAAGAGGTCCTCCAGCCACATGCCCGCCCGGCCCTGCCACGTCGAGAAGGTGGTGTACCACAACGCCATCCCGGCCACCTCCACCCCGCCGGGGGCGTCCACCTCGGCCAGCAGGCACCCCACGCCCGTCCCCGCCGCGAGGGCCCGTTCGAAGTCCTCGGCCGTGGCCGTCGCGGCGGGGA
>NZ_JAAALN010000115.1 GCF_009906795.1 Kineococcus siccus
GCCCCCCGCCCCACCGCCGTCGCGGCGGCGGTGGTGGCCGGGCTCGCGGTGGTGTCGACCGTGCTGCTGACGCTCGGCGCGTCGAGCGGCGCCGCCGCCCCCGCGACGACCGCCGCCGCCGCGGCCGGCCAGGGCCTCGTGCTCGCGGGCGCCGCCGTCCTCCTGCACCGGCGTGCGGGAGGCAGCCAGGCGGACGGGGCGCTCTGGGCGTGGCTGGCGCGCGCCCTGGGCGTCCTGGCCCTGGGGGCGCTCGGCAAGCTCGTCGCGCGGCTCGCCGCCGGCGGCGTGGTCGCCACCCCGCCCGAGCTGCTGGTCTCCGGGGTGGCCACCCTCGTGGCCGTCCCGCTGCTCTACCGCGGGCTGATCCTCTGGAACCGGGTGGGCAGCAGCACGTCCGACCCGAAGGACTGGCTCAACGGCGTCAGCGCGGCCCTGACCTTCGCGGCGCTGCTCGACCTCCTCGTCGCCTGGCGGCAGGGGGCCTCGGCCTGGCCGTGGTGGTCGTCGCAGCTGTCGGTGCTGCAGCTCGGCGCCCTGCTGCTGCTGTTCGGCACGGTCCTCACGATCGCCGTGCTGAGCGACCTGCTGCGCAACCCGCGGGCGTGGGCGGCGGGGGCCGGCACGCTCGGCCTCGTCGCCCTGCTCCTCGTCGACCTCGCGGTGCACCGCGGCGTCGCGGGCGGGGACCTGCTCGGGGCCGGCTGGACGCTGGTGGCGGGTGGGCTCGTCGTCTGCGCCGTGCTGCGCGCCCACCCGGCGCTGCCGCAGACGGCCAGGACGCAGGACCTCGCGGTCGGCTCCCTCGTCGTGCTGCTCGGAGCCGTCGCGACCCTGGCCCTCTCCACACGCCTGCCCCCGGCGGACACCGCCCCGATCGCGGTGCTGTGCGTGCTGGCCGTCGTGGGCACCGCCGTCAACGCCATGCGCCTGGTGGGGGGCCTGACGCAGCTCGCCCGGACCCGGCAGGAGGCGCGCACCGACGAGCTGACGCAGCTGGCCAACCGCCGCTCGCTGCTCGCGGCCCTCGAGGCGGCCGTGACGCGCGTGGCCCTGCTGGTGGTCGACCTCGACCGGTTCAAGGAGGTCAACGACCGCTTCGGGCACGCGGCCGGCGACGAGCTGCTGCGCTGGTGCGCCCGCGTGCTGCTCGATGCCGCCCCCGCCGGCGCGACGGCCGCCCGGCTCGGTGGCGACGAGTTCGCCCTGCTCCTGCCGGGCGCGGACCTGGGGTCGGCCGTGCTCGTCGCGCGCCGGGTCGCCTCGATCGGGGACCACCCCGTCCCGGTGGGTGTGCACCGCGTCCGGGTGGGGGCCAGCGTGGGCATCGCGACCAGCGACGGCACCGGCGTCGCGGCCGCCGAGCTCCTGCGCCAGGCCGACACCGCCATGTACCTCGCGAAGGGCGGGGCCGCGGGCGGCGGACCGGAGGTCCGGGTCGGCGTCTACGACGACGAGGCCGACCGGCACGCGCGTGAGCGGGCCCTGCTGGCGCAGGAGCTCGAGGACGCGCTGGGGGCGGGACGCACCCCGCTCGCGGCGACGCAGTTCGTCGTCCGGTACCAGCCGCAGCTGTCGATCCGCACGGGCGCGGTCGTCGGCGCGGAGGCCCTGGTGCGCTGGCAGCACCCCCGGCTGGGGCTGCTGGCTCCCGACGGGTTCCTCGGCCTGCTCGAGGAGCGCGGGCACATGGCCGCGCTCACCGAGCACGTGCTGCGGACGTCCGCGGCGCAGTCGCAGCGCTGGCGCGCCGAGGGCCGCGCGGTGCGGCTGTCCGTGAACCTCTCGACGAGCTGCCTGACCGACCCCGACCTGCTGCCGCTGCTCGAGGCCGTGCTGCAGGAGAGCGGGATGCTCCCGGGCGACCTCGTCCTGGAGGTCACCGAGACGACCCTCATGGAGGACCCCGTCGTCGCCCTGCGCACGTGCGAGCGGATCGCGGCGCTGGGGATCGGGCTGAGCATCGACGACTACGGGACCGGCTACTCGTCCCTGGCCTACCTGGGCGACCTGCCGGCCACCGAGCTGAAGCTGGACCGGGCCTTCACCGACCGGGCCGCGGCCGAGCCGCGGATCGCGGCGATCGTCGCGGGCACCGTCACGCTGGGCCACGCGCTCGGGCTGCGGGTGGTGGCCGAGGGCGTCGAGGACGAGGTCACGCTGGAACTCCTGCGCGGTCTCGGCTGCGACGAGTCCCAGGGGTTCCTGCACTGCCGGGCGGTGGACGCCCGCGAGTTCGTGCGCTGGGCCGACGCGCAGGTGCGGGCCGACGCGCAGGTGCGGGTCGGCGCGCTGCAGGGGGCCGGACGCGCCGGAGGCGGCTCGCTGCCGGAGCAGTGAGCCGCCTCCCGGTGCTCGGCGCTGAGCCCCTCGACGTGCGTCAGCGGCGGACGGCGCTCCGCTTGCTCACGGAGATCCAGATGAGCAGCGCGATGATCGCGCCGATGATGGAGCCGATCCAGCTGGACGGCTGGACGAAGCCGTTGCCCGCGTCGGCGCCGAACAGGAGCTTGCCGAGGAAACCGCCGATGAACGAGCCGACGATGCCGAGCAGGATGGTCGCGCCGACACCCATGTGCTGCTTGCCGGGCACGACGGCGCGGGCGATGAAACCGGCGATGAGGCCGATGATGACGAGTCCGACGATGGTTCCGAGCATGGTGTTCCCCTGACGGTTGACGTTGATGACCGGGGACGAATGTAGGGCCGGGACGTGAGGTCGGCCACTCGGAGATCATGGAGTAGTTGCACGGTCACAGATGGGTGTCGGCGACGTCTCGACGCCGGTCCGTGGGCGCCGCCTGGAACCGCGCCTCGTCCAGCCGGCGGACCAGCGGGGTCGCCGTGACCCCGTGCAGCAGCACCGACAGGGCGATCGTGAACCCCACGGCCGCCCAGAGCTGACCGGCCGGGAACTCCCCCTCACCGAGGGCGTAGGAGAGGTAGAACAACGACCCGATCCCGCGGACCCCGAAGATCGCGATGACCCACCGCTCGCGCGGCCCGGCGGGGGTTCCGGCCAGGCTGAGCATGCCCACGAGGGGTCGCACGACGACCACGAGGAGGACGCCGACCAGCGCGAGCCCCCACGTCAGGTCGCGCAGCAACCCGTCGGCCAGGGCCGCCCCGAGCAGCAGCAGCAACCACGACGTGAACATGCGCTCGATCTGCTCGATGAAGCTGTGGGCCACGCGGTGCGCACCGTGGGCGCGCTCCTCGGCGCGGATGGTGCACGCCGCGAGGAACACCGCCACGAACCCGTAGCCGTGCAGCAGTTCCGTGACCCCGTAGGCCAGGAACGTCACCGCGAGCGCCGTGAAGCCCTCGGCCTCGTCGGCCAGGCGCAGCGAGGGCACCGGGGCGCGGAAGAACAGCTTGCCCAGGAGCTTGCCGATCAGCAGACCGCCGACGATGCCGACCGCGCCGCGCAGCAGCACGTCCTCGAGCGCCCAGTGCCCCAGCGCCGCGGACGTCGCACCGGCGGTCGCGAGGACGACCGCGAGGTGCACCACGGGGAAGGCGGCGCCGTCGTTCAGGCCGGCCTCGCTGGTCAGGGCGAACCGGACCTCGTCCTCGGTGCCCTCCTCGTCGGCGGGCTCACCGACCTGGACGTCGGTGGCGAGCACGGGGTCGGTGGGTGCGAGCACGGCGCCCAGCAGGATCGCGGCGGCCACGGGCAGGCCCGCGAGCGCGGTGCCCGCGATCGCGACGAGGGCGATCGTCAGCGGCATCGCCACGAGGATGAGCCGCCAGGAGGAGGCCCAGCGGCGCCAGCCGACGGGGCGGTCCAGCGCCAGGCCGGCGCCCATCAGCGAGATGATCACGACGATCTCGGTGAGGTGCTGCGTGGCCTCGCGGTGCACGAGGGGGTCGACGGCGGGCAGCCCGGGCAGCAGGCCCAGCAGCACACCGGCGGCCAGGAAGGCCATCGGCAGGTTGATCGGCAGGTGACGGACGATCCGCGGGAGCAGGGCGGCGACCAGAGCGCTGGCTCCGGCCAGGGAGAACAGGACGGGGGAGAGCATCGGGTGCAGTGTCCCGCAGCGGGCCCTCCCCCGCGCGCCGACTCAGGCGGCCCGGCTCAGGCGGCGCTGACCGCCGAGCGCTCGGCCGCGAGGTGCGCGCGGAGTTCCGGCGACTGGACGTAGCGGCGGGTGATGCGCGGGCCCTCGGTGAACAGCGCCATGGTCAGCGCCACCCCGCCGCGGGTCAGCTCGTCGGCCAGCCAGCCGGGGACGGCCTCGGCCGGGGCCAGGTCCAGGGCCCGCCGCCGGGAGCGCGGGGTGGCGGTGGCCCACCAGGTCGTGACGGCGCTCTCGGGGGTCTGCATGGGCCTCACAGTGCCCTACCCGGGCCCGGCCGACGTGCCGCCGGGCGGGCGAGTCCCCCGTCGGCGGGCCGTCATCGACCCACCGTGACGACCGGGTCACGGTCAGGAATGTGACAACAGGTAGCCATGAGGCGACGGTGCGTGTCATGGTCATGGTGGACGTCGACCCATCCGCGGTGCGATCGGCACCGAAGGGGTGGGGCGAGACCCGATCGAAGCGGGGCCTCTCCACCTCCGTGACACGGATGTCGCGCCGGCCGAGGCTCCGTTGCTCGCGCAGGCGCACCACCAGTCCCGTCGCTCGACAGATCACGTGAGTCAGACGTTCGTGCCACCGCCGCCACGCGGCGCCCAGCCACGGTGCCCAACCCTTGAGCACCACACACCACCGAAGGCTGCCCATGTTCAAGAAGTCGCTCATCGTCGACATGATCAACCGCAGCTCCACCAGCGAGACGGAACGGCGCACCTTCCTCAAGGGGATGGGGCTGCTGTCCGCCGGCGCCGTGGGTGCCGGCCTCATCGGCACCGCGGCCGCCCAGCGCGCGGACGCGGCCGACGGCCCCGTCTCCGACGTCGCGGTCCTCAACTTCGCGCTCAACCTCGAGTACCTCGAGGCGGAGTTCTACTGCTTCGCGGCCTACGGCCACGGGCTCGACAACGCCACGGCCACCGGCACCGGTACCCAGGGCGGCGTCACCGGCGGGCACCGCGTGCCCTTCAAGTCGAAGGCGATCCGCTACTACGCGGAGGAGATCGCCAACGACGAGATCGCGCACGTCAAGTTCCTGCGCAGCGCGCTCGGCACGAGCGCGGTCTCGCGGCCCGCCATCAACCTGCGGGAGTCCTTCACGGGGGCGGCCGTCGCGGCCGGCGTCATCAAGGCGGGCGAGACGTTCGACCCCTTCTCGAGCGAGGCGTTCTTCCTGCTCGGTGCGTTCCTGTTCGAGGACGTCGGCGTCACGGCCTACAAGGGCGCCTCGCCCCTGGTCGAGAACAAGGACTACCTCGAGGCCGCCGCGGGCATCCTCGCCGTCGAGGCCTACCACGCCGGCATCGTCCGCACCCTGCTCTACCAGAACGACCTCGCGGCGCCGACGAACCTCATCTCCGCGGCGCGGGACTCCCTCGACGGGTCGGCGGTCTCGAAGGACCAGGGCATCACGGTGGGCACCGGTGGGCGCGCGAACCTCGTGCCGACCGACGCGAACAGCATCGCCTACAGCCGCAGCTACAACGAGGTCCTCAACATCGTGTACCTGAACGCGGACAAGGGTGTCACCCAGGGCGGGTTCTACCCCGCGGGGCTCAACGGCGTCCTGCGGACCACCTGACGCCCGGCCCCACCCCCCGACACCCCTTGAGACCTTCAGGAGACATCGTGATCACCAAGAACCACCGCACCGCACGGGCGATCGGCGCCGGCGCCGCTCTGCTCGTGGGCCTCGGCACCCTCGCGGCGACCGCGGCCCCGGCCAACGCCGCCGCCGGTTTCGCCTTCGACACCCGCGTGGCCGGCAACGACCGGTACGCCACCGCCGTGGCGGCGTCGAAGCTGCTGTCCCCGACGGACGACAGCACCCCGGACGTCGTCATCGTCAACGGCACCGCGACGGTCGACGGCCTCACGGCCTCGTACCTGGCGGGCCTGTACAGCGCGCCGATCCTCTACACGGAGACCAACTCCGTGCCGACCGTGACGGCGGACGAGATCACCCGGCTCGGCGTCGAGAACGTCTGGATCGTCGGCGGCGTCAACCAGGTCTCCGCCGGCCTCGAGGCGTCGTGGAAGACCGCCGGCAAGACGGTCGTCCGCTACGCCGGGGCCAACCGGTACGCGACCGCGGCGGCCGTCGCGCAGGCCGACGAGACCTTCCCGCCCGAGAAGGTGTTCCTCGCCTCCGGCACCTCCACCGCGGACGCGCTGGCGGCCGGGCCGATCGCCTGGCAGCGCAACTACCCGATCCTGCTCACGCAGGCGGACAGCGTCCCGGGCGAGACCACCGCGGCCCTCGACGCCCTCGGCACCACGACGAGGATCGTCCTCGGCGGCACCAGCGTCGTGTCCGACGGGACCTACACGGCGCTCAAGGGCACGTCGCGCCTGTCGGGCGCCAACCGCGCGGAGACGGCGACGAAGATCGCCGACTACGCCGTCGCGAGCGAGTTCTTCGACTCGCAGAGCGCGGGCCTGGTCGGGGGTGCGGCGGGCGCCTCCGCCGACGCCCTGGCCGCGGCCCCGGTCTCCGGTTCCCAGGGGGTCCCGATCCTCTTCACGGACGCCAACGGCTCGCTCGGTGCCACGACGACCGCGTACCTCACGAGCAAGAAGACGAACCTCGCCCCGCCCGGCAACGGGTGGATCTTCGGTGGCCTCACCGCCGTGCCGCAGGCGGCGGCCGACGCGGCCACCGCCGCGGTGCAGTGACGGCTGCGCTGACGACACCCACCTCCTGAGGAGGAGGACGCGGGGAGTGCCACGAGGCACTCCCCGCGTTCGTGCGTCCGGGCCCCTCTCGACCGTTCCCTACTCACGGTGACGACTCGACGCGCGGAGTGTCGGCCTCGCCCTCCCGGCTCCCGGCGGCGCCGCGACCAGCGCCCCCTGCGGTGACTCCCCGTAAGATGCGCGGGTGACCGACGGCCCGCCCACCGCTCTCGCGGACGGCTCTGCGACCGAGCTGCTGCCCAGCGTGATGCACGGCCGTCCCGGGGCCGTCCTGCTGGTGCGCACGGGCGACGGCACCGTCCTGGTGGCCAACCCCGTGGCCGAGCAGCTCGCCCCCGGGCAGCAGCTGCCGTGCGACCTGGAGGAGTGGTCGCGCGCCGCCGGCCTGCAGGCCGAGGACGGCTCGCAGCTGGACCGGCCGGACCTGGGCCAGCCCTCCAGCCCCCTCTCGCGGGTCGCCGCCGGCCAGCCCATCCAGGGCGAGCGCGTCTCGGCCCAGCGCGAGACCGACCTCAGCGGCGCCCGCGAGCCGCTGTGGGTGGTGGGGCTGCCCCTGGCGGACGCGGAGGCGGAGGGGCTCTCCGACCTGGCCCTCGTCGTGATGCTGCCCCTGCGCGAGCACCAGGCCGTGGCGGAGGCGCAGGAGTCGGCCGCCCAGCTGCGCAGCCGGGCCGTCGTCGCGAGCGACCTGTCGTTCACGATCTCCGACCCCAGCCGGCCCGACAACCCGCTGGTGTGGGTCAACCCCGCCTTCGAGCGCACCACCGGGTACGGCAAGGAGGTGCTGGGGCGCAACTGCCGCTTCCTGCAGGGCGAGGAGACCGACCGGGCCGCCGTGGCGCGCATCCGCGCGGCGCTGGCCGCGGGCGAGAACGTCACCGAGCTGCTGCTGAACTACCGCAAGGACGGCACCGCCTTCTGGAACGAGGTGGTCATCTCCCCGGTGCGCGACACCGACGGCCGCGTGACCCACCACGTGGGGGTCCAGTACGACGTCACGGCGCGCATCCACGCCGAGCGCGAGCGCGACGAGGCCCTCGCCGAGGCCCGCTCCGCCCGGGGCCGCCTGGAGTTCCTCTCGCGCGTCACCGACGGGCTCTCCACCCTGCTCGACCCCGACGAGGCGCTGCACGTGCTGCCCTCGCTCGTCGTGCCGGACTTCGCGCTGTGGGCCTTCGCGAGCGTGCTGGACGCCAGCGGCCGCGTGCAGCACGTGAGCGCCACCCACGCCGACGAGGCCCGCGCCGCGGACGCCGCGCGGCTGGAGGAGCTGCTCGGCACGGGGCTGCTGCCGGACTCCTTCTCCTCCCGCGTCCTGCGGGGCGAGCTCGGGCCCACCCTGGTGCCGCTGGTCGGCCGGGCCGAGATGGCCCGCGGCGCCGCGGACGGCGAGTTCACCCGGCTGCTGCACGTCCTCGGGCTCGGGAGCGTCCTCGTCGTCCCGCTCCGGGCCCGCGGCGTCATCACCGGCTGCCTCACGATGTTCAGCGGGCCCGACCGGCCCCCCTTCGACGACGACGACCTGCGCACCGCGGTCGACCTGGGCCTGCGGGCCGGGCTGGCGCTGGAGAACGCGCGGCTCTACGCGCAGCAGCGCAACACCTCGGAAGTGCTGCAGCGCAGCCTGCTCACGCCGCCGCGGCACTCAGAGGGCCTCGCCGTGGCGACCCGCTACTACCCGGCCGCCGAGGCGGCCCAGGTCGGCGGCGACTGGTACGACGCCTTCGTCCAGCCCGACGGCTGCACGACCGTGGTCATCGGCGACGTCATGGGCCACGACGTGTCCGCGGCCGCGGCGATGGGCCAGCTGCGCACCCTGGTGCGGGGCATCGCCTACGACCGCAACGCGGAGCCCGCCGACGTCGTGCGGCGCCTGGACACCGTGCTCGACGGGCTCGGCATGACGACGCTCGCCACCGCGATCGTGCTGCAGGTGTCCGAGGCCGTCGACGGTGTCCGCCGCGCCCGCTGGTGCGTGGCCGGTCACCTGCCCGCGGTCCTGGTCCACCCGGCGGGCGAGGTCACCCAGCTGAGCGGCACCGGCATCGTCGTGGGCCTCGGGCCGGACCAGCGCCGCAACCAGCACGAGACCGACCTGCTGCCGGGCTCGATCGTCCTGCTGTACACCGACGGGCTCGTCGAGCGTCGCGACCGCAGCATGGGCGAGCGGCTCGCGGAGCTGCACGACACGGTCGCCGACCTGGCCGACCGCCCGCTGGACGAGCTGTGCGACGAGCTGATCCGCCGGATGCTGCCGGACGGCAGCGACGACGACGTCGCGCTCGTGCTGGTGCGCGTCCTGGACGCCTGAGCCCGGCCGTCAGGGGCGCAGGCGGCACCAGACGGTCTTGCCGCGCCCGTCCGCGTCGACGTCGACGCCCCACTGGTCGCTGAGGACGTCCACGAGGTTCACGCCGCGACCGGACTCGGCCTCCGGGCCCACCTCGTGCCGGACCGGCCGCACGCGGCTGCCGTCGTGCACGGCGAGCCGGACGCCGTCGACGCCCCCGCAGTCGAGCGTCGCGGTGACCGGGGGGTCCCCGTGCTCCACCGCGTTGACGGCCATCTCCGAGAACAGCAGGAGCGCCCGGTCCATGACGCGGGTCTGGTGCGCGCACAGCGAGGTGCGCAGGAAGCTGCGTGCGTGCCGCGCCGCCGAGAGGTCCGCCGGCAGGCGGACCTCGACGAGCGGGGTGTCGTCGCACATGGCGTCCACTGTGGCCCCTGGGACGGGTGCCCGCCTCCGGAACGGCAGCACCTCCCGGCGCGGGTTACCGTCGTGCCCAGCGGGAGACGGTCGACGGCGCCCCTCCCCGCGCCCACGAGATCCCGACACGACGAGGAGCCCTCTCCGCATGCTCACCGTGAACGCCTACGGCGCCACGTCCGCCACCGAGCCCCTGGCCCCCCTGACGGTGGAGCGCCGCGACCTCGGCCCGCACGACGTCCTCATCGACATCAAGTTCGCCGGCATCTGCCACTCCGACATCCACACGGCCCGCGGCGAGTGGGGTGCGACGAACTACCCCGTCGTCCCCGGCCACGAGATCGCCGGCGTCGTCGCCGAGGTCGGCTCCGAGGTCACGAAGCACGCCGTCGGCGACCGCGTCGGCGTCGGCTGCATGGTCGACTCCTGCCGCGAGTGCGAGAACTGCCTGAAGGGCGAGGAGCAGTACTGCCTCAAGGGCAACATCGGCACGTACAACGCGGTCGGCAAGGACGGCCAGCCCACGCAGGGCGGCTACTCCACCCACGTCGTGGTGACCGAGGACTTCGTCCTGCGCATCCCCGAGGGCCTCGAGCTCGACGTCGCCGCCCCGCTGCTGTGCGCCGGCGTCACCCTCTTCTCGCCGCTGAACCACTGGGGCGCGGGCCCCGGCAAGCGCGTCGCGATCATCGGCCTGGGCGGCCTCGGCCACATGGGCGTCAAGATCGCCCACGCCATGGGCGCCGAGGTCACCGTGCTCTCGCAGTCGCTGAAGAAGCAGGAGGACGGGCTGCGCCTCGGCGCCGACCACTACTACGCGACCAGCGACCCGGACGTCTTCACGGACCTCGCCGGCTCCTTCGACCTCATCGTCAACACGGTCTCGGCGACCATCGACCTCGACGCCTACCTCGGCCTGCTGGCCGTGAACGGCACCCTGGTCGAGGTCGGCGCGCCGGAGAAGCCCATGACGGTCGCGGCGTTCTCGCTCATCCCCAACCGCCGCAGCCTCGCCGGGTCGATGATCGGCGGCATCGCCGAGACCCAGCAGATGCTCGACTTCTGCGCCGAGCACGGCCTGGGCGCCGAGATCGAGGTCATCGCCGCCGACAAGATCAACGAGGCCTACGACCGCGTCGTCGCCTCCGACGTGCGGTACCGCTTCGTGGTGGACACCTCCACCCTGGGCTGATCCCCGCCCCGCGGTTCAGCCGGGGGCCGGTGGTGCCGATGACCGGTCATGGGCACCACTGGTTCCACCGGCGCGTGGAGCAACCTCCCCCTCGCGCGCAAGCTCGCGGTGTCGTCGGCGACGGCACTGATCGGTCTCGGCGCCCTCGCGGCGGTCGGTGCCTCGTCCCTGCACACGGCGGACACCGCCACGCAGGAGCTCAGCCGCAGCACGGGCGCGGTCCGCGCCACGCTCGAGGCCGACATGGCCCACGACGCCCTGCGCGGAGCGGTCCTGCAGTCCCTGCTCTTCCCCACCGGCGCTGAGCACGACGAGGGCGTGGCCGGGGCCGCCGAGGCCGCCGACGGCCTCGCGGGCCGGCTCGCGGACGTCACGGCCGCCGACCTGGGCGGCCCCGTGACCGCGGCCGTCGCGGAGGCCTCGCCCGCCGTGGAGGCCTACGCCGCCGCCGGTCAGCGCCTCGCCGGCCTCAGCGGGCAGGACCCCGCCGCCGCCCTCGCGGAGTACCCCGCCTTCCTGGCGCAGTTCGAGGCCGTCGAGGAGCTGCTGCCCGCCGTGGCCGACGCCGTCGAGGCGCAGGCCGCGGAGCACGAGGCGGCTGTCGCCGCGGCCCGCACCCGCGGCCTGCAGCTCATCGTGGTCGCCGGCGTCCTCTCCGCCCTCGTCACCGTGCTGCTCGCCCGCGTGGTCGCCCGCAGCGTCACGCGTCCCCTCGGCCGCGTCTCCGCGGCCCTCACCGGGCTGGCCGGTGGCGACCTGACGGTCACGGCCGGACTCGGCACCACCGACGAGGTCGGGCGCATGGGCACGGCGCTGGACCAGGCCGCGGCGGGGCTGCGCGAGCTGGTGCGCGACATCACGACCGCCGCCGACGACCTCGGCGGCGCGACCGCGCGGCTGCGCACCTCGTCCTTCGCGATCGGCTCGGCCGCGGCCGCCTCCGACGGCCTGTCCGCCTCCGCGACCCACGGGGCCGACGTCGTGTCGGACGCCGTCGCCTCGATGGCCGCCTCGAGCGAGCAGATGGCCGCCGCGATCGCCGAGATCTCCCGCAGCGCCACGACGTCGGCCCTCGTGGCCGACGAGGCCGTCGCGGTCGCCGGCAGCACGTCCGCGACGATGCAGCAGCTCACGGCGTCCAGCCGCGAGATCGGCGACGTCGTCGGCGTCATCGCCGCGATCGCCGCGCAGACCAACCTGCTGGCGCTCAACGCGACCATCGAAGCCGCCCGCGCCGGGGAGATGGGCAAGGGCTTCGCCGTCGTCGCCGCCGAGGTCAAGGCCCTCGCGCAGGAGACCGCCGTCGCCACCGAGAACATCACGCGCACCGTCACCTCGCTGCAGTCCGACAGCCAGGGCGCAGGGTCCGCGATCGAGGAGATCAGCGAGATCGTCGCCCGGATGACCGAGTTCCAGGGCACGATCGCCGCGGCCGCCGAGGAGCAGAGCGCCACCAGCGACGAGATGAACCGCCGCATCGCCACCGCGGCGTCCACCTCGCGCGGCGTCGCGGCCGACCTCGGCACCCTGTCCGGGGCCGTGGCCGACACGAGCAGCCGCGCGGGCGAGAGCTCGTCGGTGGTCGCCGAGGTCGAGGAGCTCGCCGGCGCCCTGCGCGCGGCGACCGCCAAGTTCCGCGTCTGACCGCCCGGCTCAGCCGGCGGGCCGGCCCTCGGGCCTCGCGGCCGCGCGCAGCGTCGTGACGGCGTCCAGGACCCCGCGGTCGTCGCCGACGTTGCCGGCGAACACCACGTAGGCGACGCCCCGGGCGGGGCCCACCACGGGCTCCCACACCGAGACGAGCCCGGGCAGCAGCGTGCCGCGCGAGTAGGCGCGCGTGATCCCGAGCGCCTTCGTGGCCGTGTCGGAGGACGTGATGCCGCCCTTGGCCAGCACGAAGGCGGGCCGGGTCCGGGCCACGGCGTCGTGCACCACCTCGACCAGCGCCCCGCTCACGGCGCGCGCGATGCGCAGGCTGTCGTCGGCGTCCGTGCCGCGCACGAGGGTGCGGCTGGTGCGGACGACGACGTCCGGGCCGCCCGCGTCCAGCAGCGCGACCACCCGCTCGACGCTCGCCCGCACGTGGGCGTCGCGCTCGCCGGGCCGCACGAGCGTCGGCACCTCGAGCTCCACCTCGACGATGCCGCCCGCGGCGCGCAGCGCGTCGAGCTGCCGCGTCGTCAGGCCCACGTGCGAGCCGACGACCACGAGCCCGCTCGCGCTGCGCGGCCGCTCGTCGGGGACGTCGGCCAGCGCCGCCCGCAGGTGCTCGGGGGTCACGGGAGGTGTCGCGACCTGCCCCGTGCGGGCCCGCACGAACGAGGGGCCCGTGCGGTAGACGAGCTCGCGGCCGCGGGCCTCCACGGTGAGCAGCCCCTCGACGAGCGCGCGCAGGTCCTCGTCGTCCGCGGCGTCGGCGACGAGGAACCGGCCGTCGCGCAGCCCGTCGAGGACCTCCACGACGCGCCCGGGGCCCGAGCGCAGGTCGGCCAGCGTCAGCGCGACGACGTCCTCGCGCGCCACCCGGCCCTCCGTCTTCTCCGCGACCCATTCGCGCAGGTCCGAGGAGGCGTAGCCGAACGTCGCGTCGCGGGCGAACTCGCTGTGCCCCACGGGCACGTAGCCCTCCGGGGTGCGCAGCAGGTGCACGGCGCCGACCGTCACGCGGCCCGCGTCCACGAGCGCCGGGACGACGACGACCCCGTCGACGCGCCGCCCGGCCGCCGCCAGGGCCTCGGTCACGACGTCGGTCTCGAGCGGGAAGTGCCCGCGCAGCGTCGAGTCCCCGCGGCTCGCGACGACGACCTCGACGCCCTCCTCCGCGGCCACCCGCAGCAGCGTCGTGACGACGTCGCGCAGCAGGGCGGCGGCGTCCGCGGGGCCCAGCGAGCGGCTGTTGGTGAGGACGAAGAACCCGGGCGTCGGCTGCTGCAGCCCCCAGCGCAGGTCCTCGGCCGCCGCCGTGGTGACCACGGGCAGGTCCGTGGTGCTCTGGGTGCCCGTCGGGTCGTCGTCCAGCACGACGAGCCGGCGGCCGCGGGCGACGGCGGCCGCGAGCGCCCCCGGGTCCACGGCGCGCGGCGGGCCGAACCCGGCGAGCAGCTGCGCGAGCGGGACGGGAGCGGGACCCGCGGGCGGGTCGGAGGGGGCGGCCATGCGCCGGAGCTTGCCAGGGTGCGGCACCCGGGGCGCTCCCGAACGGGTG
>NZ_JAAALN010000116.1 GCF_009906795.1 Kineococcus siccus
CTCCAGGGTTCTCGGGGTGGACGGGTGGGGCGTCAGGCGGGGAAGACGTGCACCTGCTCGGGCGCGAAGGAGCACCAGACCGCACCGCCGACCTGGCCGGGCGCCGCGGCGTCGGTGCCGCGGGGGGCACGCGCGATCAGCTCGCGCCCCGAGGCCGTCACGACGACGCGCTGCACGACGTCCCCCAGGTGGGCCACCCCCGCGAGCGTCCCGCGGACGACGTTCGCCCCCGCGGTCTCCGCGGCCGACACCGTGATCGCCTCGGGCCGCACGGCCGCGAGGGCCGCCGAACCCGCCGGGAGCCCCGTCCAGGGCCGGGTGCTCGAGACGGTCGTGTCGGCGCAGCGCACGACCCCGGGCTGCACGACGGTGCCCGGCAGGAAGTTCTGCTTGCCGATGAACCCTGCGACGAAGGCGCTGACCGGTTCCGAGTAGATGTCCTCGGGCGCCCCGAGCTGCTGCACGCGCCCGTCGAGCATGACCGCGATGCGGTCGCTCATCGACAGGGCCTCCTCCTGGTCGTGGGTGACGAAGACGAACGTCGTCCCCAGCGAGGTCTGGAGCAGCTTCAGCTCGACCTGCATCTCCTCGCGCAGCTTGCGGTCCAGCGCCGAGAGGGGTTCGTCGAGCAGCAGGACCTGGGGCCGGTTCACCAGGGCGCGGGCCAGGGCGACGCGCTGCTGCTGGCCGCCCGACAGCGCCGCGGGGGCGCGTGCGGCGAAGTCGCTCATGCGCACCATGTCCAGGGCCTCGCCGACGCGGCGACGGACCTCCGCCCGGGGCGTGCGGCGCTGGCGCAACCCGTAGGCGACGTTCTCCGCGACGCTCATGTGCGGGAACAGGGCGTAGGCCTGGAACACCGTGTTCACGGGCCGCCGGTGCGCGGGGACCCCCACGACGGACCGGCCGGCGATCTCGATCGTGCCCTCGTCGGGCTCCTCGAAGCCCGCCAGCATCCGCAGCAGGGTCGTCTTGCCGCAGCCCGACGGGCCGAGCAGCGAGAGGAACTCCCCCGAGCGCACGTCCAGGTCGACGCCCGCCACGGCGGTCGCCGCGCCGAACCGCTTCACGACACCGCGCAGGCTCACGGAACCCCCGGCCTGCACGAGCGAGGCCGCGGGGGCGGGGGGTGCGGTGGTCACCGGGTCGAGGCTGGTCATCGGTGCCCTCCGGCGGTCGGGACGGACCCGCGGTCGAGGTGGTCGGAGTCGGTGTGGTCGTGGACGACGCGGCCGCCGACCAGCGTGGTCTCCACCCGCACCTCGTGCAGGGCGTGCGCGGGCAGGTCGAACGGGTCGACCGAGCAGACCGCGAGGTCCGCGACCGCGCCGGGGCGGACCACGCCGGCGTCCTCGTGGCGGTTGATCCACGCCGAACCCGCCGTGTAGGCCGACAGCGCCTGCGTCAGGGTCAGCGCGTGCTGCGGCAGGAAGGGCGCGACGCCGGGTTCCCCCGGCGGCTGCCGGGTGACCGCCACGGAGATCGCCTGCCACGGGTCGGGCGTCGAGACCGGCCAGTCCGACCCCATGACGAGCCGGGCACCGCTGCGCAGCAGCCCGCCGAAGGGGTACTGCCAGGCGGCGCGCTCCGGTCCGAGGAACGGCGTCGTCAGCTCCGACATCTGCGCGTCGTCGCACGCCCACAGCGCCTGCGCGTTCGCGCTCACGTCGAGCTCGGCGAACCGGCCGACGTCGTCGGGGTGCACCACCTGCAGGTGCGCGAGGTGGTGGCGACCGCCGCGCGAGGCGGGTGCGGAGCGGGCCACGGCGATCGCGTCGAGGGCGTCGCGCGCGGCGCGGTCGCCGATGACGTGGACGTGGACGTCGAACCCCGCGGCGTCCAGCGCCGGCACCGCGGTCAGGAGCAGGTCGCGGTCGAGGTGGGACAACCCCGTCCGGCCCGTGGAGCACCCGCAGCGGTCCAGGTACGGCGAGAGCATCGACGCGGTCTGGTTCTCCGCCACCCCGTCGAGCATGATCTTGACCGTGGTGGCGCGGAACCGCCCGGCGCCCACGGCGTCGCGCCGCGCGGCGAGCCCCGCCACGACGTCGGGCACGTCCTCGACGGCGTGTCCCCGCGGCCACCACAGCGCCCCCACGACGCGGGCCGTGAGCAGGCCCGCGGCCTGCGCCGCGAGGTAGGTGTCCGTGGTGTCCGCGTGCCCGGCGTAGTCGCCGACGATCGCGTCCTGCCAGCCGGTCACGCCCAGGGAGTGCAGGTAGCGCTGGCCCTCCGCGAGGCCCGCGGCCAGGGTCTCCGGCGTCACGGGCGGCAGGAAGCGCCCGACGAGGTCCATGGCGCCCTCGTGCAGCGTCCCCGTCGGTGTCCCGTCGGGATCGCGCTCGATCCGCCCGTCCGGCGGGTCCGGGGTCGTGGCGTCCACCCCCGCGATCCGCAGGGCGGCGGAACTCACCCACGCGCCGTGGTGGTCGCGGTTGACGAGGTAGGCGGGGCGGTCGCCGACGGCCGCGTCGAGCTCCTCGCGGCGCGGCGTCCCGCCGGGGTAGTCCGCCATCGCCCAGCCGCCGCCGACGATCCAGTCCCCGGGGGTCGCCGCCGCGCGCTGCGCCAGGTGGCGCAGCGTCGCCTCCTGCCCCGAGACCCCGGTCAGGTCGCAGCCCAGGCGTTCCACACCCCCCATCACGGGGTGCACGTGGGCGTCGGTGAGACCCGGGACGAGCAGGCGGCCCGCGAGGTCGACGACCTGGGTGCCCGGACCCGCGGGACCCACCGCGGCGCGGACCTCGCCGGCGGTGCCGACCGCGACCACGCGGCCACCGGCCACGGCGACCGTGGTCGCCGTCGGGTGCCGCTCCGAACCGGTGAACACCCTCCCGGAGTGCAGCAGCAGGTCGGCGTCGGGCGGCACGGGCAGCTCCCCTCCCTGGACGTCGAACGGTTCGACTACGGCGAAACGTACCCATCACCGGGCGCCCGGACAACGGATTCCGGCGTCGATCGTGTAAACACCGACCGGTTCCGCGCGGTGCGGTCGTCAGGCGGGCACGGTCAGTGGCCGGTCAGGCGTCCGAGGGCCGCGCCCACCAGGGTTCCCCGCCCGCGGCGCCGTTCGGCGGCGTCCGCGGCCCGCGCCAGGACGAGGCCGGCGTTGACGCCGGCCCACCGCAGCGGTTCGGGTTCCCAGCGCGGCGAGGTGTGACCGAACCAGGGCAGGTCCAGCAGCGGGGTGCGGCGCGACGTCACCGCGTCGGCCAGGGTCCGGCCCGCGAGGTTCGTCGTGGCGACGCCGTCGCCGACGTACCCGCCGGCGCTGCCGAGGCCGGTCGCGGGGTCGTAGCGGACGGCCGCGTGCCAGTCCCGCGCGATCCCCAGCGGGCCGCCCCAGCTGTGCGTGAACCTCGCGTCGCCGAGGTCCGGGAAGAGTTCGCGCAGGGTGGCGCGCAGGGCCTCGAACACGCGCGGTTCGGCGTCGAAGCCCGGCCGGATCGAGGAGCCGAAGTGGTACGGCGCGCCGCGGCCACCGAACGCCAGCCGGTCGTCGGCGGTGCGCTGCCCGTAGACGATGACGTTGCGGTGGTCGGAGAACGTCTCCCCGGCGGCCAGCCCCGCGCGGTCCCAGAACGACGCGGGCAGCGGTTCGGTGGCCACCATGAGCGAGTAGACCGGCACCACCTCGCGCCGCGAGCCCGGCAGGGTGCTGGTCCAGGCCTCGGTCGCCCGCACCGCGGACCGGCAGCGCACGGTGCCGCGCGTCGTCCGGACCTCGCCGGGGACGATCGAGGTGACCCGCGTCCCCTCGACGATCCGGCCGCCCAGGCGCTCCACCGCGCGGGCGAGGCCCCTGACCAGCCGCAGCGGGTGCAGGCGCGCGCAGTGCGGCGTCCACGTCGCGCCCAGCGCGCCGGCGATCCGGACGTGCTCGCGCGTCGCCGGGGCGTCGAGCAGGACCAGCCCCTCCTCCCCGCCGGCGGCCTCGTCGGCCGCGGCCTCCGCGCGGGCGCGTCGCAGCTGCGCCAGCGTCCGCGCCACGACGACCGTGCCGCCCTTGCGCCAGTGGCAGTCGATCTCCTCCGCCGCGACGACCCGCCCCACCTCGTCGACCGTCTCGCGCATCGCCCGGCGCATGGCCAGGGCGGCGGCCGCCCCGCTCTCGCGCGCCATCCGCTCGGCGCCCTGCGGGAACAGCGCCGAGCACCAGCCGCCGTTGCGGCCGCTGGCGCCGAAGCCCGCCGTCTCGGCCTCGACGACGAGCACGTCGAGGCCCGGGTCGGCCTGCAGCAGGTAGTAGGCGGTCCACAGCCCGGTGTACCCGGCCCCCACGACGCAGACGTCGACCTGCTCGTCGCCCGCGAGTCCCGGCCTCGCCGGGGCGGCCGCGTCGGCGGGGTCGAGGGTGTCCACCCACACCGACCGCGGGCCCCGGGGCGCCCCCGCGGGGCCGGGGCGCGCCGCGACGGAGTCGGCGGTGGACGTCACAACCGCGCCCACGCCTCGGTCAGGACGCCCCGCAGGCGCTGCTCGATGTCGTCGAACTCCCGCGGCCCGATGATCAGGGGCGGCGCGAGCTGGATCACGGGGTCCCCCCGGTCGTCCGCGCGGCAGTACAGCCCGGCCTCGAACAGCGCGGGCGACAGGAACCCGCGCAGCAGCCGCTCGGCCTCCTCGCCGCTGAACGTCTCGCGGGTGTGCCTGTCCTTGACCAGCTCGATGCCGTAGAAGAACCCCGCTCCGCGGACGTCGCCGACGATCGGCAGGTCCAGCAGCCGCTCCAGGGCCCCGCGGAAGTGCGGCGCGTTCTCGTGCACGTGCTGGACGAGGCCCTCGCGCTCGAAGATGTCGAGGTTCTCCATCGCGACGGCGCACGAGACGGGGTGCCCCCCGAACGTGTACCCGTGCGCGAAGGAGGTGTCGCCGTGGGCGAACGGCTCGAACAGCCGGCTCGAGGCGATCATCGCCCCGAGGGGCGAGTAGCCCGAGGTGAGGCCCTTGGCGCACGTGATGATGTCGGGCACGTAGTCGAAGTCCTTGCACGCGAACAGCTCGCCGATCCGGCCGAAGGCGCAGATGGTCTCGTCGCTGACCAGCAGCACGTCGTGCTCGTCGCAGATCTCGCGCAGGCGCTCGAAGTAGCCGGGCGGCGGGGGGAAGCAGCCGCCCGCGTTCTGCACGGGCTCGACGAAGACGGCGGCGACGGTGTCGGCGCCCTCGAACTCGATGGCCTCGCCGATGCGGTCGGCCGCCCAGCGGCCGAACGCCTTCGGGTCGTCCCGCAGGTGCTCGGGGGCGCGGTAGAGGTTGGTGTTCGGGGCGCGGAACCCACCGGGCACGAGGGGTTCGAAGGGCGCCTTGACCTCGGGGATCCCGGTGATCGACAGGGCCCCCGCCGTGGTGCCGTGGTAGGCGATCGCCCGGCTGATGACCTTGTGCTTGGTCGGCTTGCCGACGAGCTTGAAGTACTGCTTGGCGAGCTTCCACGCCGCCTCGACGGCCTCCCCGCCGCCGGAGGTGAAGAACACCCGGTCGAGGTCGCCCGGCGCCTCGTGCGCGAGGCGCTCGGCCAGGTCGATCGCCGTGGGGTGGGCGTAGGACCACAGGGGGAAGAAGGCGAGCTGCTGGGCCTGGCGCGAGGCCGCCTCCGCCAGCTCGGTGCGTCCGTGCCCGACCTGGACGGTGAACAGCCCGGCGAGGCCGTCGAGGTACTCCTTGCCCGCGGCGTCGTAGACGTGGGCCCCCTCGCCGCGGACGATGATGGGCACCTCACCGCCGTCGGCGAACGTCGAGTGGCGCGTGAAGTGCATCCAGAGGTGCTCGCGCGCCGCGTCGGTGCGTGCGGTGCCGCGGGGTGTCACGTTGCCAGCGCTCATCGGGTTCCCCAGTTGTAGAGCTGCTTGCGCAGCTTCAGGTAGACGAAGGTCTCGGTGCCGACCACTCCCGGGATCGCCCGGATCTTGGAGTTGATGACGTCGAGGAGCCCGTCGTCGTCCTCGCAGACCGCCTCGACGAGGATGTCGAAGCTGCCGGCGGTGATGACCACGTAGTCGATCTCCGCGACCTCGGCGAGGTGGTCGGCGACGATCCGGGTGTCCCCCTCGGCGCGGATGCCGATCATCGCCTGGCGGGCGAAACCCACCTGCAGGGGATCGGTGACGGCGACGATCTGCATGACCCCGCCGTCCAGCAGCCGCTGCACCCGCTGGCGCACCGCGGCCTCGGAGAGGCCCACGGCCTTGCCGATGGCCGCGTACGACAGCCGTCCGTCCTCCTGGAGGACCTCGACGATGCGCTTGGAGACGTCGTCCAGGGCGGGCGCGGGGGTGCGGGACGTCACGGCGGCGATGCTAGCCGCGCCCCGGCGCTCGAACAAGGGAATCCGTGGCCAGGAGGCTCTCGGACGACGGATTGCTTCTTGTCCTGCCCGTCCCGGCACGGTAGGACTGCACCGGAGCGTCAGCGTCCACCACCCCGGGAGTCCCGCGTGCCGTTCCACCCCGTCCCCACGGCCGCGGCCGAGGCCGCCCTGCAGGGCGCCCGGGACGTCCCCTTCTGGCTCGACGACCCCCGCCGGCCGGCTCCCCGGCCGTCCCTGCGGGGCGGGGCCCGCGCAGACCTCGCCGTCGTCGGAGGCGGCTTCACCGGGCTCTGGACGGCGCTGCGCGCGAAGGAGCGCGACCCGGGCCGCGACGTCCTGCTGGTCGAGGGCGCGACGACGGGGTGGGCGGCGTCGGGCCGCAACGGTGGTTTCGTGGCCGCGAGCCTCACCCACGGGCGCAGCAACGGCGAACGGCACCTGCCCCGCGAGGTCGACCGGCTCGAGGCGCTCGGGCTGGAGAACCTCGACGGCATCGAGGCGACCGTGGCGCGCTACGGCTGGGACTGCGCGTGGGAGCGCACGGGTGCGCTGACCGTCGCGACGGAACCGCACCAGGTCGAGGAGCTGCGCGGCGGCCCGGGTTTCCTCGACGCGGCCGCCGTGCGCGCCGAGGTCGACTCCCCCACCTACCTGGCCGGCGCCTGGAGCCGGCACGACACGGCCCTGGTGAACCCGGCGCACCTCGTGTGGGAGCTGCGGCGCACGTGCCTGGAGCTCGGGGTGCGGATCGTCGAGGGCACACCCGTGCGGCGACTGTCCTCCGACGCCTCCGCCGTCCGGCTGCACACCGACGGCGGGGTGGTCTCGGCCGCCTCCGTCGCCCTGGGCACCAACGTGTTCCCGTCGCTGCTGAAGCGCTACCGCCTGCACACCGTGCCGGTCTACGACTACGTCCTCGTGACGGAGCCGCTGACCGCGGGGCAGCGGGCGTCGATCGGGTGGGCCCACCGGCAGGGCCTCGACGACATGAACAACCAGTTCCACTACTACCGGCTCACCGCGGACGACCGGATCCTCTTCGGCGGCTACGACGCGATCTACCACTACGGGCGGTCGCTGTCCGCGGCGCACGACCAGCGCGCGGCGTCGTTCCGCACGCTCGCAGCGCACTTCGGCCAGACGTTCCCGCAGCTCGACGGCGTCCGGTTCACCCACGCGTGGGGTGGGGCGATCGACACGTGCACGCGGTTCTTCCCGTTCTTCGGCACGGCCCACCGCGGCCGGGTCGCGAGCGTCGCGGGCTTCACGGGCCTCGGTGTGGGCATGACGCGGTTCGCGGCCGACGTGCTGCTGGACCTGCTCGGGGGCGAGGCGACGGAACGCACCGAGCTGGAGCTCGTCCGCTCGACGCCGCTGCCGTTCCCGCCCGAACCGCTGGCGTGGGCCGGCATCACCCTGACCACCAGGGCGCTC
Source organism: Kineococcus siccus (assembly GCF_009906795.1). Taxonomy (GTDB): domain Bacteria; phylum Actinomycetota; class Actinomycetes; order Actinomycetales; family Kineococcaceae; genus Kineococcus; species Kineococcus siccus. Next base: position 7,745 of record NZ_JAAALN010000116.1, read on the forward strand.
GTCCGCGCCGACCGCCGGCAGGGCCGGCGGGGCCCGTGGCTCGCGGCGCTCGACGCGGCGGGGGTCGGTTTCGACAGCTGAGTCGCGCCGGTCGCGCGGGCTGGGGTCCACGCGTGGTCTCCCTGCAGCAGGTGCTGGCCCTCGCGCTGGCCGGCGTCGTCGTCATCGCGGTCCCCGGCCCCAGCGTCCTGTTCGCCGTGGGCCGCGCCCTCGCCCACGGGCGCGCGACGGCGCTCGCGACGGCTCAGCAACCTCAAGGTGTTCGTCCTGTTCGCGGCGGTCACCGGCCGCCACCGCTGAGTCCCCGGCCGGCCTCACGCCAGCGGGCGCCCCGCCGTCAGGCCCCCGTCGACGGGGAGGGTGTGGCCCGTCACCCAGGCGGCGTCCCGGGAGGCGAGGAAGGCGACCGCCCCCGCGACGTCCTCGGGCTCGCCCACCCGGCGCAGGGGGTAGAGCGGGCTCAGCCTGTCCGCCCCGCCCTCCTGCGCGTCCCACACCCGAGTCCGGACGGTCCCGGGCGCGACCGCGTTGACCCGGATGCCGTCCGGCCCGAGGTCGAGAGCCAGGTTCGCGGTCAGGGACACCACGGCCGCCTTCGCGGCGGAGTACGGCTCGCTCCCCAGCCCCGTGAGGCCGTTCACCGAGCCCACCGTGACGATGGCCGGGGACGCGGTGCTCCGCCGCAGGTGCGGGACCGACGCCCGGCAGCAGCGCACGACCCCGAGCAGGTTCAGGTCGATCGTCCGGGACCAGGTCTCGTCGTCCGTCGACTCGAACCGGCCGTGCGCGGTGTCACCGCCGGCGACGTTCACCAGCACGTCGAGGCCACCGAGGGCGTCGACGGCGCCCGCCACCGCGTGGTCGACGGCGCTCGCGTCCGTGACGTCGAGCTCGACCGCCCGGTGCCGGAGCGCCGCGGGCCCAGCGAGGGACGCGACCACGTCGTGCGCCGCGGGGACGTCCAGGTCGGCCACCGCGACCCGCGCGCCCTCGGCGGCGAACCGGGCGGCGCAGGCCCGGCCGATGCCGTGCGCACCTCCGGTGACCAGCACGGCGGAGCCGTCGAACCGGCTGGTGACGTCGCGGACCACGCCACGACCCTGTCACGGCGGCCGGCCGCGGGGAACGCTCAGCCGGGGGCGGAGACCGCGTGCGCCGGCAGCCGGCGGGCCAGCCAGGGCACGAGGAGCAGGGCGGCGCCGCACGCGGCGGCCACCGCGGCCCACGGCAGCCACAGCGCCACCGCGAACAGGCCGACCACCAGGGGCGCCAGCAGCTGGGCCGCGGTGAAGCTGTACTGGACGGTGGCCAGGTAGCGCCCGTGGGCGGCCGGCGGCGCGGTGGCCTCGGCCACCACCATCACGCGGCCCCCCAGCAGGCCGGCGGCGGCCAGGACCACCGTCGCCGCGAGCAGCCACGGCGCACGCCACGACGGCGTCAGCAGCGGGGTGAGGGCGCAGGCGGCGGACCAGACGGTGGTCAGCACGGCTCCGAGCGCGATGACGCGGGTGCGCCGCCAGGTGGCCGTCCAGCGCACCACGAGGGCCGCGCAGGTGCTCGTGAGCGCCGTCAGCAGCGCCACGCAGGCCCCGGGCAGCCAGGGCCGTGTGCCCACCTGGTCCACGGCCCACACCGCGAAGCCGACCAGGAAGACGTCGGTGGCCAGCCCGGTCAGGGCGATGAGCAGCAGCAGCCCGAGGAAGGGCCGGTCCCGCCACGGTGCCGGGCCGGAGGGTTTCGAGCCGGCGGGTGTCGGGCCGGCGAGTGCCGGAACGGCTCGTGCGGCCGCGCGCGGGCCGGCGGCGTCGACCAGCCACCGCAGCAGCACGGCGGCCACGAGGAAGCTGACCGCGTCGACGGCCACGGCGATCCGCAGCGCCGGCGCGTCCAGCCAGGTGAGCAGGCCGGCCCCGACGAGGGCCCCGAGCCCGAACGCCGCCGACCGCACCATCTCCACGTGCGCGAAGGCGCGGTCCTTGGGGCCCTCGCCGGCCACGGCGGCGATGAGGGAGAACAGCGAGCTGTAGAACGTCTGCGTGCCCGCGGCCACCAGCACCGCGCCCGCGACCGCGCCGACCACGGCGGCGCCCCTCCCGGTGGCGCTGCCGGCGAGGAGGTAGACGAGCATCCCCGCGGCCTGCACGAGGAGCGAGGCGAGGACGACGCGCCGCGCGCCGAGGCGGTCGACGACGACGCCCACGACCCCGGGTACCAGCAGCCCCAGGAGGCTGCCGACGAAGAGGGTGGCGCCGGCCGCGGCCAGCGAGAGGCCGACCACCTGGGTGCTGTAGACGAGCACCAGCGGCAGGAACAACCCCGAGCCGAGGTTGTCGACCGCGAGGGCACCGAGGAGCCCCCACCGGGCGCGCTCGGCCCCCTCGGCCCAGCCGCCGGGCCGGCTGCTCCCCCGCGCGTCGTCCACGGGGCGAGCCTGCCGCACCGGCGGCCGGGGCGAGCGCTGCGCCGGGGCCCGGGCGCGTCGCTCAGGAGTCGAGGTTGGCCATGACGTGCTTGATGCGCGTGTAGTCCTCGAGGCCGTACATCGAGAGGTCCTTGCCGTAGCCGGAGCTCTTGAACCCGCCGTGCGGCATCTCCGCGACGAGCGGGATGTGCGTGTTGATCCAGACGCAGCCGAAGTCGAGGCGGCCGGACATCCGCATCGCCCGGCCGAAGTCCTTCGTCCAGACGCTGGAGGCGAGACCGTACTCGGTGCCGTTGGCCCAGCGGACGGCCTCGTCCTCGTCGGTGAAGCGCTGCACGGTGATGACGGGACCGAAGATCTCGTTCTGGATCGCCTCGTCGTCCTGGTGCAGGCCGGAGACCACGGTCGGTTGGTAGTAGTAGCCGTCCGCCAGCTCCGCCGTGCCGCGACCACCGCCCGCACCGAGGACGGCGTGGTCGGGCAGCCGGTCGACGAAGCCCGACACGTGCGCGAGCTGCCGGACGTTGTTGACCGGGCCCAGGGCCGCGTCCGGGTCGTCGGGCAGCCCCGGCTTCGTCGCCCGCGCCTGCTCGGACAGGGCCGCGACGAAGTCGTCGTGGATGCGCGGCGAGGCGAGCACCCGGGTGGCGGCCGTGCAGTCCTGGCCCGCGTTGAAGTACCCGGCCATCGCGATCGCCTCGGCGGCGGCCTCGACGTCGGCGTCGTCGAAGACCACGACCGGGGCCTTGCCGCCCAGTTCGAGGTGGACCCGCTTCACCTGCGTCGCCGCGGACTGCGCCACCTGGACGCCCGCGCGGACCGACCCCGTGATGGCGACCAGCTGCGGGGTCGGGTGCTCGACGAGCGCCCGGCCGGTGTCGCGGTCGCCGCACACGACGTTCAGGACCCCGGGCGGCAGGACCTCGTTCGCGACCTGCGCGAGGAGCACCGTGGAGGCGGGCGTCGTGTCCGAGGGCTTCAGCACGATCGTGTTCCCGGCCGCCAGGGCCGGGCCGATCTTCCAGACCGCCATCATCAGCGGGTAGTTCCACGGCGTGACCTGGCCGACCACCCCGATGGGCTCGCGGCGCACCCAGGACGTGTGGCCCGCGAGGTACTCCCCGGCGGCCCGCCCCTCGAGCACCCGGGCGGCGCCGGCGAAGAACCGGAGCTGGTCCACCGCGGGCGGCAGCTCCTCGGACCGCGTCAGCGCGATCGGCTTGCCCGTGTTGCGCACCTCGGCGGCGATGAACTCCTCGGCGCGCTCCTCGATCGCGTCGGCCAGGTCGAGCAGGAACTTCTGCCGCTCCGCCGGGGTCGTGCGGCCCCACGAGGTGAAGGCCTTCGCGGCCGCCCCGTAGGCCGCGTCCACGTCGGCGGGCCCGGACAGGGGCGCCGACGCGTAGACGCTGCCGTTGGAGGGGTCGACGACGTCGGTGGTGCGGCCGTCGGCCGCGGCGACCGCCTCGCCGCCGACGATGTTCGAGAGGGCCTGGGTCACGTCGTTCCTCCGGGGGGTTCAGCGGGGTCAGTGGCAGGACGGGGTGCCCGCGTGCGCGGGACGCCCCGTGCGCGGCAGGTCGAGCGAGGGGTTGCGGTCGAAGAACCCCGCGGGCTTGAGCTGGAAGCTCACGACGTCCGCGGGCATCACGGGCCAGTCCTCGGGGCGGGTGACGTGGTGGATGCCGAAGACGTGCCACAGCACCACGTCGGTGCCCTCGAGCGGTTCGTCGTCGGCGATCCAGCGCGTCATGCCCGTGTCCACGGCGCTCTGCGTCGGGTGGTCGCCCGCGGGCCAGAGCTCGTCGTCGTGGTGGCGCGTGACCCACACGTCGTGGCCGATCACGGGGGCCCGCAGGAACTGCGGCGCGGACGGGTCGAAGAGGTGCGGGATCGCGGCCGTGGCCACGAGCTTGTACCCCGTCGGGGAGCCCATCGCGTTGCGGCGCTGCGTGCTCGCGACCTTCCAGCTGCGCTGGCGCTGCCAGTCGACGTCGCGGCCGGCCTCCGCCTCGGAGCGCACGGGGGTGCTCGTGGTGACGACCGCGAGGCCGTGGGGGTTCTCCGGCCCGATCGGCGCCGCGGAGGAGTCGATCTCGAAGACGGTGTTCTCCTGGCCGTCGACGTCGAGGTCGAGGCGGGCCACGAGGAAGTGCTGGTGGAACGGCGCGTAGGTGCGCTGGTCCACGAGCGTGCCGCAGGGCGGCGTCGGCGCACCCTCGGGCAAGGGGGTGGTCACCATGATGCCGGTGGCCCGCACCTCGCACTCGATGGTGCCGTCCTGCTGGAAGCGCCAGTAGACGAGGTACTCGTAGTTGGCGACGGTCGCGTGGAACGAGACCACCATGCGGCGCGAGCGGCGCACCTCGGCGCGGCCGTTCGCGTCCACGTGCTTCCACAGAACCGCGTCGTCCTCCTCGTGCAGGCAGATCGCGTTGGCGATCGTGAACGGCGCCCCGTGGGAGTCGGTGAGGACCGCGTCGAGGTAGCGGATCTCCCCGAGGCAGTCGCAGCCGAGCTCCAGGGACGTCGTCATGTACCCCAGGCCCCACTCGCCGATGTCGTAGGCGGTGCGGCGGCGGTGCTCGAAGCTGGGGTCGCGGTAGGGGACGATCATCTCCGCGAAGGACATCCGGTAGGCGATCTCGCGCTCGGCGCCGGCGTCGTCGTAGCGGACCTGGTGCAGCACCAGGCCTTCGCGGTAGGTGAACCCGATCCGCATCGACCAGTTCTGCCAGCGCAGCTCCCCGTCGCCGTCGATCGTGAACGAGGGGCCGTCGGGCTGGGAGACGTCGAGGGCGCGCAGGCCCTCGCGGGGTGCGTACCCCGGGACGAGCTCGGGCTCGTACTCGCCCATCACCGGGGCAGGAGGGGCGATCTCGTCCGCGACGTCGATCTCGAGCAGCTCGAAGGTGTTCATGTCGACGACGAACTTCAGCCCGTGCACGGGGTGGGCGTAGGGGTTGCCGTGCGAAGTCGCGCGGTGCCAGACGTCGCACCAGCCGAGCCGCCGGTCGCGGTACTGCTCCGGCATGACGCCGTGGCCGTACGTCCAGACGTCGATGAGCACGAGGTCCAGGTCGGTCAGGCCCCGCTCCGCGAGCGCCGCGACGACGCGGGGTTCGGCCTTCAGCGCCGCCTCGCACTCGTGCCACTCGTCGACGGTGAAGTTCGGCGTCACGCCCGGGAGGTGGTCGAAGCTCAGCACCTGGCCCGCGACGAGGTCGACGACGGCCTCGTAGGTGCGGTTGTCGTCGCGGTCCCACAGCACCGACGTCGCCCGCCGGGGCACGGCGTCGCCCGGCCGCCACGCCAGCACGTCCGCCTTGGGGGGCTCGGCGAGGACGACGGAGGCGAAGCGCATCGTGGGCGCGAGCCGCCCCGAGGACCGCAGCACCTCGAGGTTGAGCTCGAACTCGCCGGTGCGCAGCGGGATCAGGGGGTGGGACGGCACAGCGGGGACACCTCCAGGTGGGTCGGCAGCCGTCAGTGTCGCGCGACGGCCGCCACGAGGCAAGGACGGGGCGAGGGTTTCCGTCGTCGTGAGCCGGGAGGGCCACTGATTCCGCGGTGTGGGCGGGTCTGCGCTGCTAGCCTCCGCCGCACACGTGCGCGACGCCGCCCGACGCGAAGGAGCATCA
>NZ_JAAALN010000117.1 GCF_009906795.1 Kineococcus siccus
ACGCAGAGGGGAACGCGGGGGGCGAGGGGCCCACGGGCGCCGACGTCGCGCGCTCCGCGCTGGGCCGGGCGCGGGCGGCGGCGAGCGCCCGCGGGCTGCGGCCCTCCAGCGCGCCGCTGGGGACGCGGGCCACGAAGGACGCGTTCGGCAGGGCGTACGGCCGGCCCCGGCGGGGGGACGCCTCCGCCCGCTCGGGCGCCTGGCCCGACGCCCGGGACCCCCAGGCGCTGGGGGGCACCCTCGACCGGCTGGTGGGCGAGCGCGGCTGGGAGCAGCCCGTCGCGGTCGGCGGCGCGTTCGGCCGCTGGGACGTCGTGGTCGGCCCCGAGCTCGCGGGGCACTGCACGCCCGAGTCGCTCGACGACGGCACGCTGACGGTGCGCGCGGAGTCGACGGCCTGGGCCACGCAGGTGCGGCTGCTCGTGAGCGTGCTGGTGCGCCGCCTCGACGAGGAGCTGGGGCACGGCGTGGTGACCAAGGTGGTCGTCAAGGGCCCGACCCGGCCCACGTGGCGCAAGGGCGGGCGCAGCGCCTCCGGTGGGCGGGGACCCCGCGACACCTACGGCTGAGCCCTACCACCCGCGGCACCCCGTGAGAAGGGGGAACGGCCGCGGATCGCGCCCAGGATCGGCCGGGAGGCCCGCACGTAGGTCCCCACGTCCCCGGGGGGTCGAACGGTCTGACAGCCGCCACAGGGCCGCTGAGCGCCGTGAGGACCCTCCGGCGGGGTAGGATGGACCGAGAACCTGGCCGTCGACGGGCCCGTGGTGCCCACCGGCGCCGCGTCCGGTCGCCCCGAGCACCAGCCCGGTGGCGCCTGTGCCTCGACGACGAGCCGAGACGCGGAGGGAGAACACCCAGTCGTGCCTGACGAGAACCGTCCCGAGGACGAGCAGGCCCAGCCCGAGGCGCAGGTGGGCGGAACGTCGGAGGGGGCCCTCGAGGCGGCGGACGGCCCGGTGCCCTCGCTGGCCGACGCGCTCACCGACGACGGCGCGGTCGCCGACGCGCGCGACGACTACGGCGCGGGCGCCATCACGGTGCTCGAGGGCCTCGAGGCCGTCCGCAAGCGGCCGGGCATGTACATCGGTTCCACGGGTGAGCGCGGCCTGCACCACCTGGTCTACGAGGTGGTCGACAACTCCGTCGACGAGGCGCTGGCCGGCTACTGCGACCAGATCACCGTGACGCTCACGGCCGACGGCGGCGTCCGCGTCGTGGACAACGGGCGCGGCATCCCCGTCGACGTCATGGCCGGCGAGGGCCGCCCGGCCGTCGAGGTCGTGCTCACGGTGCTGCACGCGGGCGGCAAGTTCGGCGGGGGCGGCTACTCGGTCTCCGGCGGGCTGCACGGCGTCGGCATCTCGGTGGTCAACGCGCTGTCGCGGCGCCTGGACGTCGAGATCCGCCGGCAGGGCTCCGTGTGGCGGCAGTCCTACGCGCACGGCGTGCCGACGGCCCCGCTGGTCCAGGGCGAGCCGAGCGACGAGACGGGCACCACCGTCACGTTCTACCCCAGCGCGGAGACCTTCGAGACGGTCGAGTTCGACTTCGAGACGCTGCGGACCCGCTTCCAGCAGATGGCCTTCCTAAACAAGGGCCTGACCATCACGCTGCTCGACGAGCGGGCGCAGCCCGAGGAGGACGAGGCCGAGGCCGAGGCGACCGACGCCAGGCAGCTGCGCGAGGTCACCTACAACTACGCCGACGGCCTCGTCGACTACGTCCGGCACGTGAACGCGCTCAAGAAGAACGAGCCGATCCACGAGTCGATCATCTCCCTCGAGGCCGAGGACGCCGAGAAGGGCATCTCGGTCGAGCTCGCGCTGCAGTGGACGACGGCCTACACGGAGTCGGTGTTCACCTACGCCAACACCATCAACACCTCCGAGGGCGGCACGCACGAGGCCGGCTTCCGCACCGCGCTGACGAACCTGGTCATCGAGTACGCCCGCACGTCGAAGCCCGCCCTGCTCAAGGACAGCGAGACGCTCGAGGGCTCCGACATCCGGGAGGGCCTGACCGCGGTCATCTCGGTGAAGCTCGCCGAGCCGCAGTTCGAGGGGCAGACGAAGACCAAGCTGGGCAACACGATCGCGCGGACCTACGTCCAGGCGCAGGTGCGCGAGCACCTCGGGCACTGGTTCCAGGCGAACCCGCGCGAGGCGAAGGCCATCGCCGCCAAGGCCGTCTCGGCCTCGGTCGCGCGGATGGCCGCCCGCAAGGCGCGCGACGCGACGCGCAAGGGCCTGCTGGAGCGCAACTCGCTGCCCGGCAAGCTGAAGGACTGCCAGTCGAACAACCCCGCCGAGTGCGAGGTGTTCATCGTCGAGGGTGACTCCGCCGGGGGTTCGGCCACCCGCGGCCGCGACCCGCGGACGCAGGCGATCCTGCCGATCCGGGGCAAGATCCTCAACGTCGAGAAGGCGCGGCTGGACCGGGCCCTGGGCAACCAGGAGGTGCAGGCCCTCATCACGGCGTTCGGCACGGGGATCGGTGAGGAGCTGAACCTCGACAAGCTCCGCTACCACAAGATCATCATCATGGCGGACGCCGACGTCGACGGTCAGCACATCCGCACGCTGCTGCTCACGCTGCTGTTCCGGTACATGAAGCCGCTGGTGGAGAACGGCCACGTGTACCTGGCCCAGCCGCCGCTGTACCGCATCAAGTGGCAGGGCGGTGCGGCGCACGAGTTCGCCTACTCCGACCGGGAGCGCGACGCCCTGATCGCCGACGGGCTCGCCGCGGGCAAGAAGCTGCCCAAGGAGAACAACACCCAGCGCTACAAGGGGCTGGGCGAGATGAACTGGGACGAGCTGTCGGAGACGACGATGGACCGGGCCCACCGGACGCTGCTCCAGGTCACCCTGGAGGACGCGGCGGCCGCGGACACGATGTTCTCCGTGCTGATGGGCGAGGACGTCGAGTCGCGCCGGTCCTTCATCCAGCGCAACGCCCGCGACGTGCGGTTCCTCGACGTGTAGCGGTTCCACGTGGAACACGCGTGACGCCGTCCGACGAGCACCGCACGAACGCCTGAGAGGGAAGCCGCACCGTGACCGAGAGCACCACCGAACCCCCCACCGGCGACAACGTCGAGCAGGTCGAGCTGCAGCTGGAGATGCAACGGTCCTACCTCGACTACGCCATGAGCGTCATCGTGTCGCGGGCCCTGCCCGACGTCCGCGACGGCCTCAAGCCGGTCCACCGCCGGGTGCTCTACGCGATGTTCGACGGCGGCTACCGGCCCGACCGCTCGTACTCCAAGTGCGCGCGCGTGGTCGGCGACGTGATGGGCCACTACCACCCGCACGGGGACACCTCCATCTACGACGCCCTGGTGCGGCTGGCCCAGGACTGGTCCTTGCGCTACCCCCTCGTCGACGGCCAGGGGAACTTCGGCTCCCCGGGCAACGACCCGGCCGCCGCGCCGCGCTACACCGAGTGCCGGATGGCCCCGCTGGCCATGGAGATGGTCCGGGACATCGACGAGGAGACCGTCGACTTCTCGGCCAACTACGACGGGCACACGACCGAGCCCGACGTCCTGCCGGCGCGCTTCCCCAACCTCCTCGTCAACGGGTCCGCCGGCATCGCCGTGGGCATGGCCACGAACATCCCCCCGCACAACCTGCGGGAGGTCGCCGACGGCGTGTCCTGGCTGCTGGCGAACCCCGACGCCAGCGACGAGGAGCAGCTGGCCGCTCTCCTGCAGCGCATCAAGGGCCCCGACTTCCCCACGGGCGGCCAGGTCCTCGGCTACCGCGGCATCAACGACGCCTACCGCACCGGCCGCGGGTCGATCACCATGCGGGCCGTCGTGACGGTCGAGGAGATCCAGAACCGGACCTGCCTGGTCATCACCGAACTGCCCTACCAGGTCAACCCCGACAACCTCGCCGAGAACATCGCGAACCTCGTGCGCGACGGCCGGCTGTCCGGGATCGCGGACGTGCAGGACCACACGTCGGGCCGGACGGGGCAGCGTCTCGTCGTCGTGCTGCGCCGCGACGCCGTGGCCAAGGTCGTGCTGAACAACCTGTACAAGCACACCCAGCTGCAGGTGAACTTCGGCGCGAACATGCTCGCGCTCGTCGACGGCGTCCCGCGGACGCTGCCGCTGAACGCGTTCCTGCGGCACTGGATCGCCCACCAGCTCGAGGTCATCCAGCGCCGCACGCGCTACCGCCTGCGCAAGGCGGAGGAGCGTGCGCACATCCTGCGGGCGCTGCTCAAGGCGCTCGACGCGATGGACGAGGTCATCCGGCTCATCCGGGCCTCGGCGACCGTCGAGACGGCCCGCGACGGGCTGATGGAGCTCCTCGAGATCGACGAGCTCCAGGCCCGCGCGATCCTGGAGATGCAGCTGCGGCGCCTCGCGGCGCTGGAGCGGCAGCGGCTGACCGACGAGTACGACGAGCTCATGCGGCAGATCGAGGACTTCAACGACATCCTCGCCCGCCCCGAGCGGCAGCGGCAGATCGTCGGCGACGAGCTGGGCGAGCTCGTGGCCCGCTACGGCGACGAGCGCACGACGCAGATCCTCCCCTTCGAGGGGGACATGAGCGTCGAGGACCTGATCCCCGTCGAGGACGTCGTCGTCACCGTCACGCGCGGCGGCTACACCAAGCGCACCCGCACCGACCTCTACCGCGCGCAGCGCCGGGGTGGGCGCGGCGTGCGCGGGGCGTCGCTGCGCGAGGACGACGTCGTGGAGCACTTCTTCACCACGACGACCCACCACTGGCTGCTCTTCTTCACCAACCTCGGCCGCGTGTACCGCGCGAAGGGCTACGAGCTGCCCGAGTCCGGCCGCGACGGTCGCGGCCAGCACGTCGCGAACCTGCTGGCCTTCCAGCCGGGCGAGAAGATCGTCGCGGTGCTCGACATCGAGGACTACGAGCAGGCGCCGTTCCTCGTGCTGGCCACCCGCGCGGGCCTGGTGAAGAAGACCCGGCTCGCGGAGTACGACTCGAACCGCTCGGGCGGCCTCATCGCGATCAACCTGCGCTCGCGGCAGAACGACGACGGCACCGAGACCGACGACGAGCTGTTCACGGCCGCCCTGCTCGACGAGGGGGACGACCTGTTCCTCGTGTCCCGCAAGGGGATGTCGGTCCGCTTCACGGCGGACGACGCGACGCTGCGCCCCATGGGGCGGGCGACGTCCGGCGTCACGGGCATGAAGTTCCGCGACGACGACGAGCTGCTCGCCATGGCGGTCGCCTCCGAGGGCCGCGAGGTGTTCGTCGTCACCGAGGCCGGTTTCGCCAAGCGCACGCCGATCGCGGACTACCGCCGGCAGGGTCGTGGCGGCCTCGGCATCAAGGTGGCCAAGCTGACCGAGGCGCGCGGTGACCTGGTGGGCGCGCTGACCGTCGACGAGAACGACGAGGTCCTGGTCGTCATGGCCGGCGGCCGCGTCGTGCGCTCGCGCGTCGACGAGGTCCCGAGCCGTGGCCGGGACACGATGGGCGTGACGTTCGCCAAGCCGGAGACCGGCGACCGCATCATCGCGGTGGCCCGCAACGTCGAGCGCGTCGTGGACGAGGAGGTCGGCGTCCTCGACGACGACGGCACCGACGCGGTCGTCCCGGCCGTCGACGCCGACGACGTCGCGGGGCCGGGCGACGACGCGGCCGCCGCCGAGGGCGCCGACGCGGGTGTCGACCCTGTGCAGAGCCTGCTGGAGGCCTCGACGGCACCCGGCGGCGTGGCGGAGGATGGCGTACCGTCGCAGGACTCGGCCGACGACCCGTCGCCGGACGACGACTCCACCGAGCCCGGAGGTGCTTCGTGAGCCCCGCCGAACGAACGGCGTCGACGCCCGCGTCGGCCAAGGCGCAGAGCGGTGCGGCCTCGCGGCCCGCGGCGCGCGCGTCCTCGGCCGGCGCCGTCGACTCCGTCCCCCGCCGCGTCCGCCTGACGCTCGCGCGGATCGACCCGTGGTCGGTGACCAAGCTGTCGTTCCTGCTGTCGGTCGCGGTGGGGATCGCGCTCGTCGTGGCCACCGGTGTCGTGTGGAGCGTCCTGAACGGGATGGGCGTCTTCACCGACCTGAACGGCCTGCTGCGCGACATCGCCGGCAGCGAGATCGACATCAACCTGCTCGACTACGTCGGGTTCGGCAAGGTCCTCTCGCTGGCCACCGTCATCGCCGTCATCGACGTCGTGCTGCTGACCGCGCTGTCGACGATCGTCGCCTTCCTCTACAACGTGTCCTCGGCGCTCGTCGGCGGGCTGCACGTCACCCTCTCCGACGACTGAGGGCCGGGGCGGTCCCTCGCGTTTTGGGGGTGCCGCCCCTCCTCGGGTACAGTCGGGGAGCCGCGTCCGACGCGGTCACGGGCCTATAGCTCAGTTGGTTAGAGCGCTTCGCTGATAACGAAGAGGTCACTGGTTCAAATCCAGTTAGGCCCACTCCCGTCCCTTCCGCGGAGGTCCAGAGTGAAGAAGATCCTGCTGCTGGCCGCCGTCGCCGGCGCCGTGGTCGTCTACCGGCGCAAGGCCTCGGACAAGGCCGAGCGGGACCTCTGGGCCGAGGCGACCGACACGGTCCGCTGATCCACCGCCGGGGGGCGTGGCGCAAGTGGTAGCGCACCTGCTTTGCAAGCAGGGGGTTAGGGGTTCGAGTCCCCTCGCCTCCACCCCGTGAGACGACGAAGGCCCTCCCCGCTGCGCGGGGAGGGCCTTCGTGCGTCCGGCGTCAGCGGTGCTCGTCGTCCGGGGTGCCCTGGTCGGGCGTGGGCTGGTCGGCGGCGTGCGCGCCGGCCTGCGCCTGCTGCTCGGCCGCGCCGGCAGCGTCCTCGATGACGACGGTGCTGCCCTCGGCGGGCTCCGCGGGGGGCGTGGACGAGGCGGCGGAGGACGACGCGGTCGCCGTCGGGGTCCAGGTCGCGCCCGGCGTCGCCCACGGGTCCTCGTCGTCGCGCTTGCGCAGCGCGGAGTACGCCGCCGCACCCAGACCGACGACGAGCGCGACGAGCAGGAACTTCCGCCCGCGGCGCTTGGGGGGCTGCACGACGACCTCGCCCTTGAGCACGGCCAGCGCGTCGCTCGAGCGGCTCTTCGCCACGCCCGCCACTCCGGCGGTCGCCGCGGCGGCACCGGCGGCCTTGGTCGTGGCGGCGGCGACGGCCGGAGCCGCGGCCGCCTGCGCCGCGGTCGACGCGGTGTGCGCGGCGTCGGCGAGGCGGGGCAGCACGTCCTCGACGAGCTTCTCGCGGGCGGACTCCACGACGGGGGTCACGGCCGCCGTGGCGGCGGTCGTCGCAGCGGCGATGCGGGGCGCGGCGGCGGCGGTCGCGGCGGCGGTGGCTGCCGTGGCGGCGGCGGTCGCGGCGGCGATGCGGGGCGCGGCGGCGTCGTGCGAGGCCGACCACCCCTTCTCCAGCTTCGGCTGCGCCCAGTCGCGGGCGGCACCGACGTGCGGGCCGGCCCAGTCGACGGCGTCCTTCGCCACGGGTGCGGCCCACTCCTTGGCGCTGTCGACGGCGGTCTTCGCCGTGACGACGGCGGCCCCCGCGGCCGGCGCGACCTGCTTCGCCAGCGCGAGGCCCTGGTCGCGGACCTGCGACTGCAGCTGCTCGACGGGCGTCTTCCGGGCGGGCTTGGTCTTCAGGAACATCCGTTCCTCCTCTTCGTCGGTCGGGCGGCCCGGCGCGCGGTGGCGGTCGGGACGTCAGCACCGGTGTGAACGGTCGGGGACAGCCTCCCGTGCCCGGGCGCGTCGGTCCAGTGGGGGGTCGCACGGCCGCGGCGGACCCCTCCCCACCCCGGGCGGCCGGGCCCGCCGTGGCAGGATGAACCGCATGCACGCCACTCTGCACACCAACCACGGCGACATCCGGATCGAGCTCTTCGAGAACCACGCTCCCAAGACCGTGGCCAACTTCGTGGGCCTCGCGGAAGGCACCACGGAGTGGCAGGACCCGGTCTCGGGGGAGAAGAAGAAGGCCCCGCTCTACGACGGGGTCACCTTCCACCGGATCATCTCGGGCTTCATGATCCAGGGCGGCGACCCGCGCGGTGACGGCCGCGGCGGCCCCGGCTACCAGTTCGACGACGAGATCCACCCGGACCTGCGCTTCGACAAGAAGTACCTGCTCGCCATGGCGAACGCCGGCAAGGTCGGCGGCCGCGGCACCAACGGCTCGCAGTTCTTCATCACGACGACCACGACGCCGCACCTGAACGGCAAGCACACCATCTTCGGCGAGGTGGCGGACGAGGCGTCGAAGGCCGTCGTCGACGCGATCGAGAAGGTCCCGACCGGCCCCGGCGACGCGCCGCGCGAGCCCGTCGTCATCACGAGTGTCGACGTCGAGCACAGCTGACGTCCGCACGCCCCCGCCGGTCCCCGGGAGGGGGACGCTGGGCGGGCCGCGGGCGTTGAGGTCTCCGTGAGCACTCCGGACACCCCTGCGCCTGCGCCCGCCGGCGTCCCCGTCTGCCCCCGGCACCCCGACCGCGAGTCGTGGGTCCGCTGCCAGCGCTGCGAGCGTCCCGTCTGCCCGGACTGCCAGCGCCCCGCGGCCGTGGGGGTCCAGTGCGTGGACTGCGTCGCCGAGGGCGCCCGCACGGTCCGCGCGCCCCGCACCACTCTCGGCGGTGCCGTCCGCTCCCGCGACACGGCCGTCACCAAGGTGCTCGTCGGGCTGTGCGTCGCGATGTACGCCGCGGGGTTCGTGCTGCCGCCCGAGATATCGGCCTACATGCCGCTGGTCAACGCGGAGAGCTACTACATCACCAGCTTCGCGGCCGGGAACTACTGGCAGCCGCTGACCTCGGCGTTCCTGCACGCGAGCCCGCTGCACCTGCTGTTCAACATGTACGCCCTGTGGGTGACGGGCCAGTACCTCGAGCCCCTGCTGGGCCGGGCGCGCTTCCTCGCGCTATACCTCGTCTCGGCGCTCGGCGGCGCCGTCGGCGCCACCCTGCTCCCGATGACCGCGGGGGCCAGCACGGTCGGGGCCTCGGGGGCGGTCTTCGGCCTGTTCGGGGCGCTGTTCGTGGTCAACCGCCGGCTGGGGCGGCAGTCCAACCAGGTGCTCGTGCTCATCGGCATCAACCTGGTGCTGGGCTTCGTCGTGCCCGGCATCTCCTGGCAGGGCCACGTGGGCGGGCTGGTCACGGGGGCCGTGACAGCCGCGCTGCTGTCCCGGCGCCGGGGCCCCGCCGCCGCGGCCGCCCAGTGGACGGCCGTCGGCGCGGTCGCGGTCGTCGTCGTGGCGCTGCTGGCCTTCGCCGCGGTCCGGATGACCGTCGGCCTGCCCTGAGACCGCGCCCGGCGACCCCCGCCTCGTCCCCAGGCTGTGGACGGCCGGTGGGGAACCACACCGCTGTCATCCACCGGGTGTGGGCACCGTTGTGGACGACGAGAGCCCTTGCCCACAGGTATCCACAGGCTGTGGACGAGTCGGTGGACAGAACCTGTGGACGACGACCCCGTGCGGGTCTCGTCGTCCCCAGCTCGTCCCCAGGCCGTGGACAGCCGGCCGGCGCGGAGCGCTGTGGTCAGCGCCAGCGCGTGGTCATGGCGAAGCCCACGATGATGAGCCCGAAGCCCGCCAGCAGGTTCCAGTTGTCCCAGCCCGGGACGGGGTACTGCGAGCTCGACAGGTAGAACGTGACGACCCAGACGAGCCCCAGCACCATGAGGCCCAGCATCGTCACGATCCACCAGCGCGGCGTCATGCGGTTGCTGGCCTTGATGGCCTGGTCGGTGGTCATCTCCCGGCCGCGCCCGCGGCGGGTGCGGCGCGCCGGCGTGGCCGCCGCGTCGCCGGTCGCGGCCGTCGGCTCGTCGCGCTGCTTCTTGCGGCGCAGCGGGGACTGGGACACGGGGAACCTCCGGGATCGGCGGGCGGACTGCCGATCAGCGTAGTCCGCGCCGGCCCCGCGGGTACCGTGCGACGACCAGTGGTCACACTGGGGGAACCCGCGACCGCGAGGCGCGGGGACGACGACGACGGGACACCGATGGGCCACCGCGCACGCCGCACGCCGCGGCCCCTCGCGCGGGCCGCCGCGGGGCGGGTGGGCGTCGCGCTCGTGCTCGCGGCCGGTGGGCTGCTCTTCGCCACCAGCGCGCAGACCTCCCAGGGCACCGACCTGCGCTCGGACACCGCGGACCTGCCCTCGCTCGTGCGCGAGCGGTCGCAGGTGGTGCAGGCCCGCTCGGCGCAGGTCGCGGCCCTGCGCGCCGAGGTCGACCGGCTCAGCCGGGCGGCGTCACCCGCCGGCACGCAGCCCGACCCGCTCGACGACCCCGCGCTCGGCGCTGCGGCGGGGACCACGGCCGTGCAGGGGCCGGGGCTGCGGGTGACGCTGGACGACGCACCGCGCACGGGCCCGCGCCCGGTGGGGGCCGCCCCGGACGACCTCGTCGTGCACCAGCAGGACGTCGAGGGCGTCGTCAACGCGCTGTGGGCCGGAGGCGCCGAGGCCATGACGATCATGGACCAGCGGATCGTGTCGACCTCCGCGGTGCGCTGCGTCGGCAACGTGCTCGTCCTGCAGGGCCGCACCTACTCACCGCCCTACGCGATCGCGGCCATCGGGGACCCCGCCCGGCTGCAGGCGGCCCTGGACGCGAGCGCCCAGATCGCCGTCTACCGCGAGTACGTCCAGGCCTACGGCCTCGGCTACGACGTCGCTGCGAGCGACGACCTCGTCGCGGGCGCCTACGACGGGTCCCTGACGCTCGAGCACGCCCGCGTCGACGGGGCCGGGGCGTGAGCGCCGCGGACCGCCCGCGCGGGCGCGCGGTCGTCGGGGTCGCCGGCGAGCTCCTCGTCACGGCCGGGCTGCTGACGCTGCTCTTCGTGGTGTGGCAGCTGCACTGGACCGACTTCACCTCGGGCCGGGCGCAGGCCGCCGCCGTCGACGAGCTGCAGCAGCAGTGGGCGGTCGCGGCGCCCGCCACGCCCGGGCCGAGCGCCCCGCCGGAGCAGGCGCCCGCGCCCGCGGCAGCGGCCGCGCCGGCGCTCGACGTGACCCCGCCGCAGGGGGACGCCTTCGCCATCGTCTACGTCCCCCGCTTCGGGTCCGACTACGCCGTGCCCGTCGTGGAGGGCACCGCGACGGACGACCTCAAGGAGGGCATCGGCCACTACGCGGGCACCGCGATGCCGGGCCAGGTGGGCAACCTCGCGCTGGCGGGGCACCGCGTGACCTACGGCAAGCCGTTCCACCTGATCGCCGACCTCCAGCCGGGCGACGCCGTGATCGTGGCGACGGCCACCCAGTGGTTCACCTACCGCGTGCAGACGCACGAGGTCGTGCGGCCCACGCGCGTCTCGGTGATCGCACCCGTGCCCGACCAGCCCGGCGTGGAGCCCACGCAGGCGTGGCTGACGATGACGGCCTGCCACCCGATGAACTCGGCGCGCGAGCGCTACGTCGTGCACGCGCTGCTGGAGTCCGTGCAGGACCGCGGCGCCGGGCCGCCCGCCTCGCTCGCGCCGGTCGCGGGGGGCTGACGGCGTGTACGGGTGGTGGTGGCGGGTCCTCCCCGGGCCCTGGTGGGTGCGCCTGCTCCTCAGCCTCCTCGTCGTGGCCGCGGTGGTGGCGCTGTGCTTCACGGTGGTCTTCCCGGCGGTGGCGGACCGGCTCGCGATCAACGACGGCACGGTCGACGGCCGCTAGCCCGTCCCGGGGGCTGCCCGCGTCGCCGTCGCCGCCCGGCCCGCGGGCCTGCGAGGATCCGTCTCCGGTGCCCTGCCCGGGGGCGCAGCGACACGAGGAGGAGACCATGGCGTCGACGACCGGACCCGACGGCAGCGGCCACCAGGGCTACGACCGGCAGGGCTACGGCGACCCGTACGGGACGCCGCCGGCCGCCCCGAAGAACGGCGCGGGCATCGCCGCGCTCATCCTCGGCATCCTGTCCCTGCTGCTCTTCTGGCTCCTGGGCCTCGGGCTGCTGCCGGGCCTCGTCGGCATCGTGCTCGGCATCGTCGGCCTGCGCCGCGCCCGGCGCGGCCGCGCGACGAACCGCGGCACCGCGCTGGTCGGGCTCGTCACGAGCATCGTCGGCACCGTGCTCTCGCTGATCGTCGCCGTGGTGCTCGCGGTCACGGTGGGCGCCGTGTGGAACACCGGTGGGCGCGAGTTCGCCAGCTGCGTGAGCAGCGCCGGCAACAGCGAGGCCGCCATCCAGCAGTGCGTCGACACCCTCAACCAGCGCGTCGACGACATCGGCACCGTCAACCCCTGAGCGGTACCCGGCGGGCGTGCGGGGGCGCCCGGGTGTGAAGGCCTCGCACGCGCGCTGGTGCGACCTCGGGGATCCGGCGGGGAGCAGTGGACGTCGTCTCCTATCGTCGTGCCGTGGCCACCTCACCCGACGTCGCTCCCCCGCGCGACGACGTCCCCGGCCGCGGGCGCCGGCCGCGCGGCCAGCACGCCAGCCACCAGCACGGGCTGGCCTTCCGCGTGCTGCGGGTCCTCGGGGTCACGGCGGTCGTGCTGGCCGTCGTGGCGGCGGGCGGCGGGGTGTGGGCCTACCACCGGCTGCAGGGCAACATCCAGTCCGCCGACATCGACGGGCTCCTCGGCAACCGCCCGGCGGTGGACGCCGCGGCGGACCCGACCACGGGGAACACCGCGCTGAACATCCTCGTCATGGGCAGCGACACGCGGGACCTCTCCGACGGCACGGGCGGCGAGTACGGCGGCGAGTCGGCCGACCCGGGCGCGCGCTCGGACACCACCGTCCTCGTGCACCTGGCCGCGGACCGGCGCAGCGCGCGGCTCGTGAGCATCCCGCGCGACTCGATGGTGCAGATCCCCCAGTGCACGGGCCCGGACGGCCAGGTGGACCCCGCCCACCTGGGCATCTTCAACTCGGCGTTCTCCGAGGGCGGGGCGGCCTGCACGGTCAAGACGGTCGAGGCCCTGACGAAGGTCCGCGTCGACCACTACGCCGTCATCGACTTCAGCGGGTTCCGCTCCATGATCGACGCGCTGGGCGGCGTGACCATCTGCACGCCCGAGGCGATCTCGAGCGAGCGGGCGAACCTGTACCTGACCGCGGGCACGCACCAGGACGTCGACGGCGAGACGGCCCTGGCCTACGCCCGCGTGCGCTACGGCGTCGGCGACGGCTCGGACATCTCGCGCATCTCCCGCCAGCAGGCGCTGATGTCCTCGATGGTGCAGAAGGTCACGAGCTCGCAGATCCTCCTGCGCCCGGACAAGCTCTACGCGTTCCTCGACGCGGCGACGAGCTCGGTCACCACGGACCCGCAGCTCGCCCAGCTGTCCACGGTCGTGGAGCTGGCGCAGAGCCTGCAGAAGATGCCCGCGGGCGGCGTCGAGTTCATCACCGTCCCCACCGAGGAGTACCCCCGGGACCCCGCGCGCGTGCAGTGGACCGCCGCGGCCACCACGCTCTGGGACCAGATCCGCACCGACGCCCCCACGGGGGCGGCGGCCGCCCCGACGGCCGAGCCGTCCGCGTCGTCCGCCCTGACGGTCGCGCCGTCCCAGGTCTCGGTCGAGGTGCTCAACGTCGGGGCGCCCGCCGGGACCGCGGGGACGGCCGCGACGGCCCTGGCGGCGCAGGGCTTCACGGTCGCGGGCACCGGGGACGGTGACGCCACGGCTCCCGGCTCGGCCGTGCTCGTGCGCTACGGCAGCGGGCGCGCCGACTCGGCGGCCACGGTGGCCGCCGCCTTCCCGGGCGCCACGCTGCGCCAGGACCCCGGCCTGACGCGCACGGTCGTGGTCGAGCTGGGGGCCGGCGCGCCCGCCGCGGTCGACGTGCGCCCGCGCCTGTCGGGGA